>PLJS01000094.1:0-6287 GCA_003140315.1 Hyphomicrobiales bacterium
CCTTATTCCATGCCGAAACACATTGACGCTGCGAGGCGGCGACCGCCATGGCAGCGAGAATCAGCACGGCGATCCCAATGAGCCGCAGGATCGGATCCTTGTCGTGGGCGATGAGGAGCAGGGCCGGACTCGCGAGCGCCAGAAGGATCGTGATCAGAAGGCCGATCGCTCCCAGATAGACGTTGAGAACCTGCCGCCAATTGATCGCTGCCGCCCTTACCTCGTACTGTTGCCGGGAGATCACCCTACGCCGCCCGGCCCAAAGGAAGCAGGCCCGACATCCCGAATCCGCTGCGATCCCAGCGGCAAAAGCGGGAAGCCGAGCGCCGTCAAGAACTCCGTCGTCACGTAGGAGCCATCCGGCTGCAGCTCACGCTGGCCGAAATACTCGGTCCCGAACCCGCAAATTGACCACGGCATGGCCTAGCTCGGCTTGCGAGAGTGGCGAGGCTACACCAATTTCATGCACCCCAAAAGGGACGTTGGTCGCTCCTGGCCCGAGGCGGACCTATCGTCTCGGGTGTTGGATGTCCGCTCATCGTGGGTGAAGCGGACTCCTTGCTTACGTGCAGCGGCTTCCGAGTCTGGACCCAATGCGGACATGCCGGCATGTCGCTTTCACGCCGCTGTTGGGGCTTGAGCGACATCCGTCGGCCGCGATGATCTTGCCGTCGTGGTGCATTGCGTGCCCGCGATATCGTATGGCTCACCATGATCGACATCGCCGCAGATGGTAGCCTGCGCGGTCGATTCAGTATAGCTGCGCTGCTTCGGACGCAGTTCCCTGAGAGCTTACCAAGGTTGCCGAAATAGGGCGCTCGCACTAACAACGGTGCGATGACACTCTCGATTTCGGGGGCGGTGCCCCGGCAGGCCACGTTGTCGGTGCTGGTCGCGCTCAGCGTCACGCACTTGCTCAACGACACGATCCAGTCGCTGATCCCGGCGATCTATCCGATCATCAAGCAGAGCTATCAACTCGACTACATCCAGATCGGGCTGATCACGCTGACCTTCCAGGTCTCGGCGTCGCTGCTTCAGCCGTGCGTCGGCTTCGTGACCGACCGGCATCCGATGCCCTATTCGATGGTCGCCGGCATGACCTGCAGTCTGATCGGTCTGATCGCACTCGCCTACGCGGGGAGCTACGGGTTGCTGTTGCTCGCGTCAGCTTTCGTCGGCCTCGGCTCGTCGATCTTCCATCCGGAGGCCACGCGTGTGGCCCGCAATGCGTCCGGCGGGCGGCATGGCCTTGCGCAAGCCGTCTTTCAGATTGGAGGACAGACCGGGAGCGCGCTTGGGCCATTGCTTGCGGCTTTCGTCATCGTGCCGTTCGGGCAAACAAGTCTCGCGCGGTTCTCGGTCGCGGCGTTCGTCGCCATCCTGCTAATGATCTGGATCGCGCGCTCCGATGTCCGCATCCCTCCGCGCCCGCCAAGAAAGGTCGATGTCGGGCGGGGGACCGATACCGGATCTGCCGCGCGGCCCTCGCGGTCCGTCATTGTGGCGGTCGCCGTTCTGATCATTCTTCTGTTTTCGAAGTATGCCTACACGGCGAGCTTCACATCGTTCTACACCTTCTATCTGATGGGCAAGTTCGGCATTTCGATCCAGACATCACAAGTGATGCTGTTCCTATTCCTTGCTTCATCGGCCGCAGGAGCGCTGGGCGGCGGCATCGTCGGCGACCGGATCGGCCGTAAGCCGATCATCTGGTTCTCGATTCTTGGCGCGCTGCCTTTCACGCTGATCGTGCCATACGCGGACTTGTTCTGGACCGGCGTGCTGACGATCGTGATCAACCTGATCATGTCGAGCGCCTTCGCGGCCATCCTGATCTACGCGCTGGAATTGCTGCCGGGACGCGTCGGGCTGGTGAGTGGTTTCTTCTACGGCGTGACTTTCGGCGTTGCCGGTATTGCGGCCGCGCTGCTCGGCGCGCTCGCCGATCAAGTAGGCATTGAGACCGTGTACCGGATTTGCTCCTACCTTCCCGCGATGGGATTGCTGGCCTGGTTCCTTCCGCGGCTGAATACCGCCGCGGACGTGTGACGCGGCACCCGCCTTGCCCACCGAGGCTGGCGCTTCCTCCGCGTTGTGCGGCTCAGTCGCGGCTTTGATCGTCTTGAACTCGCGCATGTGAGCTTGTCGTCGCCCAAGGTCTGGAAGTAGAACGACTTGATACGGAATCTCACAAGTGAGAGGGTTGAAAGTCCGCTTTCGGGTGCAAAGCAGACAAGAGGCGCGAATGGATGATGTCTGCTTGTGGCCCNNGAAATCTTGCGCAACTAATCGGGGCGGAACGGACCGGCTCCGCCCGGCTAGATCAGAGGTCTACCTGTTCCGCTATGGCAAGGGCGTCATCGACCTCAATGCCGAGATATCGGACGGTGCTCTCGATCTTGGTGTGACCGAGCAAAAGCTGCACGGCTCGCAGGTTGCCAGTCCGACGATAGATCAGGGTCGCTTTTGTTCGTCTCAGGGAATGGGTGCCGAACAGATGCGGATCCAGCCCGATGCTGGCAATCCACTCAGACACACGCCGAGCGTATTGCCGCGTAGTCATACCCCGTTCCTGCCCTCGGCCGGTTGTGAACAGGAACTGGCCGGGCTTCTTACTGGCCGCCCGGATGTAGTCGTCCACCGCCTGGCGGGTCTGTTCCGTCAATTCGAACCGGACAGGCCGCCCGGTCTTTTTCTGGCGTACGGTCGCGCGATCGCAGGAATAACCATTCGGCGCAACGTCCTCGACCCTGAGAGCGACGACATCGCAGCCTCGCAGCTTGCTGTCGATGGCCAAATTGAACATCGCCAGATCACGGGTTCGTTGCTCGATCTGGAGCTTGGTCCGGATCGCCCAGACGTGCTTCTGCCGCAGGGGCGGCTTGGCCCCTACTAACTTTCCCTTGTTCCAGGGTATCCGCTTGAGTGTGGGTCGCTCAGAATTGGCGTCGTCTTGCATGGTCGTACTCCTCGGTTACAGAGGAGGACGAGATTGCCGTGCGAGCCGGAGGATGTCCGCTTCCAGGGAATAGGGGTCATCAGCAGATTCTCGTGCGAGATGGCTCGGTGGCTCGTGACCCGTAAGCGACATGCCAACAAATGTCGGGATGGCCCGCATTGCGGGAAGGATATATAGAAGCCGGAACGATCGGCCAAAGCTGACTGGTGATCGTGGCCGGGCCTCTGTCCACATGGTGAGGACCAATATTGAGAGCTTTTGGGCGGCCGATACCTGTTTTCGGAGGAAAGCAAGATGGGCAGCATTGAGCGGCGGATGTTCATCTTGGGAACGACAGCAAGCACCATTGGCTCGATGATGATAAGCGGGACGCGCGCACAAGAAGCTTCGCCTCGCGCCACCCGGACAGACCAGCCAGTTCGGATAGCCGTAGTCACGCCCGTGTCGGGCCGAGCGGCGGGTCCTTTCGGGCTTCCTGGCCGCAATGCCGCTGAACTGCTCGTGGAGGCAATTAACACAGGTGCCGAACTTCCCGCCCCGTATTCCTCCAAGGGTTTGGCCGGGCGGAGGCTGTTGCTCACCGTTTACGACGAAGCCGGTTCGCCTAGCGAGCAGGCCGAGCTATTCCGACGCATTCACGCAAACGGCGCCGAGGTGGTTGTGGGCTATGTTGGAAGCGGAGCCGTAATGGCTGTTGCGCCCGTTGCCGAAGAACTGCGCCAGCTCACAGTTATATCTGGTGCTGGCACAAGTCAGCTATATGCGCAGCAGCGCTGGAGTTGGGTATTTCGCACGCAGACAACGACGACGCCCGATGCTGTGGGTGCGGCTCGCTATGTGGCTACCTTACCCGGGGTGAACCGAATTGCTTTTGGTGGCGTAAACCAAGACTACCCTTGGGGCACGGATAGCTGGGCCGAGTTCCGCGCAGCACTGCTGCAACTCCAACCGGGAGCCAGAGACGTTGGCGGCCACTTCGCTGCCCTCTACTCTGCCGCGGTCGAGGAGCCACTGGAGAGTTTGAAGACAGCTGATGCGCGACTCGTGCACTCGGCCAACTGGGGCATCGACCTTTTCAAGTTGGTGGACGCAGCGCGAGTTCGATTGCCGTCCGCACGTTTGGTATTGATCTCGGGCGAGAGCGGCCTGTCACGATTGGCTGCGTCAGTTCCAGACGGCATCGTAATAGGAGGCCGGGGCTCACATGGTTGGCTCGCTCCTGATACGGAGATGAACCGGTGGTTCACAGCGTCCTACCGGGATCGGTACGAAGTGGCACCCATCTACCCCGCCTACGGCATGGCCAATGCCTTGCTTGGCCTGAAGGCCGCTTGGGACAAGGCCGGCCCGACCGCCGATCCGGCAGTGGTCGCATCTGCGTTGGCTGGCTCGACGTTTCAGGGTATTGGCTCCACAATTGCCATGACGCGTGCGAATGGCCGGCAGGCAATTGCTGAAGCCGCATATGGAACAACGAATCGCAACTCGGTTACGGGACAAATTGAGCTCATTGATGTGCGCCGCTTTCCGCCCGATTGCGTCAACCCGCCGGATGGCGTGACAGCGCTCGAGTGGATCAAGAGTGGATTTTCTGGTGGACGCTGCTGATGTAAAGAGTCTGCTGTTAGCCCTTCTCGGACATGCGGCGCGTGCTGGCGAATGTCCGCTCTTGAGGGATAAGCAGACGAGATTTTCTCATCCCGAGCTTTTCAGCTTTTGACCCGTCAGCGACAATTCAGGTCATTTCGCCACCGTCAAATGACGCATTGCGGCATTGACGATTTACTGGAGCGGTTGCCGGTTGGGGCTTGCACCGACTGGGAAGCCCCGCCTTCTCACAGCCCACACTTATCAACGGCAACTTTCATCAGTGACTCCGTGTCAAAAACAGCATAGCGTCCATGTATCGGCAAGCGCATTGCCTGTCTGAGAGTTGCCTCAAAAACGGCGATCTACCGAAATCGCCGCTTATAACAATTGGCAGCCCGTTGCCGTCGGTGAGCATAAATCGCTCTCAACAATTTATGTTGGTTCGGATCGCGAAGGTTGCGGCCTCCGCATTCCGCCTATCGCGCGCTGCCCGCAGCACAGTCTCAAACCTCGGAGAATCTCCATGCGTCGCAGGTCCATTTTGATAGCTCTCACCGCCATGTCTTTGTTATGCGCGTCGTTGGTTACCGTCTATGCCACTCCGGCGGCAGATTGCAAAGCTGGAGGCGGAGCATGGGTTGGTTGCGATGAATTAACGGGTTTTTGCTATCGTACTCTTGGAGAAGCTAAGAAGAGAAAAGTTCTTGATTGTAGGCAAACCCAAACCCTGCCGCACGGTAAGACAGACGTCAGGGGAACCGATGTTAAGAAAAATAATATAAATCATTGAATTTAAAGCAGAACAACCTCGAATACGATCAGCGAGGAAAAGGGAAGGCAGATAGGGAAGGCTCATCTGTCCATATCCCAGCCCTGGCCTACCTGCGCTATCGCCTGACGTACATCTCAAGCGGAGAGACGGCTGGCGCTGCCCTCCGCTCCTGCTCATAAAACTGAGATGCTTTCTTAATGAAGTATGTGACGTATAATATAGCTCTCTGCCTTTTGCGTCGCAGCGAAAGACACGAATGGCCCTTCGCGACGGGCGACATTTTGACGGCCAGCCGTCGCTTTCGGGGCATAGCGAACGTGGCCCGAGAATGCCGATGGGTCATGAAAAAGGTCTTGATCGCGACAGCCCTTATGGTGATCGCACCTGCTGCGATGTCGCAAGATGCGCACAAGTCGACTTCAATCAGTGAAATGACTGTATTCAAGACCGAAGAGCTAAAGTCTGTGCCCAACCCAATGTTTCCGAAGGGTGCTGTTACGGTGCGCCTGCTAGGTGATCCATCGAAGGCCGAGTTCCTCATTTTGCGGACGATTTTTCCAGCGAACTATCACGTTCCACCTCATACCCACCCCGTTTTAGAAACGGTCACAATTATCAGCGGTCGAATGAAAAATGCCATGGGTGACAAATTCGACCCTCAAAAAGGCGAAATCCTAAAGGCCGGTGCGATGTTTGTGCTACCGGCGGGACATACGCATTATGTTTGGACGAACGACGAGGAAGTGATCGTCCAAGTGGCGGGCGTCGGGCCGTTCGGCATCAACTACGTCAATCCCGCCGACGACCCGAGAAAGAAATAACCCAAACATTCGCATGGCACCAAAACGCATGGTCGAGGAGTCGGGTTGTGTTCATTGCGGGCATTGATTACGGACCGACGTGATTGACGCGACATCAAGCCGCACACGCAGACCGCTGGAAGGACGAGTTCATATTTATTCT
>PLJS01000094.1:6328-8021 GCA_003140315.1 Hyphomicrobiales bacterium
CGCACCAGCTGCCACATCGCCCGAATTCCCGGGAAAGCGGCGATCTGCTCTTTGATGGTGGTCTCATATCCGGCATAGGCCCCTCTATCCAGAAACTCCGCTCGATATTGGTAGTACTGGTTTTTCGCATCCCATAAAAGTCGCTCTGCACAACATGAAAAACTGGACGAATTGCTGTTGATCCAGCTTGCCCCGGCCGGAAGCGCCCATCGTGTAAACTTTGCTGAAATTAGGGTCCGCAATGGTTGTGATATAATGTAGCCAGTAGTCAGCATTGAGTTACAACGACGCTGTTTGATTGCTTTTTGTATTCTGACGTATTTGAAGTCCAACAAATATTAAAGATACGACCACCGCAACCGCTGCGATAACTTGTCCGATATTTGCCCAGTCAGAAAGTGTCATGACATTTCCTTAAGCGTTTGGGTGCTGATTTGCGACGCGATACGAAGTGCACTGGATCTCGATCTTATGCATTATTAGCCAAGCGTGACGATTGAAATAGCGTCTCTTTCCAGAGGTAAGTAACAGCAGGGGCTGGTGTCGGCCTCGTCCTTGGGTTAACCTACATCGCACAATTGGATGAAACATAATGGCCAAGGGCTACTGGGTTGCATTTGCGGATGTAAATGACCCCGAAGGATACAAAGCCTACATCGCCGAAAACGCGAAGGCCTTCCGCAAATACGGGGGCCGTTTTCTGACGCGCGGAGGAAAGTCGGAGGCTCCTGAGGGAAAGCCCCGCTCACGTGCAGTCGTGATCGAGTTTCCAAACTACACTGCCGCGCTCGAATGCTACCACTCGCCCGAGTACGCGGCTGCTATGGCCCTCAGACAGGGCAAGTCGGTAATGGACTTGGCTATCGTGGAAGGTTACGCCGGTCCTCAGCCTACAGATAGCTAAGCGGCGTCGCTGAGCGGCACTTCGCTGAATGAGCTTGCCGCTGTGTGCTGCGCGGTCATTCAGGAGAAGACACAAGCGATTTGGCTATGTGGACACACAGCCTATTGTTTTGTAACAATCACGGCGAGAGACGCTTCCGCCGCAAATTGATTATAGGAATTGTAATGACGGCCTATGTGATTTTCGACGTCGATATTCGTGACCCGAAGCGATACCAAGAATTTATGTCGGGCGTGAAGCCTGCCTTGGAAGCGGCCGGAGCTAAGTATTTGGCGCGAGGTGGAGCTCACAAGGTTTACGAAGGAGATTGGGAGCCTCGGAGGATTGTCCTGTTGGAGTTCCCATCAGTCGCAGCCTGGGAGTCATTTTATAACGGCGCAACGTACCAGGGGCTCAAAAGCGTAAGAGACGCCTGTAGTTTCGCGCGTTTGGTCAGCGTAGAAGGCCTCGGGTAACTGGCTCTTTATTTTTGAGCGCGCCGCATATGTGATGTCGGCTTCTGGTCCTTCTCTACCATTCGCGGCACGGCGCATGACGACTGCTATTGAGGGAAGACCGGACATGTCGCGGACATCGCTGAATCGGCGCGAATGACCCACAACGGACCTCGTAGACACTGGACGACCGTCCGCGCGGCGCGGTGTCAAACGCGGCAACTCAAAACTTACCGGCGATTGTCAACCGTAGCCGACACTCCGTTCGCTGAATTGATGGTCTCTTGCGTGCCGTTAACACACGGTAGCGCAGACCCTACGAGCCCTCACCTGACGGCAAGATTACGCGCACGGT
>PLJS01000292.1 GCA_003140315.1 Hyphomicrobiales bacterium
CTCATTGTGAGGGTTGGTATAAGCCATTCGACCACGCGTCCGGCGTTCTCGCTCACAGCGCCGACCAGCGCGGAATCGGCCGCGCCATGCGTCTTGCGCTGGATGTCGTCGGCGAAGCGTTCGGCCGAATCCGCGATCCTGCGGGCGCGCTGGAAGCGCGTGCCGGCCGCCGGGATCAAGCCGGCCGAGAGGGCCGTCGAGCCGGCCGGCACCGTGTCGCGCTCGATCACGACCGGATCGACGCCCGCCTCCGATGCGGCGAGCGCGGCGCAGAGGCCGGCGGCGCCCGAGCCGATGATGAGGACCGGCGCCTCGCTCTCGAACGTAACGCCCGCGGCTGGCGCAACGCTCATGCGGCCTCGATCTCGCGCATCGCCTCGGCGACTGTGATGATGCGCGCGACCGGCCGCAAGCCCTCGATCGCGGCGCGGTGCACGTCCGGCGAGAATGCCGCGCAGCCGTCTTCCAGCACGGTGCATTCGAACTCGCGAACGTGCGCGTCGCGCACCGTGGAGGCGACGCCGCCATTGGTGACGATGCCGGCAACGATCAGCCGCTCGATGCCGCATTTGTGCAGCACCCATTCGAGCCGCGAGGCGTGGAACGCCGAATAGGCGATCTTCTCCACTGTCACGTCCACGGGAAGAAGCTGGTCGACCACCCGCTGGCCCCAGGAGTCGGGCGCAAAATCGCCTTTCGCGAGGAACGGCCGGAGCTTCTTCAGATGGGCTGAGATGATCGGTTCGCCGCCGCGGCCGGGCACGAGCGTGAACAGCGTCGCGACGACGAGCCCGCCGCGCTGTCTCATGGCGTCCGCGAGCGGTTTGAGGCGCGCCGGCAGTGCGGCGATCTCCGGAGCGCTTTGCCCGGCGCGGCCATAGGCGCCGTTCGGATGCAGGAAATCGTTCTGTAGATCGCCGAGCAGGAGTGCGGTCCCGTTCATATGCGCTCCACCACGATGTTGCCGAGCCGATCGACGCGCCCGCGCAGGCCGGGCTCGATGAAGATCGTCGCATCCGGCTGCTCGATCACGGCCGGCGCCTCGATCACGGCATCGGCCGGCAGGTCGAGCCGCGACCAGACGCGCGTCTCGTGCCATGCGCCACCGAAAAAGACCTTCCGCGTGCCGCGCTCGGCCTTGCCGAGTGATGCATCGGGGTTGGGCGCGAAGGCCGCAAGGTCGAACGCCGGCCGCCGCCCGATCGCGGCGGTGCGCAGCGAGACGATGCGCGTCGGGATACCGGGCAGCAGGCGGCTGAACGCCGCCGAATAGGCGCGCTCGAACGCGGCCCGGATCACGGCTTCGCTGATGCCGGTCGTGCCGCCCGCGAGGATAACCGGCAGCGGCACCGCGACCGTGTGAGTCTGGCCGAGGTAGTGCATGTCAAGCTCGAAACTCACGTCGATGCGTTCGACCGCGATTCCCGCGGTCTCCACGACGCTCGCCGCGGCGTCGCCGGCCATCGCCATGCGCTTGTCGAGCGTCTCCGTGTTGAGCCCGTCGAGCATCAGGTTGAGCGTCTGCACCTGGTCATGGCGCAGGTCCGCGATCACGCAGCCGAGCGCCGACGTGACGCCGGGAAAGCGCGGGATGACGGCGCATGCAAGCCCGATGTCCCGGATCAGCGCGCCGGCGTGCAGCGCGCCGCCGCCGCCGAACGGCATCGCGGCGAAGCGCACCGGATCATGCCCGCGCTCGATCGAGACCAGACGAATGGCGCCCGCCATGCGGGCGTCGGCGACGCGCACGATCGCTTCGGCGGCCTGCATCACGTCGAAGCCGAGCGGCACGCCGACATGCGTCATGATCGCGTGGCGCGCCGCCTCGACGTCGAGCGTCGCGAGTTTGCCGATCGGTCGCTGCGCGTTGATGCGGCCGAGCACGACATGCGCGTCGGTCAGCGTCGGGCGCTCGTTGCCCTGGCCGTAGCAGGCAGGCCCCGGCACCGAGCCCGCGCTTTCCGGCCCGACCTGCAACAGTCCGCCGCGATCGATCGACGCAATCGAGCCGCCGCCCGCGCCGATGGTCGTGATCTCGATCATCGGCGTGCGGATGACGAGGCCGAAATCGACCGTGGTCTGCGCGGCGAGCGAGGCCTTGCCGCCGGCCACCACCGAGACGTCGAACGACGTGCCGCCGAGATCACAGGTGATGATGTTGTCGTAGCCGGCGGCACGTGCGATCGCCGCCGCCGCGATGACGCCCGCCGCAGGACCCGAGAGCGCGGTGCGCACCGGCAGGCGGCGTGCGGTCGCGGTCGACATCACGCCGCCGTTCGACTGCACGATGTGAAACTTGCCGGCGAAGCGCTGCTCAGCGAGAGCTGCTTCGAGCTTGGCGAGATAGTTACCGACGACCGGTTGCAGATAGGCGTTGATCGCCGTGGTCGAGGCGCGCTCGAATTCGCGGATCTCCGGCAGCACCTGGTGCGAGACGGAGATGTGCGCGTCCGGCCACGCGGCGCGTGCAGCGTCGAGTGCGCGCCGCTCGTTCTCGGGATTCGCATAGGCGTTAATGAAGATGATCGCGAGCGCCCGCGCGCCGCGCTCGCGCAGCATCGCCGCGGCCGCGCTCACGGCTGTTTCATCGACCGCCATTCGGATCGTGCCGTCCGCCAGCGTGCGCTCGTCGACCTCCAGGCGCATGTCGCGATCGGCGATGGGCACGAACTCGCCCCACAGGCCCCAGGTCCGCCGCCGGTCGCGGCGGCGCATCTCCAGCACGTCGCGGAATCCGCGCGTCGTGATGACGCCGATCTTGGGTCCGCGCCGCTCCAGCAGCGTGTTCGTGCCGACCGTCGTGCCATGGACGATCGCGCCCAGCGTCTCGACGCCGCCGAGCGTCGCGAGCCCGTTCATGAAGCCCGCGGCCTCGTCGCCGCGCCGCGACGGTACCTTGGCGGTGCGGAAGCCCCGCGTCGCCGCGTCGAACCAGAACAGGTCCGTGAATGTACCGCCGACATCGACGCCAACGATCGTGCCGCTCATGCGGTGCCGCCACGCGTCACGTAGCCGAACGCGAAATCGCGCGCGATCTTGGCGGGTTCGCGCGCCGCCGGCTCGCCGAAGCCGCCGCCGCCAGGCGTTTCCAGCCGGATGCGCTCGCCGGCTTTTATCCGGACGTCGGTGATCTTGGACACGAGCGGCGGCGTGCGCTCGCCGCCGTCGCCGTCCGGATAGATGAAGCGGTTGAGCGCCGCCGGCCCGCCGCCATTCACGCCGAAGGGCGGAAACTTGCCGCGCTCGCCGAGGAGAAAGATGTCGGTGTTGTCCTCAAGCGCCTCGATCTCGTAGATCGCGCCGAGCCCGCCGCGATGCCGGCCCGCTCCGCCGGAATCCGGCCGCAGCGCCCATTGGGTGAACATGACGGGATAGAGCGACTCCAGGATTTCCAGCGGCGGGATGGTGGCGGTCGAGATCGGGTTGTTGCCGTGATTGAGCCCGTCGCCCTCCGGATTGCCGCCGAGCCCGCCGCCGAAGAAGCAGAACATCACCCAGCGCTTTCCGTCCTTTCGCCAGCCGGCGAGTGAGAGCGCGTTGATGGTCGCGAACGGGCTGCCGTTGGCACGCTCCGGCGCGACCTTGGCAAACGCGCCGAACACGGTGTCGATCACGCGCAGGATCGTCTCGGTGTAGCCGCCAACGGGTTTCGGCGCCGAGACGCCAAGCAGCGTGGTGTCGGGGATGACAAATGTAATTGGCGCGAGGCAGCCGGCATTGGCGGGCACGTCGGTGAAGATGTGCTTGAGCGCCACGTAGCAGCAGGCGACCGCGGTCGAGCGCGCGATGTTGAGCGGTCCCTGGCACGGCGGCGCCGAGCGCGAGAAGTCGAGCGTCATGCGGTCGCCGCTGATCGTCATATCAAGCGCAATGCGCAGCGGCACATCGGTCACGCCGTCATTGTCGAGGAAGTCGTCATACGAATAGGTACCGTCCGGAAGGGCTGCGATGTTGGCGCGCATCAGCGCCTCGGCGCGCGCCGTGAGCGCATCGATCGCGGCCGCGACCGTGCCGTCGCCGTAATCGTCGAGCAGCGCGTGCACGCGCCGCTCCCCGAGCGCCAGCGCATTGAGCTGGCCGTTGAGGTCGCCCCAGTTCGATTGCGGCACGCGCGAGTTGGCGGCGAGGATATCGACGATGTCCTGCTGCAGAGCGCCGGCGCGCATGAGCTTCACCGGCGGGACGCGAAAGCCCTCCTGGAAGCTCTCGGTCGCCTTCGCGTTGAAATTGCCGGGCACGTTGCCTCCGACGTCGAGCCAGTGGCCGACGGAGGCGAGCCATGCGAACACGCAGCCCGCCCGCATCACCGGCCGCACCAGGCGGAAGTCGTTGAGGTGCGTGCCGCCATCGTAGGGGTCGTTGAAGAGATAAGTGTCGCCCTCGGCGAGATCGCGGTCGCGCGCGACCTTATCGATCACGGCTTTCACGGCGAATGCCATCGCGCCGACGAAGATCGGCAGGCCGGACGTGCCCTGCACCAGCGTCGCGCCGGTCTCGGCGTGATAGAGCCCGTGGCAGGCATCGTGTGCCTCTGCGATGATCGGGTTGAACGCCGAGCGATAGAGCGTCGCGTCCATCTCGTCGGCGATCTGCACCAGCCGGCCGTTAAGCACCGCGAGCGTGATCGGGTCGAGCGTCGTGCCCATGCGTGTCACAGCCCCAGATAAGCACGCCGCAGGTCCGGATTGGCGCGGATGTCGGCCGGCGATCCCGACATCACGATCCGGCCGTTCTCCAGGATATAGGCGCGATGCGCAACGTCGAGGCTCTGCATCACGTTCTGCTCGACCAGCAGCACGGCGAGCCCTTCGGCATTGATCCGCGCGATCAGCGCGAACAGTTGCTCGACCAACTGCGGCGACAGGCCGAGCGATGGCTCGTCCAGGATGATGAGCTTCGGCTCCGCCATCAGCCCGCGCCCAATCGCAAGCATCTGCTGCTCGCCGCCCGAGAGCGTGCCGGCGCGTTGGGCGTGACGCTCCCGTAAGCGCGGGAAGATCGTGAACACGCGCTCGCGGTTCTGCGCGCGGCGCGCGGTCGCGCGGCGATAGCTGCCGAGGTCGAGGTTTTCAGCCACCGACATGTTGGGAAAGATGCGGCGGCCCTCCGGCACATGAATCAAGCCGCGCGCAACGATCGCGGAGGGCTTGTGGTTGGTGACGGCCGCGTCGTCGAAACGGATCGAACCCGACCGCGCCCGCACCACGCCGGAGATCGCGCGGTTGAGCGTCGACTTTCCCGCGCCGTTCGAGCCGAGCACCGCGACGATCTCGCCGGGGCCGACTTCAAGATCGACGCCGCGTAGCACCTCGGCCGGACCGTAGCCAGCGTGCAGGCCATCGATGGCGAGCAGCGCGCTCATGCGGCGCCTGCCGCTGTCAGTTTTGCCGCGCCATGCCCGAGATAAGCCTCGATCACGCGCGGATCGGCCGATACCCCCTCGGGCGGGCCTTGCGCGATGATGCGGCCTTCCGCCAGCACGAAGACGTGCTCGGACAGGCTCATCACCGCCTGCATCACGTGCTCGATCATCATGATGCTGACGCCGCGCGCCTGGATCGCACGGATGACCGGCACCACGTCGCGGATCTCGGACGGGTTGAGCCCGGCCAGCACCTCGTCCAGCAGCAGGAGCTTCGGTTGCGTCGCGAGCGCGCGCGCGAGCTCCAGACGCTTGCGCCCCGCGACCGTAAGCGCCGCGGCCGGTTGATCCAGCATATCGCCCAGGCCCATTTCACGCGCGATGGCTGTCGCGGCTGCGAGCGCAGCATTGCGCCCACGATGGCGCATATGTGCGCCCACCGCGATGTTTTCGCGGACCGTCAGCCCGGCGAAGGGCTGCACGATCTGGAACGTGCGCGCGATTCCGAGCCGCGCCAGTTCGTGCGGCGGCGCGCCGGTGATGTCGCAGCCCTCGTAGCGGACGCTTCCGGCGTCGGGCCGCACGAAGCCGCTGATCATCGCGAACAGCGTCGTCTTGCCGGCGCCGTTCGGTCCGATCAGCGCCGTGATCCGTCCTTCCTCGGCGAACAGCGTCGCGGCATCAACCGCCTGCAGGCCGCCGAAGTGCTTCGACACGTTGCGGACTGTCAGCAGTGGTTCAGCCACCGGCCGCCTCCGCGGTGGGACGCGGCGCGGGGCGTCGGAATGCCGAACGAATGTCGGCCACGATCCCCATCAGGCCGCGCGGCGCGAAGGCGACGACCAGCACCAGCGCCGCGCCGTAGATCACCAGGTCGAGCCCGGGCGCATCTCCGGTCACCAGGCGGGCGGCTTCGCCGAGTAACCGCACCAGCAGTGCGCCGAACAGCGGCCCGAAGATCGTCCCGGCGCCGCCGATGATCGCGGTCAGCAGCGCCTCGACCGAAATCCATGGCCCGTAGGCGATGCCGGCATCGATGAACAGGAAATATTGTGCGTAGAAGCAGCCGGCCGCGGCCGTGATCGCGGCCGATAGCGTCATCGCGCCGAGCTTCACGCGCGTGGCGTCGACGCCGAGCGCGCGCGCCGCGTCCTCGTTTTCGCGCACGGCGGTGAGCCATGCGCCGAAGCGCGAATGCTCGATCGCCCAGGCGATGACCAGCGAGAGCGCGACGAGACCGAGGATCGCCCAATAGAACACCGCGCGGCTCTGGAACTGCAGCGCCTCGTGGCGCAGATCGAGCTTGATCAGCGTGCCGACGCCGGCCCCTGTGATCGGGGCGACGCTGGCAACAATGCGCAGCACCTCTGCGAAGGCAAGCGTCACCAGCGCGAAGTATGAGCCGCGCAACCCGGAGCGGAACGTCAGCGCGCCGATGACGGCGCCGACGAGCGCGCCCGCCGCGATGCCGAGCGCGAAGGCGAGCCAGGCGTTGACGCCGTAGCGCACCTGCAGCACCGCCGTCACATAGGCGCCGGTGCCGAAGAACGCCGCATGGCCGAACGAATATTGCCCGCCATAGCCGCCGAGCACGTTCCAGCCCTGACCCGCGAGCGCGATCAGCAGTGCGACGACGAGAAAATTGAGCACCGCATTCGATGCCTCAGTGAACGGCACGGCCGCGAGCACCGCGACGACCAGGACGATCATCGCGAGGCGCCTCATGCGCGCTCTCCGAACAGCCCGCTCGGCCGCACCAGCAGCACCAGGATGAAAATCAGAAAGATACCGATCTGCCCGAGCGACTCGCCGAGATAAAGTCCGCTCAGGCTCTCCACGACGCCGATGAATAGCCCGCCGATCAGCGCGCCCGGGACTGAGCCCATGCCGCCGAGCACCACGATGGTGAAGGCGACGAGTACGAAGGCGTTGCCGACATGCGGGTTGACGTAATAGGTCGGGATCAGCAGGCAGGCCGCGACCGCGAGGCACGCGGTGCCGAGCCCGAACGTCATCGCATAGATATGCGCGACGTCGATGCCGGAGAGCTCGGCGCCGAGTTTCTCCTTGGCCACAGCGCGGATCGCCTTGCCGGTGTCGGTCAGCCGCAGCAGCGCCCACAGCAGCAGCGCGACGATCAGCACGGCGCCGAGGCCGATGACGCGCGGCAGCGCCAGGAACGAGCCGCCGACCGCGATCGTCTCGAAGCTATAGCGCACATCGATGGTGCGGGTGTCGGCGTGGAACGCATAGAGCAGCGCGTTCTCGATGATGACCGCGAGCCCAAGCGTGACCAGCAGCATGTTGCGGTCGTCGCCGTGCGAGGCCGGCCCGATCACGAAGCGCTGCAGCGCGTAGCCGAGCACGAAGAACAGCGGCGCGAGCGCGAACGCCGCGAGGTAGGGATCGATGCCGAAGAGCTTCTGCGTGAAGTAAGCCGCAAACAGCGCGGCGGTCAGCAGCGCGCCGTGCGCGAAGTTGATGATGTGCAGCACGCCATAGATCAGGGTGAGGCCGAGCGCGATCAGCGCATAGACGGCTCCGGTCAGGAGGCCGTTGAGGATCGCCGGGATGAGGATGACGGGCGAGAGCACGGCCGTGCTCTATCCGTCATGCCCGGCCTTGTGCCGGGCATCCACGTCTTTCTTCGACACCGGAAACAAGACGTGGATAGCCGGGACAAGCCCGGCCATGACGAAGAAAGGGCTGTGCAAGAGCACCACTACGCCGGCATCGGGAACACCGGCTTGCTCGAAGCGAACGCCGCCGGGAAGATCACCTGGATATCGTTCTCGAGCACCTGCGTGTTGACCGGCGCCGCGCCCTGGTTCTGTCCGTTGACGAACTTGGTCGGCCCGTAGGGCATCACGTGGCCCACGAACGTCGAGCCTTCCAGCGCCGCGATGATCTTGGCGCGGTCCGCCGCGCCCGCTTTCTCGATCGCGTCGGCGACGAGCAGCACGGCGGAGTAATTCATGAACACCTCGTAGGTGAAGAACTGCCCCTGCGCCTCGACCTTCTTCTTCAGCGCCAGCGCCTTGGCGTTGCGCGGGTCGAACCAGTGATTGCAGTCCATGATGTATTTGGCGGCGTCGGGGAATTCCTTCACGAACTTGTAGGACGACGCGGCGCCGCCGAGCACCGAATAGATCGCCTTCGGCCGCACCTGCTGCTGCAGCATGGTGCGCGCGAGCAGGACATATTCGTTGTAGTAGTCGGCCGGGATCACGATGTCGGGGTTCGCGGCCTTGATCTTCAGCACGACATTGTTGAAGTCGCGCGTCGGCGTCGGGTGCGGGATCGTCTCGAGGATCTGGAAGCCGCGCGCCGGGAGCTGATCGTTGAGCAGCTTGGCGAGGCCCGAGCCAAATGCCGAATCCTCATGCACGATCATCACGGTCTTGGCCGGCTTGCCGGCCTGGTCGTTGAGGGTGACGAGGTTGTCGAGCGCAGTCTTGGCGATGACGCCGAAGCCGGGGCCGAAGCGGAATGTGTTTTTCAGTCCGCGCGTCACGATCGCGTCGGTGACGCCGACGTCCACCATGTAGGGGAGATCGTAGCGCGACGCCGCCTGGCTCACGGCGAGGCAGATCGACGAGCCATAACCGCCGACGATCGCCGCGACCCCCGCGGAATTCATCTTCTCGACTTCGGCCGTGCCGCCGTCCGGCGTCGACTGCGCATCGCCGAGTACCGGCTCGATCTTGCCGAGGCCCTTGATGCCGCCGGCCGCGTTGAGTTCCTCGACCGCGATCGTGGCGCCGAGGCGCCCCTGCTGGCCCGAATAGGACAGCGCCCCGGTCACTGGATGCAGCACGCCGAGCTTCACGCCGGCGCCTTGCGCGCGCAGCACCGCCGGCATCGCGAGCATGCCGGCCGTTCCGGCGGCCGAACTCATCAGGAAGCTGCGCCGGCTCAAGCCGATACGGTCAGGCATGGTGTCCCCCTCATTGGCCGGGCCGGGGCCGGGCTGCGGCGGGATTTTATACAGTTGCGCGGGCCCGGCAACGCGGCCTGATGGCCGGTTCCGGGCACTGCTGCATCGGCTTCGCAGGGGCGAAGCGCGATCACGGCCCTTGAAGCCCGCGCGGCGTGGCCGCACTATGCGTCAAAATCCAAGGGAGAAATGCCGATGCGCATCCTGCAAGTTATGCGTGCAAGCGCGCTAAGCACGCTCGCCGCCGCGGCTCTCACGGTCTCGGCCCGCGCCGAGACGATCACCGTCACGCATTGGGGTTCGGCCTTCTACGGCGCGCCTTATGCCGTCGCCATGGCCAAGGGCTTCTTCAAGAAGCGTGGGCTCGACATCACCGGCATACTGACATCGGCCGGCGGCGGCACTTCGGTGCGCAACACGCTCGCCGGCGATCTGCCGTTCGGCGAGGTCGCGCTGCCCGCCGCGATCCTGGCGATCAATTCCGGCCAGCCGCTGAAGATCATCGCCGGCGGCGTCGAGAGCATCGCCGACATCCTCTGGATCACGCAAAAGGACTCTTCGATCAGCTCGATCAAGGACGTCATCGGCAAGAAGATCAGCTTCACGTCGCCTGGGTCGGTGACGAATATGCTGATCCTGATGTGCCTGAAAGCCGCCAACATCGACCCGAAGGAACTCAAGCTGCTGCCCGCCGGGGACATCGGCGCGAACCTGTCGGCGGTTCTCAACAAGGCGGTCGACGCCGGCATGACCGGCGAGCCGATCTGGTCGGAGAACAAGGACAAGGTGAAGCCGGCGTTCTGGACCAAGGACTGCTTTCCCCCTGAGATGACGCAGACGGTCGCCATCACGACGACGGAGTTCGCGGCGACCGGCGGCGACAAGCTGCGCGCCATCATCGCGGCGCGGCGTGAAGGCGTCGAATACATCATCAAGAATCCGGACGAGTCGGCCGACATCGTCGCCAAGGCCTTCAACGGCGATCCGAAGCTTTATCGCGAGGTGTTTCGGCACTTCGTCGAGATCAACTATTTCGGCGACGGCAGGCTGAACTACAAAGGCATGGACCGCATGGCCGAGGGCATGCAGATCGTCGGTACGCTGAAAGGCCCGCCCGACTGGAAGAAGATGGTCGACACCTCGTTCCTGCCTCAGGATCTGTTGCACACGCAATGAGCGCCGGCGTGGCCGTCGCGCAAGCGCAGACCGCGACCGCGCAGGCGAAGGTCCATGCGCGGCTGCGCGGCGTCACGCGCGTGTTCGAGGGCAAGCTGTCGGTCCATGCGCTCGGGCCGCTCGATCTCGATCTGCCGCGCGGCGAGTTCTTCTCGGTGGTCGGGCCCTCGGGCTGCGGCAAGTCCACCCTGATGGACCTGATCGCGGGCCTGAGCCCGCCGACCGAGGGCACCGTCACGTTTGAGGACAAGCCGGTCGCAGGCGAGGTGCCGGACGGCATCGGCGCGGTGTTCCAGGAAGACGCCTCGTTTCCCTGGCTCACCGTGCGCGACAATATCGCGTTCGGGCTGCGCCGCGCCGGCGTCGATCCGGCCGAGACGCAGCGCCGCGTCGAATACGCCATCGGCTTCATGGGACTGCGGGAGTTCGCGACCGCCTATCCGGCGCAGCTTTCGGGCGGGATGCGCCAGCGCGTCTGCATCGCGCGCACGCTGGTGATGCAGCCTCGTTTGATTCTGCTCGACGAGCCGTTCGGCGCGCTCGACCAGCAGACGCGACTCTTAATGGGCGACGAGTTGCTGCGACTGTGGCGCGAGACCGGCGCCACCGTCATGCTGATCACGCACGCGCTCGACGAGGCCGCGATGCTTTCGGATCGGGTCGGCGTGATGTCGGCGCGGCCGGGCCGGTTCATCGACGTCATCACCACCGGCTGGTCGCGCGAGCGCGACAGCAACATCGTCGCCGATCCGGCGTTCGGCGTCGTCACGGCGCGGCTGTGGTCGCTGCTGCGCGGTGAATCGCTCAAGGCGATCGGCGCAAAGGGCGCGTGATGAGCCGGCAGGCCGCGATCGGCTGGACCCGCGTCGCCGTGATCGTGGGTTCGATTCTGCTGATCGAAGCGCTCTGCCGCCTCAAGATCATCAATCCGCTCACGCTGATTCCGCCGAGCGAGATGGCCGCGTCGTTATGGGAGCTGATCGTCACCGGCAAGGTCACCGACGACATCGCGCAGACCTTCTCGACCGTGGCAATCGCCTTCGTGCTATCGGTCGTGACCGGCTTTATCCTCGGTGCGGTGATCCACGCGCTGCCGCGCGTGCGTCGTGCCGTCGATCCGCTGCTCGCGTCCTATTATTCGATCCCGTTCTTCGTGTTCTACCCGCTGCTCATCGCGCTGTTCGGCTTGAACACCATCCCGCTGATCGTGATCGGGTTCGTGTTCGCGACGGCCGCGATGGTGATCTCGACGCTCAACGGGCTCGACCGCGTGCCGCGGGTGTTGTCGAAGACCACGCGTGTTCTTCGCATGAGTTCTTCAAGCTCGGTCCTGTTCGTGACGTTGCCCGCGGCTGCTCCGTACCTGTTCACGGGCCTGAAGCTCGCGCTGGCCTATTCGTTCATCGGCGTCATCGCCGGCGAGTTCATCCTCTCGGGCGGCGGGCTCGGCTACTCGATCGCATACGCGTACAACAACTTCGACAATCAGACCATGTACGCGCTGATGATGTTCGTGCTGGTCATCGCGACCGTCATGAACGGTGCGCTGCATGTCTTCGAGCAGCGCATGCTGAGACGGCGGGCGCGCGCATGACCGCGCAGCCGCCCGCCTGGCTGGCGTTTTCGAGCCGCGCGCTCGATGCGCTTGTTATCGCAGCACTTTTCGTTGCCGTGTGGCAGGGGCTTTACGAATATGCCGGCGACTCGGCGATCACCGCGCCGCTTGCGACGCTCTCCTATGCGGCTTCGCTGGTGAAGACGTCGAACTTCTGGGGGCACGCGCAGGCGACACTTGTTGCGTTCGCCTATTCGCTCGTGATTTCGATCGTGCTCGGCGTGGTGCTCGGCCTCGCGCTCGGCCTGCAACGCTTCGCCGGCGATGTCGCCGAGCCGATCTTCGTTGCCCTCTATACGATCCCGAAGGTCACCCTTTACCCATTGATTTTGCTGATCTTCGGGCTCGGCGTGTCCGCCAAGGTCGCATTCGGCGTGATCCATGGCGTGATCCCGATCATCCTGTTCACATTGAACGCCGTCAAGAACATCAACCCGGTCCTGCTGCGCACCAGCCGCGCCATGCGGCTCACCCAATGGCAGACGGTCACGACCGTGCTTGCGCCGGCGGTGATGCCAGAGCTGATCACCGGCGTGCGTGTGGGCTTCTCGCTCACGATGCTCGGCGTGCTGATCGGCGAGATGTTCGCCTCGCAACGCGGACTCGGCTTCCTGATCGTCAACGGCATCAGCATGCACAATGTGCCGATGACGACGGCGGTGATCCTGATCGTCGTGGTGTTCGCGATTGCGGCGAACGGGCTGTTGCTGTGGATTGATAAGCGAATGCATCGGGCGGCGTAGCCCGGGTTGAGCACAGCGAAACCCCGGGATCGAGCCGCAAAAGTTGCCCCGGCTTTTGCTGCGCTCAAGCCGGGCTACATTCTACATCCACGGCATGCCGTTCTCGTAGGTCTTCTCGAACGCCGCGATCTTGTCGGCCTGGCTGAGCGTGAAACGGACCTCGTCCGTGCCGGCGAGCAGGCATTCCTTGCGGAACGGGTCGATCGTGAAGTCGAATTCCGTGCCGTCCGGCGCAATGATCTTCTGCGCTTCCAGATCGACCTGGATATGCGCGCCGGGTTTCTGCTCCAGCGCCGCGCGCAGCGCCTCGCACACTTCGATCGGCTGCACGATCGGCAAGAGCCCGTTCTGGAAGCTGTTGTTGAAGAAGATATCGCCGAAGCTCGGCGCGATCACGGCGCGGAATCCGTAATCGTAGAGCGACCACACCGCGTGTTCGCGCGAGGAGCCGCAGCCGAAATTGCGGTCGGCGACCAGCACGCGCGCCGGCCGGTACTCCGCCCGGTTGAGCACGAATTGCGGCTTCTCTGAGCCGTCGTCGTTGAAGCGCAGGTCGTTGAACAGCAAATGGCCCCAGCCGTCGTCGCGCATGCGCCAGAGGAAGCGCGCCGGAATGATCTGGTCGGTGTCGACGTTCGGCGTGCCCATCGGGGCTGCCACTTCGTCGATTTTCCGGAATGGCTCCATGTCAGTGCCTCGCCATCAGCGTGCGCACGTCGGTCAGCTTGCCGCTGACCGCTGCGGCAACCGCCATCACGGGACTGACGAGGTGCGTGCGCGCCCCCTTGCCCTGGCGGCCGACGAAGTTGCGGTTCGAGGTCGAGGCGCAACGCTCGCCCGGCGCCACGAGATCGCCGTTCATGCCGACGCACATCGAGCAACCGGCCTCGCGCCACTCGAAGCCGGCGCGCCGGAAGATCGCATCGAGACCCTCGGCTTCCGCCTGCGCCTTTACCAGGCCCGACCCCGGAACGACCATCGAGGGCACGACCGTCTTGCGGCCGTTGGCGAGTTTCGCAGCGGCACGCAGATCCTCGATGCGGCTGTTGGTGCAGGAGCCGATGAATACGCGGTCGACCTTGATGTCGGAGAGCGCCATGCCGGGTTCGAGACCCATGTAGTTGAGTGCGCGCTCCATGGAATCGCGCCGCACGGCGTCGCCGGCGCCCGCCGGGTCCGGCACGTTGCCGGTGATCGGGGAAGCCGATTCAGGGCTGGTGCCCCACGTCACCATCGGGGCGATCTCAGCCGCGTCGAGATGCACCTCGCGATCGAACGCCGCGCCTTCATCCGTCGGCAACGTGCGCCAAAAGCTGAGCGCCTTGTCCCAGTCCGCGCCTTTCGGCGCATAGGGCCGGCCCTGCAGGTACTCGAACGTCGTGTCGTCCGGCGCCACCATACCGGCGCGCGCGCCGGCCTCGATCGACATGTTGCAGATCGTCAGCCGCCCCTCGATGCTTAAAGACCGGATCGCCGAGCCCGCATATTCGATCGCGTGACCGGTGCCGCCCGCCGCGCTGATCTTGGCGATGATCGCCAGGATCACGTCCTTGGCATGAACGCCGGGCCCGAGCTCGCCGTCGACCGTGATGCGCATATTGCGCGGCTTCTTCTGCCACAGCGTCTGCGTGGCGAGCACATGCGCGACCTCGGACGCCCCGACGCCGAAGGCGAGCGCGCCCATCGCGCCGTGGGTCGCCGTATGGCTGTCGCCGCACACGATGATCATGCCGGGCTGGCTCAAGCCCTGCTCGGGGCCGACCACGTGCACGATGCCCTGCCGCTTGTCGCCGAGATCGAACAGCGTGACGCCGGTTTCCTTGGCGTTGACCTTGAGGTCTTCGACCATCGAGCGGCGATTGGGGTCGTTGATCGCCGTGAGCCCGCGCCCGAGCGTCGAGACGTAATGATCCGGCGTCGCGAAGGTCCGATCCGGACGCCGCACCGGCAGCTTCTTCTCCTGCAAGGTACGGAAGGCGTTGTTGGAGCCGTCGTGCACCAGATGGCGGTCGATGTGCAGCAGCGTCGCGCCATCGGGGCGCACGACGATCTCGTGCGCGCCCCAGATCTTCTCGAACAGCGTTGCGGGTCCCGCCATGATCGTCATTCCGCCGCCTGAGCGGGCTTTGCCTGCGGCTCGACCGTGCGGAAGCGCTCGCTCACCGCATCCCATTCGTCCGCACCGACGCGGCGGAAGGCGTCGCGCACCGTCATGTTGGTGTCGAGCACCGGGTGGCGGCCCTGCGCCTTGAGCTCCTTCAAGGTCGCATCGCAAACGCCGATCACGGCCTTGAACAGCATGCCCGGCACGATGGTGACCTTGTAACCCATGCGCTGCGCGTCATCGAAGGCGATGTCGGGACTCTTGCCGCGCCACACGTTGTTGAACAGGCACGGACCCTTCACAAGCTTCGGCACCGTGGCGACTTCTTCCACCGTCTGCGGCGCTTCCACGAAGGCCATGTCGGCGCCGGCGGCGAGCGCCGCATTGGCGCGGCGGATCGCCTCTTCGAGGCCAAGCACGGCGCGGGAATCCGTGCGCGCGATGATCAGGAAATCCGGGTTCTGCCGAGCGGCCACGGCGGCGCGCACCTTCGCCAGATATTCGTCGAGCGGGACGATCACCTTGTTGTCGAGATGGCCACACTTCTTCGGGAAGCCCTGGTCCTCGATGTGCAGGCCGGCGACGCCGCGCCGCTCATACTCGCGCACGGTGCGGGTGGCGTTGAGCTCATTGCCGTAGCCGGTGTCGGCGTCCGCGATGACCGGAACGTCGACGGCGGCGGCGATACGCCCGGCATTGTCCGCCATCTCGGACATCGTCACGAGGCCGTAGTCCGGATAACCGAGCGTCGCCGCCGTGCCCGCGCCGGTCATGTAGACGGCGGAGAAGCCGGCCTGCGCGATGGTGCGCGCGGTGATGCAGTCGTAGGCGCCCGGCGCCACGATCATGCCGTCCTGCTTCAGCATCGCGCGCAATTTGCTTGCCCGGCTCATGGGGGTCCTCCGCTCAAGATTTGTTGGGCGTGAGTGTAGTGGAAAATGGCTGGAACTATTCAAAATAATTGCGCATCGGTTCCATGCGTGATCGCGGCCTCGTTCTTTCACGCGAAAATTGCAATGACGGCTTCGACGCAACGAGGATTGATGCCGCGGCTGTTGCGGTCTTCAATGCGGGCGGACCGATACGAAGGACGCGAAACTCCCATGAATGACCTTGTTCCGCTCGCCGAGAAGATCGCCGCCGTGCTGGTGGCACGCAAAGAGACCATTGCGGTCGCCGAATCCTCGACCGGAGGCCTCATCTCGGCGGCCTTGCTCGCCGTGCCTGGCGCGTCGGCTTACTTTCTCGGCGGCGCGGTCGTTTACACCCGTCAGTCGCGTCGGCTGCTCCTGGACATCCCGGACGCGGCGCTCGAGGGCATGCGGCCCTCGACCGAGGCCTACGCGCTGCTGCTCGCCCGCACCGTGCGTGAGCGCTTTTCCGCGACCTGGAGCCTGGGCGAGACCGGCGCCACCGGCCCGACCGGCAACCGCTACGGCGATGCGGCCGGCCATAGCTGCCTCGCGGTCGCCGGACCGGTCGAGAGCGCGATCACGCTGGAGACGGCAAGCGCGGACCGCCGCGCCAATATGTCGGCATTCGCCGCGGCGGGGCTGAAGCTGCTGCTCGACAATCTCACGCAGTAGCGTCGCCGGACACCCGCCGAGCCATTGGTCACGAGACTTGTCGTGACCTATAATCGCTCCAATCGAGGCCTCGGAGGAGGCGCTAGAGCGATGCCGATCACGCACGAGCCTTGGCTCGTCATGCTCTCGCTGATCGTGGCGATTCAGGGAGCCTATGTCGGATTGAGCTTGGCCGTTCAGGTCGGCGACGCGACCGGCGCGCGGCGTCGCCTGCTGCTGGTCGGCGCCGCAACCTCGCTCGCCGTCGCGATCTGGTCGATGCATTTCGTCGGCATGCTCGCCGCCCGCCTGCCGTTCCCGGTCGATTACCTGGTGCCGCCGACACTGCTGTCGTTTCTCGTTTGCGTGCTCGTGGTCGGCGCCGCGGTCCTGCTCACCAGCATGGGGCCATTGACGATTGCGCGGCTCACGGTTTCGGCCTGCCTAATGGGCGGCGGCATCTTCACGATGCACTACATCGGCATGGCTGCGCTGCATGCGAGCGCCCACATGGTGCACGCGCCGCTCTACGTCGCGGCCAGCATGGCGGTCGCGATCGGCGCGTCGGGCTTGGCACTCTGGCTTGCGGCCGGGCGGTCGAGCGGCCTGCCGCTGGCGCTGTCGGCGACGGCCTTCGGCCTTGCAGTCTCGGGCATGCACTACACCGCCATGGCCGGCCTGACCCTGTTCCCGCACAATGCGCAGCTTGGCGCACCGGCGCTGTCGAGCGATCTGCTGGCGATCGTCGTCGCGGTCGTGGCATTCCTCGTCTCCGGCGTGTTCCTCCTCTTTCTCGTCCCGGACCGCAGCCGCGCAGCGGCGCTGCCCGCCGGGCTGGTGCCGACGGACTTCGTCAGCGTTCCGGCGATTGTGCCTGAAATCGCGGCGGCGGACGTCCCGTCCGCCAATATATCAAGTAACATATTGATATCACAATTCTTTCATAGACTACCGATATTCCATCCCTCCTTCCATCCCACAAAATATCGACCAAAGGCCAATGAATTTTATCTGTCGAAACAACCCCTTTTCCCGAGCGGAAACAGGGCCGTAATCGTCTCGGGCACCCTCAGTCGACCCGACGGTCCACTCCGGCGTCAGCGCTCCGGGAGGATAATATATAAGGATCTACAAAAACACTTGGGCACGATCGAGCGCTACCGCTCGTAACCGGTCGCCCCAACGGAGTCTGACTCTTGCGAGCGTTCTTTGCGCAGCTCCTCAACGGTGCCCCGTCGACCGCACAGGCGCGCCCGGATGCAAGTGTTGGCGCGAAAGACGTGACGGCCATTCCCGCTCGATTACTGCGCCGACGAGAGGCTGCCCGTTACGTCACTGAGACTTGGGGCATCCCGCTGAGCTGGCGGACCCTCGC
>PLJS01000129.1 GCA_003140315.1 Hyphomicrobiales bacterium
CGCCGTTGCGATACATGAGGCCCCGTTCTTGAAGCTCGCCAAGTTGGACGCCAGGTCACGGGCCGGTCGACGGCCAAGGCGACCTCCCAACACACGCTGATATATCGGCATTTGATCGATACCATCGGCGTCGACAGCGCGCAGCGTTACGCGGATGCCAACCGAAGTGGCGTTGAGCTGGTACGGAGTTGGGTCGACAAACTTGCTATCGATTGCGACTTCGAGCCGAAGGATGCCTACGTCTACACGTGCGACCCGTCGCGGCGATCTGAAATCGAGAAAGAGGCTGAAGCCGCGCGGAGCCTCGGCTTCGAGGCCGACGTCCTCGCCAAGACGCCGCTGCCATTTGAGACGGCCGGCGCGCTGCGGTTTCGGAATCAGGCTCAGTTCAATCCTGTGCAATATCTCATCGGACTTGCTGCCGCTATCGAAGCGGCGGGAGGACGCATATTTGAGAACAGTCGCGTGACCAGGGTCGATTCGGGCAGCCGTTGGCGGATTGAAACCGGTCGAAGCCATCTCAACGCCGAACACGTCATCCTTGCCACCAACCTACCAATTGCGGGGTCTGTGCCTTTCGATAGGACCACGCGGCCGCGCTGTCATATTGCTATGGCCTTTCGCATCGCGCCTGGCACAGCGATCGATGGGATGTTCATAGGCATCGACAAGCCGACCCATTCATTGCGTATGGGGCGCGATCGGGAGGGTCCTTTGCTTGTCGTGCTGGGACCTTCGTTCAATACCGGACACGATGGCGACGTCGCGGCACGGTTCCGACAGTTAGAGGATTGGGTCCGGAACAATCTACCGGCCGGGGACGTGGCGTGGCACTGGGCCAACGAGGACTATGACACCGCCGACCGTGTCCCTTTTGTCGGCGAACCGTCTAAGAAGGAGCCCGGCTTGTATGTGGCAACCGGCTTCAACGGATGGGGCATCAGCAACGGAACGGCGGCCGGCATGCTGATCGCCGATCAGATCCGCGGTCGCCCAAATCCATGGGTGACGCTCTATGATCCGACGCGTCGTGCGCGCAAGGATTTCAACAAAGGAGGAGATAGTCAGTCTCACGTTGCCAGCCTCAAGGATATCCGGCCTGGTGAGGGCGGGGTCATCAAGCTCGGCAAGAGCAACATTGCCGTGCGCAGGCCGCGAACGGATCGTTGCACGCTGTCTCGGCATCCTGCACGCATATGGGATGCACCGTAACCTGGAATAACGCCGATCAGACTTGGGATTGCCCATGCCACGGCTCGATATTTTCGGCCGACGGTAAAGTAATTCATGGCCCCGCAGTCGCACCGCTCGTTCGAAAGACGCTGCCGTCGAATTGGATCAAGCGGCGCCCAAACAGTACGCTTCGTTCCAAATCCAAGAAATAGCGCACCATCCTGTCTTCTACCTACCGCGCGAGCAAAAACGCAAACTGGCCGACGTCTGCTCCGGGTCCAGGCTGTGTGAAAACCCCATCGATGCTATGATTCTCTTGGTGAATCGGCGGGGGAAGTAATGCAGGGTTTCGTTCGAGGGTCGGATCGCCAGCAGACGACGCTGTTTCCGGAATGCCTCGATGATTGGGTCGACGAGGGCAATTCTATTCGCGCGGTCGATGTGTTCGTGGATGCGTTGGAACTGCGCGACCTCGGGTTCGATGGCGTTGATCCTGCAGCGACCGGCCGGCCGGCGTACCATCCTTCGCCGATGCTCAAGCTCTACATTTACGGCTACCTCACCCCTGCTTCGCCATTCGCTTGGGCGGAGTGTCGGGCGGCAATGAGACCCAGGGGTGGCGTGACTCCTCCCAAACCGCGACAGTCGGCGCGGGGAAATTCGGGTCGGCGAAGTTTCCGATGGCAACAATGACGTAACCAGGAAAGCTTTCGCTCTCCCAGTAGACCGTCGAGCCACATGTCGGACAGAAGTGAAAGGTCACCACGCTCCCGCTTTCGGCTGTCCGCGTCCATATCGTAGCCTTGCCGGCGATGGTCACCTGATCGGGCCGAAAGCGCGCTTGGTTACTGATCACGGCGCCAGTGCGGCGCTGGCACGCCAGACAGTGACACATGGAGATACGTGCCGATTCGCCTTCGATCGTAAGGTGAAGCTGCCCACAACTGCAGGCGGCGTGCAGGGTGGTCATGGCTCAGCTCCTCGGCTGTTGATAGGGGGCAGAGTGTAGGCCGGAAAAGAGAACAACGCACCAAACGCAGGTCCCAAACTACAAATCTCGCGGTCAGGAGTTCGAATCTCTTCGGGACGCCTTCGATATTTTAATTGTGACTGATCGATCAACCAAGCTAAGATGACGCGGCCATGAAATCGTCGACAGCAACACAATCGTCGTCCGCCGAGCTGATCCTAGATGCAGCCGAGAAAGTCTTTGCAGAACTCGGTTTTGAAGGAGCATCGATGCGGCAAATCGCCAAAGCCGCCGGTATTGCTCAAGCGTTGTTGCACTACCATTTCCATACGAAGGAGCGACTGTACGAGGCTGTCTTTGAACGTCGTTCGACGGTCATCAATGCGCAACGCCGTAAGATATTGAACGCGCTGTTCACCGAGAAGCGCTCTCCTACGATCGAGGACGTGCTAAAGACATACTACGAGCCAGTGATGTCTGACGTAGGCGTTGGCAACGCAGCGTTCGCGCAGATGGTCACGTCTCTCTCTCTCGGAGGCGATGAGCGGGCACGAAAGCTGATTACGAAATATTACGACCCAATCGCGCGCGAATATATCGCGGCATTCCGAAAAGTTGAGCCACGCCTTGACGATGCAATGGCAGTATGGGCGTATCTTTTGGCCTACGGCGCCCGGACGCATGTAAGTTCTGTGTCGAAACGGGCTGAACGTCTATCCAACGGAAAATGCGATACGAGCGACTTCAACAGAAGCATGACGGTTCTTATTGAATTTGTAGCGGCGGGCATTAAAGCCTTGTCCAAAGGAGCCCCTTTTCAGCGCGATAAAGGTAGCCGTTCTGTGAAAACACGCTGCGCCTAGCCCGTCCTTGCAATGAGGCGTTGGCAGCACAGACTCTGTTCCTTCCGGTTACGACGGCAAACGACCTGCGGATTTCCCCCACAAACGCTGTGACGCGACATCCGCTCCCTGGCGGCAGCTGGCCAGCTTGGCGTACACGACATCCTTGGCGACTTGTTCAAAGCCTGCGAAAGTGCCAAAGCCGCAGTCGGTGCCGGCGATCACCCGTGAACGGTCACCCACGACGCTGACCGCCTCCTCAATTCTCCGCGCGACGACCTCCGGGTGCTCGACGATGTTCGTCGTGTTGTCGATAACGCCGGGAATGAGAACGAGGTGATCCGGCAAGCGAATGCTTCTGAGAACCTGATACTCATGCTGATGACGGGGACTGGCGAACGGTATACTGAGCGCTCCGACCCGCGCAGACAGCAGCATCGGAAGGATTGTCTCCAACGCGATGTCGTCGGCGTGTGGCCTTCCCCACGCTCCCCAGCAGACATGAAGGCGGACCCGGTCGACCGGAATCCCACGCAGCGCTTCGTTCAGAGCCGCGATATGCAGCTCCATCACTGAGAGAAATTCCGCGTCCGAAGCATCCTGGAACAGGATGTTGCGCTCGAGGGCGAGATCAGGCGCATCGATCTGCAAGATCAAACCTGCGTCAATGATCGCCTCGTACTCTTTGCGCAGCTCTTGAGCGAGAGCGAACACATATCGTTCGTGCGATTCGTAGTAAGCGTTCTCCATCGTCGTCGAGATGATACCGGGTGACGGCGACGTGAAAAATGCCTCGATGTTCTCCGTGCCGACGGCCATCAACGCACCGTTGAGCTGATCGCACTCCGATCGCACTGGCACGAGATCAAGATAGTGCAACTCGCCAACAGCTTGCGGCTGATTGTGCGAGTGTGCCTCGATGCCCCGAAACATCCATTTCCAATACTCTGCGAACCCAGGAAACCGCGTATAGTCGGTTGCCTGACGACGGCGGCTGGCAGATCTGGCACCAAACCCAGACATGCGCGCGGCGATCTGCGTTGAGAATCCAGCCCGCGCTTGTTCTCCGTCATTGACTATATCGATGCCCGCCGCAATCTGCTTTCGTACGGCATCCGTCGTACAGGCTTGAACCAACGCCTTCAGTTCGTTTTCGTCAACGGTCACCCCAGCGTCTCGCTTGAGAAGGAGCGTTGTAAGCTCCGTTGAGCGAGGCAAGCTGCCGACGTGGGTCGTTAGGATGCGATCGTCGCTCGTTCTCACGGTGCTCTCCGTACCTATGGTCGGCCTCAGCGAATCGGACGGCAAACGCGCGGGTGTTAGAACGCAATCGATTGACCTCAGTCCTCAAACTCGATCGGTGGATACGGCCAATCCGTTGCCGCGTAGATGTGCTGCTGTGACTTCTCGAGCTCTCTCTTGATTTTGGCAAAATCGATTCCGACCAGCTTCCCGCGCCATTTGGCGATACGTCCTGCAACTAGCACGGTGTCCACATGAGCAATGTCCGCTCCTTGCACAACCGTACAGATCGCGTTGTTCTTCGGGAAAAGCTCCGGATTATTCGTGTCGACGAGCACGATGTCGGCTTGTTTTCCGACCGTTATGGACCCGGTCTTGTGGGCGAGCGCCAGATTCTCTGCACCCCGTATCGTCGCGGCCTCCAGCATGTCACGCTGGGTCACGAGACTGGCAGGCATATTGGCCTTGTTGATCGCATCCCTGTGCGCCTTCGCGCGCTGAAACATGTAAAGTGATCGCATCTCTTGAAACATGCTGATGGCGTAAGTCGCGGGATTGTCGTTGCTGATTCCGGGCCTGATGCCGACCTCAAGCCAATCTTGGTAAGGGATATTCCCAAAACGAAACTGAGTTTCAATGCGCGGACAGACGTTCACCTGCAGCCCGTTGTCCGCAAGCACTTTGCGCTTGTCGAGAGGAATGAACATCCCGTGATTGAGCGTTTCCCTCCCGATGAAAGTGCGGTCGGCGTACAGCTCCTGGACCGGCTTCGTCTCCATTCCGCTGTCGAACGTCAGCCACATATCGAGATCCTTGCGAACCTTCGAGACCGACCGGATCTCGTCGGCATCGAAACGACCGAGCGTATACAAGCGCATGGTGCATAGCTGTTCATCGGAGCTGAAATACGTGCGCTTTAGCCGGTAGGCGTCCCCTGGGAACAGCGCGTCCCAATTGCCATGCAAGGGTCGCCCATATGCATGAACCCCACGTACGCCGGAATCGAACAACGCGGCAATTGACGCATCGGAGTGCTCGGGCGAACGTGAATTGTGCGCATTGTCTCCGACCGTCGTGATCCCGCCGTTGAGCGCGGCCAACAGCGTCACAAGCGTGCCGATGTAGGTATCCTCGGGCCGATAGAGCGGAGCCATCCGCTTATGAAGGACGGACAGATAGCTTCGCGTCTCATCGTAGCGGACGACGTGCCGCCCCATATCCTCGTCGACCGTCGACATGTTGTTCGGCATGAAGCGACCTAGCGCACCCTCCCACGCGTGGATGTGTGGATCGCAGAAGCCGGGTGTGATAATCATGTCGGAGCAATCGATCTCGACCGCGTCCGCTGAAAGTGATGGACCAACCGCCGCAATCGTCTCGCCGTCAATCAGAACGTCTCCGCGGGCAAGGTCGCCGACCTCCTTGTCCATTGAAATAATCGTGCCGCCCTTCAACAGAATCTTTCGGCGTCCAACAGGTCCGCTGTCCGGCATTGGCTGGCTCTGCGCTCCAGCACCACCGATCCCCGCAGATCCGTTCAGGAAAAGGTTCGCGGCGGAAAGGATCAAGTGATTGCAGTCAGCTGTGCAAATATGCCGGCTAGTGTCGATGCGATAGTCCATGCGATTCCTCCAAGGGACAGTGCGGCGCGGGCGCCAGCTATCGGGAATGGTTCGGACCGGGTATGGCGCGCCGATCGCCCGGTCGGCCGCCTGATCTCGTCATCCCAACGATCCCTTCGGGAACGAGATAGATGGCCACGACGTACAGAACGCCGAGCCAGAGCAGCCAACGATCGCCGGACAGCAGTGTCCCGGCGGGGCTCTTCGCGATGGAGACGGGGATCAACAGCTCGATGAGCGACTGCAGGTAATTCTCGGACACGATGATCACGACAGCGCCGAGGATCGCACCGTACAGCGAGCCGCTACCGCCGATGACGATGATCAGGAGAATATCCGTCAGGACGTTGAGGGACAGCGTAGACCCGGGACCGACATATCCAAGCCATGCCGCGTATAAGCCGCCGGCGATGGTCGCGAACACGGCGGCCAGAATGGACGATACGGCCTTGTACCAGGTTGTCGGATAACCGAGGGCGCTGGCACGAAACTCGTTCTCCCGGATGGCCTGCAACACCCGCCCGAACGGGGAGTTCACGATGCGCAGCATCGCTAGGAATGACAGTGCTGCGATCGCAAATAGCGCGTAATAAAGCAGGACCTTCCCGGTTACCGGAACGTCGGAGAACGGGACGGTCCAGTACCGAACTCCGGGCGACAAGGCGTCGGGAATATCGAACGAGACGCCGTCCTGGCCTCCTGTCAGCCAGGTCAAGCGCGATGCAAGCTGCGATGTGACAAGTGCGGCCACCAGCGTAACCATCGCAAAGTAGATCGCCCTGATGCGCAACGAGAGCAGTGCGATTATTAGGCCAAACACCGCCGACAAGGCAACGCCGAGCATGAGCCCTGTGAGCATGCCGGAAACGCTTGCGTCCGAATTGAGCAGTCCAAGCGCAAGCCCGTAGCCGCCGATGCCAAAGAAGACGGTGTGCGCGAATGACACGATGCCGGTGTAGCCGATCAGCAGAATGAAGCTGGCGGCGAGCGGGATGAACACAATGATCTTCGCCGCCATGTTGACCGAGCGGATCGACGGCGTGGTCAACGGCAGAACCGCAAGAATGAGGACGATCGCGGCGACGAGGGCCGCAATCCATGCGTTGGCGGGAAGATCGTATGAAATGAGCCGTTTCATCGTCCTACCGCCTCACGACCGGATAAAACCCATGCGGCCGCCAGACGAGGACGAACAGCAGGAGCAGGAAGCCACAGGCGACAACAGCGCTCGGAACGAGGAAGCCCACATAATTCATGATCAATCCGAGTAGGATCGAGGCGACGAAGCAGCCGAGAACCGAGCCAAGCCCGCCGATGATGATGACGCTGAAGACCATGATCATCACCTGCAGTCCGGCCTCCGGGAATATGACCTCCTGGTAGATCGCCCAGAGGGCGCCACCGAGACCCGCCATCGCAGAGCCTGCCGCAAACACGCCAACGAACAGATATTTGACCTCGTAGCCCATGCTCTCGACCGACTCGCGGTCTTCGACCGCGGCTCGGATCAGAAGCCCGAGATGAGAGCGCTCCAGCGCCCAGATCATGGCGACGAACTGGGCGAGACCAACCGCGCAGATCAGCAGTCGATAGTTCTCGACGAAGAAGGTCCCGAAGGTCACGGCCTTCTTGAGCTCGGTCGGCTGCGAGACGTGAAGGAGATCAGCGCCCCAGATCGCGATCGCGAGCTGCTGGATGATGATCAACACGCCGGTCGTCGCCAGAATTTGCTTGAGGTGGTTGCCGTAGACAGGACGCACGATGATCCGTTCGATGACGTATCCGAGCGCGCCAGCGACTAGCATCGATGCCGCTGCGGCCGCGAGCACGATAAGCACGTTGGTGGATAGATCGTTCGAGGACACCCAGCCCGGCATGGCTGCGTAGACGGAGGCTGTCACGTAGCCGGCGAGCGTGATCAGCCCCGCGTGCGCGAAGTTGAGAACATCCATCAAACCGAAGATCAGGGTTAGACCGGACGCCATCAGGAAGATCATTAATCCGACCGAAACGCCCGCGATCGTCAGGTTGAGCCATATGGGAGCACTGATGAACGCCAATGCACAGACGCAGACCGCGACCACCAGGGCGATCGGCAACACATCGGCAATGGCGAATGTCCTGCGCATAACGGCTCCTAGACCACCGAGACGCCCAAAAGCTGTCTTCTCAAAGCTTCATCCCGGGCGATGTCGCCCATCATTCCTTGCCAAGTCGTCTGGCCCGACTCTAGGACGGTCGTCTCGGTCGCCAAGCTGGCGGCAAAATGAAAATTCTGCTCCACGAGAAGGATCGATGTGCTCTGCTGCGTCAGCTGTTTGAGCGCAGCGATCAACTCGGCGACGACGCTCGGAGCCAAGCCCTTCGTCGGTTCATCGACGAGAATGAGCCGCTTGGGCTCGACGAGCGCCTTTGCGATCGCGAGCATCTGCTTCTGTCCGCCGGATAGATTGCCCGAGCGTGAATGCCAGAACTTGCGTAGAGCCGGGAAGAGGCTGGTAATCCAGTCGATGCGGGCGCGATCGGGCGCGCGCGAGCGCGCCGCAAGGCGAAGCGTCTCCGCGACCGTAAGCCCGCTGAACAGGCCAAGTGTCTCCGGGACGTAGCCGATGCCGAGCCGGGAAATAGCGGCGGTCGACAGGCCGACGATATCCCGACCGTCGAACCGGATACGTCCACGCGGAGGCGCGAGTCCCATGATGCTGCGCAGCGTGGTCGTCTTTCCGGCGCCATTGCGGCCGAGCAGCGCGGCGACGCCGCCCTCGTGCATGTCGAAGTTTACGCCCTGGAGGATGTGATAGTCGCCGATGAACGTGTGCAGATCGTCGACCCGGAGCAGTTCCTGCGTCATGCGAGCGCCCGGCCAAGGTACACGTCCTGCACAATCGGCATCGACATGACTTCGTTCGGATCGCCATCGGCAATGACCTCACCGTTGTGAAAGATCACGATCCGGTCGGCTAGTGTCTTGATGATATCCATCTTGTGCTCGACCAGAAGGATGGCGCGGCCTTCCGTCTGCTTGATGGCCTGGATCAGCTCGACAATGATCGGCACTTCATCGATCGTCATACCGGCCGTCGGTTCGTCGAACATGAACACCTTCGGCTCGAGCGCGAGCAGCATGGCGACCTCGAGCTTGCGCTGGTCGCCGTGGGATAACGAGCGGACGTCGAGGTCGCCCTTCGACAGCAAGGCGACCTTCTCGAGATAGAACTCGGCCTGTTCGTTGACGCCGGGCAGGTCGACCGACAACCGCGCCATGTCAAAGCCAAGATTGCCGCGCGCTTGCACCGCTAGGCGCACGTTCTCGAATGTGGAGAGCTTCGGAAACAGATTGGTGAGCTGAAACGCCCTTCCGACGCCGATCTTGGCGCGATGGGAGACCGAGTATCTGGTGATATCCTTACCGTAAAAGTGGATCTGGCCACTTGTCGGCGCGAGCTGGCCCGAGAGGAGGTTGAAGAACGTGGTCTTGCCGGCTCCGTTCGGCCCAAGTATCGCCGTGAGCTTGCCGTCATAGAATTGGCAGCTCACGTTGTTCACGGCGACATGACCACCGAACCGAATCGAGAGATCGGTCGCGGAAATGGCAGCGGTTGCGGGTTCTGACATCTAGGGCGTTCCGCATCTTATCTCCTGGAGCCGGGCGATGGCGCGGCATGACCGGCTTATCCAGGAGAAGGCCCCTTAGAGAGCCTTGGTCAAGATCGGTACGTTCAACTCTTCCTTCGGGATAACGCGAACGAGTTCCGGAACACCCCAATCGACGTCAGGCGTGATCTTGGTCTTGAAGTGATACATGTCCTGCATCGCCTGGTGGTCTTCCTTGCGAATGATCATCTCGCCCTTTGGGGTCTGGAAGCTCAATCCTTCGAGTGCCGAAATGAGGCGCGAGGCGCTCGGATCGCCACCCGTTTTCTTGAGACCTTCGACGATCGCAATTGCTGTCGAAAAGGCACTGGCAACGAACAGGTCCGGCGGCCCGGCGAATCGAGCGCGATGCTCCGTGACCAGCCAGTCGTTCACGGGATTCTTGGGAAGCTCGTAGTAGTATGATGTCGCTCCCTCCATGTCCGCCAAACCCTTGAACGCCTTCATGTAAGAGAACGTATTTCCATACGTCGCCAATCGGATGCCCGGGTATCCGGCGGAAATGCGCTTGAGCTGAGGAATGGGATTCACCGGGCCAAACCAGTTCACCCAGATCACCCGGTCTCCCTCGATCTTCGAAAGCGCCTCGAAAAGCTTCAGTCCGGGGGCGGTAAAGTCGATCGAGTCCGCGGCGGCGTACTCTTCACTGACCAGGGTCGCGCCGATGGTCTTCAACTCCGCGCGGAGAGCGTCGATCGTGCTTCTCCCGGCCGAGTAGTCGAACGCGAGTGTGGCGACCGAAGTTCCCTTCTTGGCAATCGCGCGGGCGTTCGCGATAGCGTCCTGTCCGGCGCTGCGTGATACGCGAAAGACATTCCGATTCCAGGCCGAGCCTGTGACCTCATCGGCGACGCCGCCATCAACGAAGAGGACTTTGCCGTATTGCCGGGCGATCGGCAGCATTGCGAGCGCCTGCGACGAGCCCGTACCTCCGACGGCGAGGTCCGCGCCGTCATCAGCGAAAGCTTCGGCCAGACGGCTTCGCGCGAGATCGGCTTTGAGAGCGCTGTCCTTTGCAATGATTTCGATCGGACGACCGGCCACCTGCATTGACCCATTCGTCGCATACTGAAGGCCCAGGCGAATTCCGACATCTGTTTGCCGCGCGGCCTCCTCGAAGGCCCCCGTTCGATCAATGACCAAGGCAAGCTTGATCGACTTCGTTGTCTGCGCGGCAGCTTTGCCCCGCGACGCATCGACGGACAGCGCACCTGCGAGGCACGCGCCCAATGAGGCGGTGAACGATCGGCGGGTTTGCGATAATGAACCGAGCGCGACGCGCGCAGACTTGCATTCTTCAGTCACGTCTCTCTCCCCGAGTACACCGGTGCCTCGCTCGCGTTTTCCACGGAAACGTGGAGGCCTTCACCACCCATCTCCTATCCTTGACTGATCGATCAGTCAAGTGGTATTCGACCGAAACAAACCCCGAGGAATTCTCGCAATGCAGTTCTTGGATCTATCGGTTCCGATCGAAAACGGAAGACGCGCGGACTACGCGGAAAATCAGCCGCAAATCACGTACATGCAGCATCGGGACACCGTCAGCGCATGGCAGAAACGCTATCCGCCGCTCGATCCAAAAGTCCTCCCGAATGAGGAGGCGTACGCCAACGAGCGGGTGTCGCTCTCGACCCACAACGGGACACACGTTGACGCGCCCTGGCATTACCTTTCGGTCATGAGCGATGGCACGCGGCCGATGACGATCGACCAGATTCCGCTCGACTGGTTCTATCGCCCGGCCGTGAAGCTCGACGTCCGCGGATACCCAGACGGGTACGTCCTCACCGCGACCGACCTGAAGGCAGAGTTCTCGCGCATCAGTTACGAGGTTCGCCCGCACGACATCGTGCTCATGAACACGTCGGCTGGCGGCAAGTACGACTCGCCGGACTATCTCTCGATGGGCTGCGGCGTGGGACGTGAAGCGACCCTATTCCTGACCGAGCGCGGCGTTCGCGTGACAGGCATCGACGCCTACTCGTGGGATGCGCCGTTCGCCGCAATGATCGAGCGATACGCTGCGACCGGTGACGCGAGCCTAATCTTCGAAGGCCACCGGGCCGGCGGCGTGATCCCCTATTGTCACATCGAGAAGCTGACCAACCTGGATTTGCTTCCATCACACGGCTTTCGTGTCGCCTGCTTCCCGACGAAGATAACGGGCGGATCGGCCGGTTGGACGCGTGCTGTCGCCATCCTCGACGAGTAATCCCCGCAGATCCCCTGGAGCGAGTGGTCTCTCAATGACGCAATTACATGAGTATGCCGACAAGTTCGAGAATATCAGAATGCAGCGGAGCAACGGCGTTCTGGAGGTCACATTTCACACGAATGACGGACCGCTGCAGTGGGGCTTGGGTCCTCACAGGGAGTTCGAGCAGGCGTTCCTCGATATCGGCAGAGATGTCGAGAATGAAATCGTCATCTTGACCGGGACCGGAGCGTATTTCAGCGGGCCAACAGTTTCACCCGGCGGGCATCCCGGCAAATCCGAGATGACGCCCTCGCGGTACGATCCCATCTACTGGGAAGGGAAGCACGTGCTGGTCAACCTTCTCAACATTGAAGTGCCTGTGATCTCCGCGATCAACGGTCCAGCGACCCGGCATTGCGAAATTCCTCTGCTATCCGACATTGTGCTCGCAAGCGAAGACTGTATCTTCCAGGACTCCGCTCATTTCCAGGGAGGTATGGTACCCGGTGACGGCGTGCATATCGTGTTTCCAATATTGCTGGGTCCCAACCGGGCTCGCTACTTTCTGCTAATGGGTCAAGAGATTGACGCTCTGGAGGCAAAAAGGTTGGGCTTGGTGAATGAGGTATTGCCCAAGGTGGCGCTGTTGCCTCGAGCCCGAGAGATCGCGGCGCAGCTTATGCGTCAATCGCGATTGGTGAGGCGGTACTCAAGAGTAGTCATCACTCAAAGTCTTCGCACTCAGATGGCGGCGGAGTTGTTGGGATATGGCCTTGCCATGGAGGGCCTGGCAAGAATGATCGATACGCCGGCGAAGACGTCTTGAAAGATTAAAACTACGAACGAGTCGCTTCGGGCATTTGTGGACCGCACCGGGTTGACGACTAAGCCAGACGTGTTTCCGAACCTGCCGCTGTTTCTGCTTCTGATGTGGTGGACGGCGCCCG
>PLJS01000006.1 GCA_003140315.1 Hyphomicrobiales bacterium
AGTGCCGCGGAGGCTGCTAGTAAAAGCTAGTGTCGAACGGGCACGCTGAGACATGAAAGTCTCGCCATCGGTTTTGACCGATGGCGAGGCGATGCGCGCAAAAATGCCGACGACCCGCGGGCGGCATTATGGGGACTCCCGCTTCTCGTATCGACGCGCCGGCCGCTTCTTCACGTCCAGACATCTGTTCACCAGTCGACGCATAAGTCCGGTTTGGGTCCATTTTCGACCGGGACGAGCCGAACAGCAGGTCCCGCCATGTCGGCTATGCCCTCGAAAGCGGAAGTAAAACATATATCCGCATCTGCCTCGGCGGTCATAGTGGGTTGATGGCGTCGCCCGGCGCATGATTCAAGCTCTCAAACCGGAGCCTCGATCATGCGCTACGAACTGACCCACCACGAATGGGCTGCCATCAAGCCGATGCTGCCGAACAAGCCGCGCGACGTGCCACGGGTGAACGACCGTCGTGTGCTCAACGGCATCTTCTGGGTCTTACGATCTGGCGCGCCGTGGCGCGACTCACCTGCGATCTTCCAACAGCGTGTAAAATTCGTACGATACCTTGTGCATTTCAATGTCGTACACGGCTTTGTATCCCGTGGTGATCTAACCCGCGCTCGCGAACCAAGCCGGGAACGCCCAATATCCAGCCCTCCACCTGCGCCACGGCGCGCTCGGGCGGCGTCAGGTCGGGCTTGAGGAATGCCGCGAGGCTGCCGTTATCTGGCTGTCGTGCTCGATTGGTTCAAGGCACTCGATTAGGTCCACAATAGACCGTATCACATCATCCTTAAGCTTCTCGTTCGACGGCGCTTTGCTGGCTTTAGAACTGCGGCACTAATGAACATGCCAAAGCGGGCTCTAATGGCGTCGTCAAACGCTTCGAGTAATTCGACCTGGTCCACGCGCACCAAGCTTTCGACGCTGTCCGGTGAGTCAGCCGAAAAGTCACAGTCGGACTGTTCTAGAATGCGGGCCATTGGAAGCCGCCTTTCCGCCCCGATGGGCAACGGGTTCCGTTACCGGTACGTTCCCTGCGCTATGTTGATGCAGGCCCAACAAATCTGAAATCAGGCCACTGCGATTTCAAAATAGGCCACTAAGGGTTAAAACAGGCCAATACTGGATCTTTTCACCAGAACAAACCCGGAATCGCGTGCCCGCTTTCATTGACTCTAAGGAAAGCCAATCCAGACTCAGTCCTTCGTAGTTCCGTTGTGTAGGAGTTCCCCCGTGGCACCGCGTCCGTATTGGAAGGGCTATCTCAAGCTCTCCCTCGTCTCCTGTCCCATTGCTCTGACCCCCGTCACATCCAGTTCTGAGAAGGTCTCGTTCCGGCAGGTCAACAAGGCAACCGGCAATCGCATCCGCTACAAGAAGGTGGACTCGGAGACCGACGAAGAGGTCGGGAGCGACCAGATCGGCAAGGGATACGAGGTCGAGAAGAGCCAGTATCTCATCATGGATGACAAAGAGTTGGAGGCAGTCCAGCTCGAAAGCACGCACACGATCGAGATCGACCAGTTCGTACCCTTCACGCAGATCGACAAGCGCTATTACGATCAACCGTATTACGTCGTGCCGAACGACAACGTTGGCGTCGAAGCCTTCGCAGTGATCCGCGAGGCAATGGTCGGCAAGGGCATGGCGGCGCTCGCGCGCGTCGTCATGAGCAAGCGGGAGCGCGTGATCGCGCTTGAGCCAATGGGCAAGGGCTTGCTCGGCACAACGCTCCATTACGACTATGAAGTGCGGAAGGCCGACGACTATTTCGATGACATCCCGGACGTGAAGATCGCGCCGGACATGCTCAAGCTCGCGCAGCACATCGTCGATTCCAAAGAAGGCGAGTTTCAGCCTGACCTGTTCGTCGACCACTACGAAGAAGCGGTGATCGAGATCATCCGCAAGAAGAAGGCACACGAGCCGCTGAAGAAGTCGGCGGATCGCCCCACCGCGCCGAAGAACGTCGTCAACCTGATGGACGCGCTGCGCCGGTCAGTAGCGAACGATACGGGCAAGTCGGCTGCCAAAGTACCCGCAAAGAAGAGTAAGAAGCGCGCGGAAGGCCAGCGCGAGATGCTGCTGCCGATCTCTGGCAAGAAGAGCAAGGAGGCAGCGAAAGAAACCGCGAAGCCTGCCGCGCGGCGCAAAGCGGGTTAGCGAATGAAAAATACTCGCGCTGCTCCGCGACGACCGGAGAAGGCGATTGGAAAGCGGGTAACATTCGACGCCGCCACGTGGGCAGCGCTCGATCTCTACGCACGCGACAGCATGAAGAGCTTTCAGGAATTGGCGGACGAGGCGTTCGGCGACCTTCTCGCAAAGCATAACCGGCCGACCGATCTGAAAGACGCGTTGCGACGTAGTTCTCGGGCGATCGGAGCGAACGATAATCCGAATCAGGCGACGTCGAAGCAGCGCAAATAACGGACCTGAGCCGCCGGCAATTAGCGTCAGGGTCGGGGCTTTCGTACCGTGTAATCAAAAGGCGTGGAATTTGACTTCGGCCTCGGCGTGAGTATAAGGCCGCGTTCTTTCCGTCACAAAGGAGGCCATTATGGCTGGCAAACAAATCAAGACGATGGATGTGGGTGCTCTACTCGCGCTGCGTGGCAAGATCGATGCATTACTTGCGGCAAAACGAAAGGAACTGGAGGCGCAGCTCGCCGCGTTGCATGCGCCCGTCAAGATCGTCAACGACAGAATCGCGAACAGTTCTGTGAAGAAGAAGCGGAAGGGTGTCCGCGCCAAGGCGAAGCCGAAGTATCAGAGCAAGAAAAACAAGTCCCTCAAATGGGCCGGCCGCGGCATGACGCCGATCTGGATGCGCGAGGAGATGAAGGGGACGAAGCTGAAGAAGGACGATTTTCTGATCAAGTAACGTCGGTCACAGGCGATGCAGATAGTCCCTTACGCTATGGTTGTTATCGGAAGCG
>PLJS01000134.1 GCA_003140315.1 Hyphomicrobiales bacterium
TCTCTCTCTCTCTCTCTCTTCTTTCCCCTCTCCCCAACGGGAGAGGGTCGCCGACGAAGTCGGCGGGGAGAGGGGGCCGATCGAAAAGAAGGCCCTCTCCCGGCTCACGCCTTCGGCGTTCGCCACCCTCTCCCGCAAGCGGGAGAGGGGAAAGCAAGATCACACATCAAACGGCTTCTTCTCGGCCTCGGGCAGCGGCATCTCGTACGCATTGAGCGTGACCGAGACGAGACTGTAATAACCGATGATACCGACCGTATCGATCACCGCCGTCTCGCCGAGCTCCTTGTTGGCGCGCGCGAAGGTCGCGTCCGACACGCGCCGCGTGGTGACGAGTTCGCGCGCGAAATCGTAGATCGCCTGCTCGTCGGCTTTCGTGAATTTCGGCGTGGCGCCGGTGCGGATCGCCTCGATCGCGGCCGGATCGATGCCGGCCTTGATGGCGAGCGGGGCGTGCGCGAACCACTCGTAATTCGCCTTCCAGAACGCGCCGGTGATGCAGATCGCCAGCTCCGAGAGCCGCGGCGGCAGGCTCGAACCGAAGCGGCAATAGGCGCCGAGCGCCTGCGCGTGTTCGGCAAGCCCCGGGTTCTTCAGCCACACCTTGATCGGTCCGACGACGCGCCCGCGCGGTCCCGCGATGACGGCGTCGTGGACCTTCTTCTGTTCGGGGGAAAATTTCGCAGGATCGAGATCGGGCAGGCGGGACATGGCGTTTCCTCATGCGAGTTTCTTGCCCGTCATTGCCCGCTTGGGCGGGGAATGACAAGAGGCGGCATGCCACCTATGCTCCGGCAAATTCTTCGGGGAGGCGAATTTGAAATTCTATTCGTTCTGGCGTTCGCTCGCCTCATTCCGCGTGCGCATCGCGCTCAACGTCAAGGGCATCGTGCCGGACGAGGTCATCGACGTCGACCTCATCAAGGGCGTGCAGCGTGAGGCCGCGTTCAAGGCGGTCAACCCGCAGATGCTGCTTCCCGCGCTGATCGACGGTGACGGCCCGATCCTGTTCCAGTCGCTCGCCATCATGGAATATCTCGAGGACACCCACCCGCAGCCGCCGCTACTGCCGCGTGACCCGCGCGGCCGCGCCCGCGTGCGCGCGCTCGCCGGGATCGTGGCGAGCGATTCCCACCCGATGGTCGTGCCGCGCGTGCGCAATTTCATGGAGCATGAATTGAAGCTCGACGAGGCGGCGCGGATGAAATGGATCCGCCACTGGATCAACGAGGGCCTCGCGGCGCTCGAAGGGCATTTGTCGCGCGACAAGGAGACCGGACAATTCTGCCACGGCGATGCCGTGACGATCGCCGACATCTGCCTCGTGAGCCAGGCCGCGGGTGCGGGCTTTTTCCAGGTGGACACCGCGCCCTATCCGACCGTCAAACGCATCGCCGCGACCGCGATGGCGCTGGAGCCGTTCGCGCGCGCCCATCCGCTGAAGCAGCCGGGCGCACCGGCGACCGTCGGGCACTGACGGTCACGCCGGCCGCCGCGCCTGCCAATAGGCCGCCGTGGTCGCTAGCAACTCGTCGGATGTGATCTTCAGGCCGCTTGCCGAGATGCAAAGTCCGTTGGCGCCAAGCGCGCTGTTGGCACCGCGCGTCCAGCGCGCCGTGAGCGTGAGGGTCAATGTGCGCTCGACCGCGGGATCGACCGCAAGCACCATGGTCTTCTGGCGCTTGTATTGCCAGGTCGAGATGCGCTGGATCGCGCGCCACGGAATGAACTCCGCGACGATGCGCGTATCGCGGATGCCGTCGCGCGAGATCGTCACGACCGGGCCGTGTTGCGTAAACAACCTCGACAGCGCGACGACGAAGCACAGACCGAAGAACGCGACGGCGAACCAGCCGATGAGCCGCACGACGATGTCGGGATATTTTGCGTGCACGGATCCCAACGCCATCGCGAGACCGAAGATCACGAATATCAGGCTGCCGACGGCGACTAGCAGCAGCTTGCCGGGCGAAGCCTCGATCTCGATCGTGCGCGACGTGTCGGTAGATACGGACGACGGGCTCACACCGGCCGCTCGCCCTTCACGGTGACGCGCGTGCCGGAGCGCGTGTGTGGCCAGTAGTCCCACATCGCGCGATGCTGCGTGCAGCGATTGTCCCAGAAGGCGATCGCGTTCTCGGTCCAGCGGAAGCGGCACTGGAACAGCGGGTTTTCGCAGTGTTGATACAGATAGGCGAGGACCGCGTCGCTCTCGTCGCGCGGCAGGCCGATGATGTGGCTGGTGAAGCCGCGGTTGACGTAGAGCGCCTTGCGGCCGGTCACCGGATGCGTGCGCACCACCGGGTGCTCGGCACGCGGGTATGTCGGTCTGTCAGCGACGCCCATGTTCGCATAGAGCCCGCGATAGGCCGGCTCGCCGTCATGCAGCGCGATGAGCCCGTCCAGATAGGCCTTCATGCGGTCGGACAGCGACTCGTAGGCCGCATACATCGATGCGAACAGCGTGTCGCCGCCGCGCGGCGGGCACTGCTTGATATAAAGGATCGAGCCCATCGGCGGCTCGACGTCGCAGGAGACGTCGGTGTGCCAGCCCTCGCCGTTGGCGCGCGGGGAATCCTTGTCGGCATAGATCTTCATCAGCGCCGGATCGTCGCCTTCGTGCGGCGCCGCCGGATGGACATGCAGGTCGCCGAACTTGCGGCCGAAGGCGAGATGCTGCGCCGGCGTGATCGCCTGGTCGCGGAAAAAGATGACGGAATTCTCCGCGAGCGCGCGATGGATCTCATCCATCTGGCGGTTCGAGCCTTGCTCAGAGACGAGGCGACCGAGATCGACGCCGGAAATCTCCGCGCCGATGATCGGGGTCAGCTTCTCGACCGCAATCGTCTCGTAGGGCTCCTCTTCGCCGGACGCGTGGCGATAGCGCGGGCCTTGCTTGCTGGCGAGTGAGCTCATGGGTTCCTCCGGCGGGGGAATGTTATTTGCGATGATCGTAGCCCGTCTTCGATTCGAATGAAATCGGAGCTAGGCTGTTCCGGGGCAGGGAGCGACGACATGGCCGATACGCGCACGCAACTCATCTCCGCAATGTTCAAGCCGACGGAGGGCGGCAACGTGTTCCGCGCGCCGCCGCCCTTCTGGGTCTGGCCGACGCGATTCTATTTGGTGACCGAGCAGCAGAAGGATCAGCTTGCTGCGGTCGCAGTGCCGCGACACGTCGCCATTTGGCAAGTCGCATTCCTCATCATCGTGATATTCGGCGCGCCGACGCTCGCGGGCCTGACGGTGTGGGCCACTACGGGACACGATTCGCCAACGACTGCCGACATAGGGATGCTGTTCATCCTGTCGTTTCTGCTGATGTTCGGGGCCGCCCTCGCGCGGCGCTGGTGGCTCGTGTGGAAGCTCGCGCCGATGCTTGCCGTCCTCCCGCGCACCGACGCGGGGTTCAGCCTCAAGGAGATGCGCGAACGCGCTTACGGCGCCTTGTCAGTGCGGCAGCTCGCGTTCATCAGCGTCCTGAACGTGGTCACGGCGACCATCATGGTTATGACCGGCCTGCTGAAGGTCATCACGTCCAAGCCCGACGGGTTCATTTATCTCGGCTGCGCTGTCGTCTTCAGCTTCGTGGCCGCGATCTATCTCAAGAGGCTGCTCTGGCGCGCCGAGGCGACCAAGGGCTGAACGGGACGCGCTAGCCAACGCTGCGCCGGCCCGTTTAGCGGCGCGGGCCGCGCCTTCGTTAGGAAGACGAGGAGGGGGTGGAGCGCCGCACGGCGCCACACTCTTCGTCCGCCTCTCTTCGGCAGAGAGGCTGGTGCTCCGGCGAGAGCACCGCGCCTTGCGGCGCTCCACGCGGCTTTTTTCGGTCCCGGGCCACGCTTTCGGGCGACGCAAGACAAACGGGAAGACGGCGGATTACGCTTCGCTAATCCGCCCTACGGGCTACGCGGCGATCGCCTTGCGCTGCACCGATTTTCGTCGCGTGCCAACGCCCGCGAGCGCCTTTGGGCGGATCACCATCACCACGTCGCGGTCGAGCCGGCGGACGCAGCGCAGCAAGCGTTCGAGGGAGAATTTGTGCACGCGTCCGGCAAGCAAAGCGGACACATCCGGCTGCTTGAGTCCAAGAAGCTCCGCTGCCTTCGCCTGCGTCAGCCGGCGGCGCTTGAGGATGTCGCGAATTTCGCGGACGAGCTGCGCCTTCAACAGCTCCTCTTCAGGTCGCTCGAAGCCGAGGTCGGCGAAGACATTCCCGCTGCCGCGTCTGACGGCGATTCTTCCGGTCATGGCATCTTACCTTTCACGAAGTTCCCTCTGTGGTGGTCTTCGGCGCGCTTCAATCGCGCCTTGATCAGATCGATTTGGTGTTGCGGCGTCGCGATGCCCTTTTTCGATTTCTTCTGAAACGCATGCAGCACGTAGACGACGCCGGCGAGCTTGATCGTGTAGAAGGCGCGGTAAGTGTCGCCATCGAAGTCATCGACGATCTCAAGCACGCCACGACCGCCAAAGCCCCTCAGAGCCTTGGCGGCGGGACTTTCAAGGCCGAGTTGCGCGTCGTCGATCGCCTGCCCCATGACGCGGCGTACCTCGGGCGGAAACTTGCGCAAATCGCTCCGCGCAGAACCGATCCATTCGACGGGCTCGCGGACGCTCATCTTCGGTCATTATAGCAGAACAGCTATAATGGCAGCAAGCGCTCGTCTGACTTTAGGTCAGTGCTGCACGTGGATTGTTTGATGGGAGGGCGGCCCCGGATGTCGCTGCGTTCCATCCGGGCTACGGTCGCTACTCCGCGGCGGTCTGCTTCACACCCGCCCCATAGCGTCGCTCGATATACTCAATCACCATCTTCTTGAAATCGGCCGCGACGGTCGGGCCGCGGAGCGTCACGGACTTCTTGCCGTCGATGAACACCGGCGCGGCGGGGGTCTCGCCGGTGCCGGGCAATGAAATGCCGATGTCGGCGTGCTTGCTCTCGCCGGGCCCGTTCACGATGCAGCCCATCACCGCGACGTTGAGCGCCTCGACGCCCGGATACTGCGTCTTCCAGGCCGGCATCGAGGTGTGGATGAAGCTCTGGATGTCGCGCGCGAGCTCCTGGAACGTGGTCGAGGTGGTGCGCCCGCAGCCGGGGCAGGCCGCGACCAGCGGCACGAACACGCGGAAGCCCATCGTCTGCAGCAATTCCTGCGCGACCTTCACCTCGAGCGTGCGGTCGCCGCCGGGCTCGGGCGTCAAGGAGATGCGGATCGTGTCGCCGATGCCCTGCTGCATCAGGATGCCGAGCGCGGCGGCTGAGGCCACGATGCCCTTGCTACCCATGCCGGCTTCGGTGAGCCCGAGATGGATTGCGTAATTCGAGCGGCGGCCGAGCTCGGAATAGACCGCGATCAAATCCTGCACGGCCGAGACCTTCGCCGAGAGGATGATCTTGTCGCGCGGCAAGCCGATCTCTTCGGCGCGCGCGCCGGAGATGAGTGCCGACTGCACCATGGCCTCACGCGTCACGGCGCGCGCATCCATCGGGTTCGGCGATGCGGTGTTTTCGTCCATCAGCTTCGTCAGAAGCTCCTGGTCGAGCGAGCCCCAGTTCGCGCCGATGCGCACCGGCTTGTCNNTTGCCGGGGTTGATGCGGTACTTGTCGAGCGCCTCGGCGCAGGCCGGATGATTGGCGAGCAGCGTGTGGCCGATGTAGTGGAAGTCGCCGACCAGCGGGACGTCCACACCCATCTTCAAAAGCTTCTCCTTGATGTGCGGCACGGCGGCCGCCGCCTCGTCGCGGTCGACCGTGATGCGGACGATCTCGGAGCCGGCGCGGTTGAGCGCGGCCACCTGGCGCACGGTGCCGTCGATGTCGGCGGTGTCGGTGTTGGTCATCGACTGCACGACGATCGGGGCGCCGCCGCCGACCTGCACGTTGCCGACGTTCACGGAAACCGACTGGCGCCGATCGTTCGGGGCCGCGGACTGGGTCATGAAAAGCTCCTAGAGGTCGCCAAGGGAGTGCCAGAGGCTGCCGTTCCCGTCAATTTAGTAGGCTTTTGTGACGGTCGCGAGGTGCCGGAACCGTTAATTCGGCCGGTTCACCAGGATCAGCCCGGCGATCACCAGCGCCACGGCCAGCCCGAAACTGAGGGAAACCGGCTCCCCGAGCACGAAATGGCCGGATGCGACGCCGAATAATGGCGTCAGGCATGTGAAGGCTGAAAGACGGCTCGCCGAATAGCGCTGCACCATGACAAACCACACCGCGCAGGTGAGGCTCACCACCCAGAACGTCTGGTAGGCGAGCCAAGAGAGCGCAAAGCCGCTCGGCATGGCTGTCATGCGCTCGCCCATCAGGAGGGCGCCGAGCGCGAGCATCGGGAGCGAGACGGCAAGCTGATAGGTGAGCACTTTCTCGGCCGGTGCGCTGCGCAGCTTGGTGCCTTTGATGACGATCGTGGTCGCGCCCCAGGCGGCGCCCGCGCCGATCATCATCAGGTCGCCGATGAGCTGGCGTCCGTCGCGCGCGGCATCCGGCATGCCGAACGCGACGACAAGCCCTGCGAAGGAGAGCACCAGGCCGAGCCATTGCGGGACGCGCAGTTTCTCGCCGAGCAGAACGGTCGAGCCGATCGCCACGAAAAACGGTGCCGTGTAGATGAACAGCGTTGCGCGGCTCGCCGCCGTGAAGGTCAGGCCGGGAAAGATCAGCAGGAATTCGATGCCGAACAGGATGCCGGCCGCGATCCCGCCGGCGAGCGTGCCGTCGCGTGCGGTGAGCGACACGCCGCGGGAGCGCGCCCAGATCGCAATGATGGCGAAGGCGCCGACCGAGCGGATGGTTGCCTGGATGAAGGGCGGAATCTCGGGCAGCGCGAGCTTCACCGAGACCTGATTGAGGCCCCAGGAGAGCGTGAGGGCCCAGCATGATCGCGGCCGCGACGGCATCGAGCGGGCGGGAGGTGTTGTTATTCACGCAGGCATTTCCCCGCTCCGTCATGGCCGGGCTTGTCCCGGCCATCCACGTCTTTCTTACATGTTGTGGCAAAGACGTGGATGCCCGGCACAAGGCCGGGCATGACGGAGAACGGGCAAGCGGCGGAGCGTCATTCCCGGCAATGCGCGCAAATCCCAGTGATCTCGATCACGGGGCTCTTGGCCGTGAAGCCCGCGCTTTTCGCCGCCGCCGCCAGGCTCTCGGCGACCGCCGCGGAGGGGGCCTCGCCGACCTTGCCGCAGTGCTCGCAAATGAGAAACACGACCGGCGCGTCGGAGGCGTGATTGTTGATGCAGGCGAGGAAGGCGTTGCGGCTCTCGATGCGGTGCACGAAGCCTTGGCGCGTGAGGAAATCGAGCGCGCGGTAGATCGTGATCGGCGCCGGGCGGGGCCCGCGCGCCGCAACCTGCTCGATGATCTCATAGGCACCAAGCGGCTTGTGGCTGGCGCTGAGCACTTCGAGCACCTGCCGGCGCATCGCGGTCAGCCGCTCGCCGTGCTGGATGCAGAGCGCCTCCGCGTGCGCCAGCGCATCCGCGGCGCAGCGGCCGTGATCGTGATCGGGTGCGGGGAAGACCGAAGCCATGGCTGGGACAATATCCGATTCCGCTATCCGATTCCGCTCGCGCAGACGTGAACCATTCGATTGACGTTAATATTGCGGTGCAGCAATGCTGTCGCAATATCGGATATAAGGGCTGACCCGCCCGCCAGCCACGCGCTCCGTCAACCCGTCAGGTGAACATCATGCTCAAGGGAAAATCCGCCGTCGTCACCGGTTCCACGTCCGGCATCGGGCTCGCCTATGCGCGCGCGTTCGCCAAGGAGGGCGCGAACGTCACCATCAACGGCTTCGGCGCCGCGGCCGACATCGAGAAGGAGCGCGCCGGGATCGAGGCCGATTTCGGCGTGAAGGCCGCCTATTCGGCCGCCGACATGACCAAGCCGGCCGAGATTGCCGAGATGATCAAGACCGCCGAGAAGACGTTCGGCTCGGTCGACATCCTGGTCAACAACGCCGGCATCCAGTTCGTGTCGCCGGTGGAGGATTTCCCGATTGAGAAGTGGGACCAGATCATCGCGATCAACCTCTCGGCCGCCTTCCACGCGATGCGCGCCGCCGTGCCCGGCATGAAGGCGCGCAAATGGGGCCGCATCATCTCCACCGCGTCGGCGCATTCGCTCGTCGCCTCGCCGTTCAAATCGGCCTACGTCACGGCGAAGCACGGCATCGCGGGCCTCACCAAGACGATCGCGCTCGAAACCGCGACCTTCGGCATCACGGTGAACGCCATCTCGCCGGGCTATGTGTGGACGCCGCTGGTCGAGAAGCAGATCCCCGACACCATGAAGGCGCGCAACATGACCAAGGAGCAGGTCATCAACGACGTGCTGCTCGACGCACAGCCGACCAAGCAGTTCGTCACGGTCGATCAGGTCGCCTCGCTCGCCGTGTATCTGTGCTCCGACGCGGCCTCGCAGATCACCGGCGCGAACCTTTCAATCGATGGCGGCTGGACGGCGGAGTGATTGGAGAGCCCTCACCCGCTTTTTCTTCCCCTCGCCCCGCGAAGCGGGGAGAGGGTGGCGCGCAGCGTAGCTGCAAGCCGGGAGAGGGGTCCTTCAACATCGTGATCCCCCTCTCCCGCCTCACTCGCTCACGCTCGTGAGGCACCCTCTCCCCGCTTCGCGGGGCGAGGGGAAAGAAGGAACGAATGATCGAACCTCTCAATAAATTACCCATCGATGGCGAACCGCCGAAACCCGCGCCGAACCGCAAAAAGATCAACCTCGGCCTGCAGGGCGGCGGCGCGCATGGCGCCTTCACCTGGGGCGTGCTCGATTATCTGCTGCAGGACGATCGCATCGACATCGAGGGCATTTCCGGCGCGTCGGCCGGCGCGATGAACGCCGTCATGCTCACCGACGGGCTCGCACGTGGCGGCCCTGAGGAAGCGCGCAAGCGCCTCGCGGATTTCTGGCGTGCCGCGAGCCTCGACGGCAACCTGCCGGGCGTGCAGCGCGCTGTGATCGACCGGCTGTTTTCCTTCATGCCGTATGAAGGATCACCCGCGCAAGCATGGTTCGGCGCGATGTCGCGCTACATGTCGCCCTACGACATGAACCCGCTCAACATCAATCCGCTGCGCGACGTGATCACGCGCTTCGTCGACTTCGACGCGGTGCGCGCGTGCACGGACGTGTCGCTGTTTATCTCCGCCACCAATGTGCACACCGGCCGGTTGCGCGTCTTCTCGCAGGACAAGATCACCGCCGACGTCGTGATGGCGTCCGCCTGCCTGCCGTTCCTGTTCCGCGCGGTCGAGATCGACGGCGTGCCGTACTGGGACGGCGGCTACATGGGCAATCCGGCGATCTTCCCGTTCTTCCGCACGACGCTGACCGAGGACGTGCTGATCGTGCAGATCAATCCGGTCGAGCGGAATTCGACGCCGCAGTCGCAGACCGAGATCATGAACCGCATCAACGAGATCACGTTCAATTCCTCGCTGCTGGCGGAATTCCGCGCGATCGACTTCGTCACGCGCCTGATCCATCAAGACAAGCTGCCGCACGGCATCGGCGAGGGCGAGTACCGCCGCGTCAACGTGCATCGCATTGCACTCGACTCGACGTTCCGGGACCTGACCGCGAGCAGCAAGCTCAACTCGGACTATGATTTCTTCGAGATGCTGAAGAAAGGCGGTGCGCGCGCGGCGCGCAATTTCCTTACCGAGCATTTCGACGATATCGGCGTGCGCAGCACCGTCGACCTGCGGGCGGAGTCGCACGCCGAGTGGGCGTAGCTGCTTATCCCTCCCCCGAAGGGGGAGGGTGCCGCCGAAGGCGGCGGGCGGGGTCGTCGCAGCCGCGAAGCCCCACCCGGCCTCGCTGCGCTCGGCCACCCTCCCCGGCTCCGCCGGGGAGGGATAAGCTCCGCGCATGCCTCCCGTTCTCCTCACCACCACCGTCGGCCCGGTCGTCCTCGAGATTCTCGTCTCCGACATCACGACGCTTTCCGTCGATGCGATCGTGAATGCGGCGAACCGTACGTTGCTCGGCGGAGGCGGCGTCGATGGCGCGATCCATCGTGCGGCGGGGCCGGACCTGCTTGCGGAATGCCGTACGCTCGGCGGCTGCGATACGGGTTCCGCCAAGATCACGCGCGGCTACGGCCTTCCGGCGAAACACGTCATCCATGCGGTCGGGCCGGTGTGGCAGGGCGGAGGAAGCCGCGAGAATGACCTGCTTGCCTCGTGCTACCGAACGGCGCTGACCATCGCGGCCGAATATGGCCTTGAGTCAGTCGCATTCCCGGCGATCTCGACCGGCATCTACGCTTTTCCGGCCGACCGTGCGGCGCGCGTCGCGGTCGGCACGGTCGCGACCGAGCTTGCCGCAACGCCGCGCTCGCTCGCCCGCGTCGTGTTCTGCTGCTTTTCCGAGCAGTCGGCGCGATATCACGTGGATGCGGCGGGCGAACTCGGCCTCGCGCAGGCCGGTTGAGTTTTGAGGCTTTTCACACACTCGGCCGCCGGTCTAGTTTGCGCGGAGCGGCGGAGGCTCAAACACCGCCGGGGAGGAAAACGCGATGGCCAAGGGCCAGAAAGTCATCATCACCTGCGCGGTCACGGGCTCGATCCACACGCCGTCGATGTCGCCGCACATCCCGATCACGGCGAGCGAGATCGCGGACGCTGCGATCGGGGCCGCCGAAGCCGGCGCCGCCGTGGTGCATCTGCATGCGCGCGATCCGAAGGACGGCCGGCCGGACCAGTCGCCCGAGGCTTTCGCGCCGTTCCTCAAAATCATCAAGCAGCGCTCGAAGGCGGTCATCAACATCACGACCGGCGGCGCGCCGACGATGTCGATCGAGGAGCGCGTGCGCCCGGCCGCGACCTTCAAGCCGGAGGTCGCCTCGCTCAACATGGGCTCGATGAATTTCGGTCTCTTCCCGATGATCCCGCGCTTCAAGGGCAAGTTCAAACACGCGTGGGAAGAGCCCTACCTGGAAGGCTCGCGCGAGCGCATCTTCAAGAACACCTTCGCGGACATCGAATATATCCTGACCACCTGCGCCGAGAACAACACGCGTTTCGAGATCGAGTGCTACGACATCGGGCACCTCTATACGCTCACGCACTTCCTCGAGCGCGGCGTGGTCAAGCCGCCGGTGTTCGTCCAATCGGTATTCGGCATCCTGGGCGGCATCGGGCCGCACCCGGAGGACGTGATGCACATGCGCCGCACCGCCGACCGGCTGATCGGACGCGAGAATTATCACTGGTCCGTGCTCGGCGCGGGCCGCAACCAGTTGCCGATCGCCGCGATGGCGGCCGCGATGGGCGGCAATGTGCGCGTCGGCCTCGAAGACTCGCTCTGGATCGGCCCCGGCAAGCTTGCGGAATCGAACGCGGCGCAGGTAACCAAGGCGCGCCAGATCATCGAAGGCCTGGGCCTGGAGATCGCCTCGCCCGACGAGGCGCGCGAGATCCTGGTGCTCAAGGGCGGCGACAAGGTGGGGTTCTAGTTTTTATCCCTCCCCGTCTTCGGGGAGGGTGACTGCGAGCGATAGCGAGCAGTCGGGTGGGGTTGTTTCAACGAAGCGGCGCCCCGCCCGGCCGCGCTTCGCGCGTCCACCCTCCCCTTCGGGGAGGGATAAGAAGCCTGAGGGAGCGCTGTACACATGACCATTACCGTCAACGCCGCCGCCATCAAGGAAGCCTCGGAGAAGCTCTCCAACTGGGGCCGCTGGGGCACGGACGACCATAGCGGTACGCTCAATCACGTGACGCCGGCCGACATCGTGAATGCCTCAAAGCTGATCAAGACCGGCAAGGTGTTCGCGCTCGGCATTCCGCTCGACCGGCACGGTCCGCAGAACGGCCTGTTCGGCGGACGCTTCAATCCGATCCATCAAATGTTGGCCACCGGCACCGACGCACTCGCCGGCCGGCAGGACTGGAACAGACTGCGCTACGCCGACGACACGCTGATGCTGTGCGTGCAGGGCGCGACGCATTGGGACGCGCTCGGACACATCTTCTACGAGGACAAGGCCTATAACGGCCACAAGCCCGAGATGATGGACTCAGGCGGCTTGAGCGTGCTCGGCATCGAGCACTCGAAGTCGAAGATGAACGGGCGCGGCGTGCTGCTCGACATCGCGCGCTTTCGCGGCGTGCCGTGGCTCAAGGACGGCGAAGGCATCGGCAATGACGAGCTCGACGCCTGTGCGAAAGCGCAGGGCGTGAAGATCGGCCGCGCGGATTTCGTCATCGTGCGCACCGGGCAGATGGAACGCTGCGCGGCGGAAGGCGAATGGGGCGGATACGCGGGCGGCGACGCGCCGGGCGTGAAGTTCGAGAACTGCTACTGGTGCCAGGAGCATGAGATCGCGGCGATCTGCACCGACACGTGGGGCTGCGAGGTGCGTCCGAACGAGACCAAGGACGCGAACCAGCCGTGGCACTGGGTGGTGATCCCGGCGATGGGCCTGTGCATGGGCGAGATGTTCTATCTCAAGGAGCTCGCCGAGGACTGCGCTAAGGACAAGGTCTACGAGTTCTTTTTCTCGGGCCCGCCGCTCGTCATTCCCGGCGGCACGGGATCGCCGATCAATCCGCAGGCGATCAAGTAATGGCGGACGAGTGCGAGCTGTGCCAACTCGATCAAGTCCTGTTTGAGGAACCGGAAGCCTACGTCCGCTTCGACAACAACAGCCTGTCGCGCGGGCATGTGCTGGTCATCCCGCGTCGTCACGTCGCCGATTTCTTCGACATGACGGCGGCCGAGAAGGCGAGCGTCGTTGTGCTGCTCGATCGCGCCCGGGCGCATCTCGACGCCGAGTTTCATCCCGACGGCTATAACATCGGCGTGAACGTCGGGCGCGCCGCCGGCCAGTCCCGCATGCACGTTCACGTGCATCTCATCCCGCGTTATACAGGCGACGTCGCCGATCCGAGCGGCGGCATTCGCTGCGTCCTGAGCAAGCGCGCACAGCACTGACGCGCGCAAGACTGGTCAAGGAGTAAGTCATGCCCCGCTTCCTGAAACGCGGAATGGACGCTGGCGCGATCGAGGAAGCCGACGCGAAAGTCCGCGCGACCGTCGAGGGCATTCTGAACGAGATCAAGACGCGCGGCGACGCGGCGGTGCGCGAATTCTCCGAGCAGTTCGACAAATGGTCGCCGGCGAATTTCAAGCTGACCGCGCAGGAGATCGAGACGGCGATCGCGCAAGTGCCGAAGCGCGACCTCGACGACATCAAATTCGCCCANNGCGCAAGTGCGCAACTTTGCGCAGAAGCAGCGCGAGACGATGCGAGACCTAGAGGTCGAGACGTTGCCCGGCGTCGTCCTCGGCCACCGCCACATCCCGGTGAACTCCATCGGCTGCTACGTGCCGGGCGGGCGCTATCCGATGGTCGCCTCCGCGCACATGTCGATCGTCACGGCGCGCGTCGCGGGCGTCAAACGCATCATCGCCTGCGCGCCGCCGTTCCGCGGCGGGCCGCATCCCGCGATTGTCGCCGCGATGCATTTCGGCGGCACGGACGAGATCTACGTACTGGGCGGCGTTCAGGCGGTCGCCGCGATGGCGCTCGGCACCGGGACGATCGGCGCCGTCGATATGATCGTCGGACCCGGCAACGCCTATGTGGCGGA
>PLJS01000342.1 GCA_003140315.1 Hyphomicrobiales bacterium
TGTTTTCACACGGCCTGGGTCAATCTCGACCAATTGACGATGTCTGTCACGTGTCCGCTTTGCCCCCAACTGCTGCCGAACCCACGTCGACCTTGAACTGACGAGGGGCCGCCCCTGCTATGCCATCACGTCATCGAAGGCGTACAGTGTGAGGACACGGAAGGTCCTTTCAGGATCGGCAGGATCGGACGAAACACCGGTACCATCCTTGTTTCGATATTCGATACGCCACTCGAATGAGTAGCCGGCAAAGATAAACACGCCGCAGTCGTGCTCGCTGCTGTCATCAAACTTGTTGTATAGGGCCATTACGGAGAGTGCCCGGCCACGGAGCCGCTCATCGAGGTCATACACTCCGCGCGTCATCTGCACCCGGCCGCCCTTGAAGGTGGTGCGGAGCTGGTCGTTCAACTCGATGACCCTGGCGCGCTTGTCCATGTGCGTCGCCATTATTCATTCGGAGAGGGAGAACGGCTCAAAGCCCGCGCGTGACCATGGATCGGAGAGCATGTGGCCGCTGGCCTTCGGCGATCTCTCGGCGGATCCGATGGCGGGGAAGACTTTGAAGAGGAACATTTTTGAACCGCGCCCGTCGGTCATGCGGCCCAGCAGTTTCATCATCGAGTCCATGCGGACCTTGTTGGTGGTGATGAACGGCACAAAGAAATTCGGGAAGCCGAAGTGCGAGCGATAGATGCGTTGTTCGGCTATCGCGATGTAAGCGGCAAACTTCTTCGAGATGGAGGACCGCTCGAAGTCGCTGGTCTCGACCGGCTCGGTCCCGCAATCGGCCTCGATACCGGGAAAAAATAAGTAAGTCGTTTGAGTGCCGATCACGCGCTGAAAGCCGAAGGGTTGAGCATCGGCGTTGATATTCATCGCGTGCCGCTCGCCGTTGGCGGAGAATGCGACCGGTACCGAGGCCGCGGTAGGGGACTGCCGAGTCGCTTCTGGCGTGCTCGGGTTGGCCAGAATTTCGGACCAGGTGATGAGCCGGATGTGCTTCCGTTCTCGCGTGCCCAGCTCGATGGACGCCATGATCTGCGAGACCATGAGCTCGTGAGCGAAGTTGCGGTGATGGCGCTTCGGAAGGCATGGCAAGCCGCGTTCCTTGAGGGCCCGCGAGCCGCGCTCGTCCAGCTCATAGATGAGCGGACGATAGTTAGCGTCGGCGCTCTCGCGCTGCTGGTGCGGCCTCGTCAGATAGAGATTTGGCTTGCGGGAAAGGATTGAGACGGCGGCTCAACGCGCTCACGCCTCCGCCGACAAACGCGTGAATGTAGTCGCTCGGCAGATAACGGTAGCGAATGAGAAGCTTGAATATCTCGATGTCGCGCTCGGTCGGGTGGACGACCACCGCTTGTCCGTCGTCGGTGACCGGCTCCCGTGTCCAGCGCGAGTTACGTTTGTTTGCAGCTTGCATCCATGGAGAAGAATTCTTTTATCGCAGCGAGGCAATATGCGTCTCGAAGTGACTGAGTACGGGGGAGGAGCGCTGCGCACAGTGTTCACACACTGGTGAATGATATTAACGGCTTCCAATCGGAAGACGGCTTCCGGAATGCAGCGGCAAGGATTCCTACCGCCGCGAGCAGTCTAGAACCGGGGTGACGCACGTTGCAATAGCAATGTTGTGCTCAAGATTGCTCAAGTAGAGTTATGAGCCGTTTGCTGTATTTATCGACGGCTTCGCGCATTTCTGCCATGAAATCGTAGCGCTGGTAAATCGAGATAGGACCGCCGGTCGTCGCACCCGAGACATGGTGGAGTAGGCGTTGCGGGGTAGTGGCAAGAAATCTAGCGGCTCATGGCTGCTCAAGAATGGTTTGCAAACGTGCCTCCCACGCTTCCACCGCCGCTCTGCATTCTTTCTCGAAGGCGTAGCGGTTGTAGATTGCGGCAACGCCGCTGATTGTTCCGGAGACGTGGTTCAGTAACTTTTCCACAACATGAGGAGCTGCACCGAGGGCGGCAAGGTTCGTCGCAAACGTCCGGCGCAGGTCATGCAGAGTCCAATCTTTGACGCCGCTAACACTGTCAAGATGCGCTTTGCACTTCGACCAGCCGTTGAACGGCGTCCCAGATTTCCCGCGCGCAGGAAATAGTAAGCTTGAAGCGGCCGTATTTTCCGAGCCCCTAATGACGGCTGCAGACATCGCACCTATCGGAAATGTATGCTCTCTTCCGTTTTTTGTTATCTCGCGTGGAAGCGTGATTGTGTCGTTGTGTATCCATGAAGATTGAAGTGCGGCGACCTCCCCTCGTCTCTGTCCGGTGAGGATGAGGATCTTGACGATGGTGCCGAACGTGCCGTCGCACATCATCCATATTGATTTTAACTCGGCGTCGGAAAGAACGCGGGCGCGGGAGGTGGTGCTGTGTGCGGAAAGCCCAACAGCGGGATTTTCGGTAATATACTTTCGTTTGATGCACCAATTAAAGAAAACCTTGAGGGCGGTAAGGCAGTGATTGTGTTCCTGATGTTTGGTGATCTTGGAGAGCCTGCGCGCCACTTCGCCATGTGAGATTTCTGTGAGCTGGCCTTGAAAGCCGAGCCGGTCAAGGAGGCGCTTGTATCCATGGATGGTGCGGGCGCGACGGTTCTTGCTCTTGTCTTCGAGAAAAATCTGGATGGCCTGACTGTAGGTGATGGACTGCGGCCGGACTTTGCCGAGGGTGAACTCAGCCAGTAGCTTCCTGGCCTCTGTGCGGGCTTCCGCGAGGCTTAGGACGCCGAAACGCCCGAGGGTGATGAGATTGTTGCGGCGGTTGACGACGAAGGTCTTGGAACCGCCCTGTGATACGCGGACACCGAACGACGGCAGCTTTTCATCCCAGAACGCCACCTGCCCTTTTTCCGGCGGTGAGAGACTCCGTAGCCATACATCGGAGAAGGCCGTCTTAGTCATCGCCTAGCCATCGAAAATTCTGAGGTGCAGCGGGAAGCGATGAGCTACGACTAGGCTGAAAATCAGCGAATTACAAGGCGTTGCAGGGGATTTGAGGAGGGTTGAGAAATGGTGAGAATATAATAAAACGGATTAAGAATCAGCTGCTCTACCAACTGAGCTATGCGCCCGAATGCTCGGGCACTGACTTGAATTGAGCGGCGTCGTGTAGCAAAGCGATGCCGGGGTGTCCATCGGCCTTTGCACAAAGAAATGCGCTGCTTTATGGTCCGCGCCAGTTCGCGGGGCGGCGGCTTTCAGTCCACCGGTCAAGAGACTGCGGAGGAATTCCCATGACACCATTCATCAAAAGGGTCGCCACGGCGCTCGCTGTGCTGGCGCTCAGCGCCGGCGTCGCGGCGGCGCAAACCAAGCCCAAAGTCTCGATCGCCGTCGGCGGCGCCGGCTGCCTGTGCTACCTGCCGACCGTGCTGGCAAAGCAGCTCGGCGAGTACGACAAGGCCGGCGTCGAGGTCGAGCTGATCAACTTCAAGGGCGGCTCACAGGCGCTGCAAGCCGTGATCGGCGGTTCGGCCGACATCGTCTCCGGCTATTACGACCACTGCGTCAATCTCGCCGCCAAGGGCCAGTCGCTGGTCGCTTTCGTGGTCTATGACCGCTTCCCCGGCATGGTGCTCGCCGTGGCCCCGGGCGCCAAGGACATCAACTCGATTAAGGACCTCGCCGGCAAGGCGGTCGGCGTCTCGGCGCCGGGCTCCTCCACGGACTTCTTCCTGAAATATCTGCTCGCCAAGAACGGGCTCGATCCGACTTCGGCGAGCGTGGTCGGCATCGGCCTCGACGCCACCGCGGTCGCCGCGATGGAGCACGGCACCGTGCAGGCCGCCGTCATGCTCGATCCGGCCGCGACGCTGCTGCAAAGCAAGTTTAAGGATATGACGACGCTCTCCGACACGCGCACGCAGAAGGACACGCTCGCCGTGTTCGGCGGCGAATATCCGGGCGGCGCGCTCTACACCCGCGCCGACTGGATCGCCAAGAACGAGCCGACCGTGCAGAAGCTCACCAACGCGATTCTGGCGACGCTGAAGTGGATTCATGCGCACTCGGCCGAAGAGATCATGGCGAAGATGCCGGAGGACCTCGTCGGGCCCGACAAGGCGCTCTATGTGGCGGCGCTCAAGAACATGATCCCGATGTATTCGGAGACCGGCAAGATGGACCCGAAGGGGGCCGAGGCCGTGCTCACGGTGTTCAGCCAGTCGGTGCCGGAGATCGCCAAGGCGAACATCGACCTCTCCAAGACCTACACCAACCGCTTCGTCGAGGCGGCCTCCAAGGGCATGTGACGAGCGTGTGATCAAGGCGGTTGATCGCCGCGATCACGAAATTCGGTTGGATTATCGCGCGCGGCGGGGACATTATTCCCGCCGCGTTTGTTTTGTGACCGGCCATGAACCTCCTCTCGATCCAGTCCCACGTCGCCTATGGCCACGTCGGCAACGCGGCGGCGGTGTTTCCGCTGCAGCGGATCGGCGTCGAGGTGTGGCCGGTGCACACCGTGCAGTTCTCCAATCACACCGGCTATGGATCGCACAAAGGCCGCGCCTTCGATGCCGCCATGATCATTAATATTGTCACCGGCATCGCGGAGCGTGGTGTTCTTGGCCAGTGCGACGGCGTGCTGTCGGGCTACATGGGCTCGGCCGAAATCGGCACGGCGATCCTCGATGCGGTCGCCAAGGTGAAGGCCGAAAACGGTAAGGCGCGCTATTGTTGCGATCCGGTGATCGGCGATGTCGGCAAGGGCATCTATGTGCGGGCGGGCGTGGCTGAATTCCTGCGCGAGCGCGCGGTGCCGCTCGCGGATGTCCTGACGCCGAACCAGTTCGAGCTCGATTATCTCTGCGGCCATGCCACCACGACGCTGCGTGAGGCGCGTGCGGCGATCGATGCCGTTCATGCGGCAGGGCCGAGGGTCATCCTGGTGACCTCGCTGCGCACCGACGACACGCCGGCCGACGCCGTCGATGTCGTCGTGTCCGACGGCTCTGGCGTATTCCGCGTGCGCACGCCGAAGCTGCCGATTGCCGCCAACGGCGCGGGCGATGCGCTGGCGGCGCTGTTCTTCGCGCACTTTCTGCGCACAGGGTCCGCAGCGGAAGCCGCCGCGCGCGCGACGTCTTCCGTGTTCGGTGTGCTCGCGCGCACCGCGCAGGCGGGCAGCCGCGAACTGTTGCTGATCGAATCACAGGACGAGTTCGTCAATCCGAGCCGGATGTTTCCGGCCGAGCCAATATGAGGCCGAGATGCGCCGCCGCTACGTGACCCTCGACGTGTTCACCGACAAACGTTTCGCCGGCAATCCGCTTGCCGTGGTGCTGCAACCGGAGGGCCTCGACACCGCCGCGATGCAGGCGATCGCGCGCGAGTTCAATCTGTCCGAGACCGTGTTCGTGCAGCCGCCTGCGGACACGGCGCACCGCGCGAAGCTGCGTATCTTTTCGCCGGGCCGCGAGTTGCCCTTCGCGGGCCATCCGACGGTTGGCGCGGCCGTGCTGCTCGCGCGCCTCGATGGCGGCGAGGCGCCGCGCGACTTCATCGTCGAAGAAGAGATCGGGCTTGTGCGTTGCCGCGTGCGGGCGACGGGGCCCGACAGTGGACACGCGACGTTCGACATTCCACGCCTGCCGGCCGCGGCGGGTTCCGTCCCGGACATCGCGACGATCGCGGCGGCGCTGAGCATCCCGGCCGCCGAGATCGGATTTGAGGACCACAAAGCGTCGCGCTGGTCGGCGGGCAATCCGTTCACCGTCGTGCCGGTGCGCGGGCTTGACGCGATTGCTCGCTGCCGTCCCAACATGGCCCACTTCGAGGCGGCCTTCGGCGGCGGGTTCGCGGCGCCGTTCGTCGTTACCCGCGAGACCGCGGAGCCCGGCAACAGCTTCCACGCACGCATGTTCGCGCCGGGCGTGGGCGTCGCCGAAGATCCCGCGACCGGCTCGGCGGCCGCCGCCTTCGCGGGCCATCTCGCGGCCCATGGCGGGTACCGGGATGGCGAGCACGCCGTTCGCATCGAGCAGGGTTACGAGATGGGGCGGCCGAGCCTGATGGAGCTGTCACTCAAGATCGCCGGCGGCAGACTGACGGGCGCTGCCATCGGCGGCAGCGCGATCGTGGTGAGTGAGGGCTCGATCGAGGCTTGACCGGCACGCTGGGCGTTGCGACCACGCGGGCCGTGACCGATATCCCGATAATCCGCGTCGAGCGGCTCACGCTCACCATCGAGCGCGGACCGTGGCGCTTCGCCGACCAGCGGCGCGCCGAGATCGATGCGCATTTCGCGATGCTTCAGCGCGCGAAGCCCACATTGTGGAACGGCCGCGTACTGCTGCTCCGCCGCGGCGAGATCGTGGGCGGAACATTGAGCGGCGCGTATCTCGAAACCGATTTCGCGAGCTTCATCGCCTGGCGTGATTGGGGCTTCCCCGACGCATCCATGCGCAACTGCTTTCCGATGGCGGCGCTGCGCGCGGCCGACGGCGCGTTCCTGCTCGGCGTCATGGCGGCGCATACGGCGAACGCCGGGCACGTCTATTTCCCGGCCGGCACGCCGGACCCTGACGACATCGTCGGCGACACGGTCGATCTCGGCGGCGGCGTGATGCGCGAACTGACGGAGGAAACCGGGCTCGGACCCGCCGACGTAACGGTCGAGGACGGATGGCACGCGGTGCTGCTTGGTCAGCGGATCGCGCTGATGAAGATCGTCGAGGCGCGCGCCGACGCGGCCTCGCTGCGGCGGCGCGTCCTCGGCTTCCTGGCGGCGCAGGCGCAGCCAGAGCTCGCCGATATCCACATCGTGCGGGGCGCCGACGATCTCGATCCGATGATGCCGCCCTATGTGGCGGCGTTCCTGGAGAGCCGTTGGCGTTGAGAGGCCTTGCCATTTCGTGCCGCGCGGCGTGAAGTCGCCCGCATGCAACTTGAAAAGATGCTCAAGCGCTTCCGCGTCGACAAACCGGACAAGTTCCGTCTCGCCGACTATGACTGCGCCGACACCTGTGGCCTCTCGATCGACAAGGCCGACGCCAAGTCGATGCTCACCGACGGCGTGCAGCGGCTCGCCGAGATGCAGGAGCGTCTGTACGCGGAGAACCGCTCCGCGGTGCTCGCGGTATTCCAGGCGATGGATGCGGCCGGCAAGGATGGCGCGATCGCGCACGTGATGTCCGGCGTCAATCCGCAGGGCTGTCAGGTGCATGCCTTCAAGGAGCCGAGCGCGGAGGAGCTCGATCACGACTTCCTCTGGCGCGTCGCCAAGAGCGTGCCCGAGCGCGGGCGCATCGGTATCTTCAACCGCTCGCATTACGAGGAAGTGCTGGTGGTGCGCGTGCATTCCGAGCTGCTCGCCAAGGAGCAACTGCCGTCTGCCCTCGTGACCAAGGACATCTGGGAGGATCGCTTCAAGTCGATCCGGCATTTCGAACGCCATCTCGTGCGCAATGGCACGCGCGTGGTCAAATTTTTCCTGCATGTCTCGAAAGAAGAGCAGCGCAAGCGCTTCCTCGCGCGCCTGGACGAGCCTGCGAAGCGCTGGAAGTTCTCCATGGGCGACATCGCCGAGCGCAAGCTGTGGGACAAGTACATGGCGGCGTATGAGGACATGATCCGCGCCACCAGCCGGCCGCACGCGCCTTGGTACGTGGTGCCGGCGGACCACAAATGGTTCGCCCGCATCGTGATCGCGGCCGCCATGGGGAAGGCGCTGGAAGAGATCGATCCGCAGATTCCGAAAGTCGAGGGCGAGGCGCTGAAGGAACTAACGAACGTGCGCAAGGCGCTGGAGGCGGAGGGGCCATCGTCCGGCAAATGACGGCGAGCCCGCGCTGATGGGTCATCAGTGCTGACGTATCGGATCTTTTTCATCTTGCGGACGCCGGCGGATTTCCGATAGAACGCCGCGATACGGGACGCCCGCGGTTAACGCTTCGTTGACCACTTTTGGCGAGGCTGGGTGTCCGACACGAGGGTTGGCATGTCGATCTGCCGCGATGACCGCGCGATCGCTCCGGGAGCCGAAACGGCTCGGCCGGCTGCTGCCCTTATTGGTCTGCTCCTTCTTATCAGCCCCTGAGGGCCGTAAGGGCGCTTTGCGCCTGGGCACTCAGGGGAGTTTCAAAACCCCCGAGCGCCTGTGAGGGCGCATGTCAGCATCCCGGCGCCGCGAGCGCACCGACAAAGGATCACTCCCATGGCTACCCCGACATCCGACAAGGACCGCGTATTGATCTTCGACACGACGTTGCGCGACGGCGAGCAGTGCCCCGGCGCGACCATGACGCATGAAGAGAAGCTCGAAGTCGCCGAGCTGCTCGATGACATGGGCGTCGACATCATCGAGGCCGGCTTCCCGATCGCCTCGGAAGGCGACTTTGCCGCCGTGCACGAGATCGCCAAACGCTCGAAGAACGCGGTGATCTGCGGCCTCTCTCGCGCCGGCGCGAAGGACATCGACCGCTGCGCCGAGGCGATCAAGCCGGCCAAGCGCAAGCGCATCCACACCTTCATCTCCACCTCGCCGGTGCACATGAAGTGGAAGTTGCAGATGACACCCGAGCAGGTGCTCGACCTCGTCGTCGGGCAGGTGACGCGCGCGCGCAATCACGTCGAGGACGTCGAGTGGTCGGCCGAGGACGGCACCCGCACCGATCACGATTTCCTCTGCCGCTGCGTCGAGGCCGCCATCAAGGCCGGTGCCACGACGATCAACATCCCGGACACGGTCGGCTATACGACGCCCGACGAATACTTCGCGATGTTCAAGATGGTGCAGGAGCGCGTGCCGAATTCCGACAGAGCGCGCTTCTCGGTCCATTGCCACAACGACCTCGGCATGGCGGTCGCCAACTCGCTCGCCGGCGTACGCGCGGGCGCGCGCCAGATCGAGGTCACGATCAACGGCATCGGCGAGCGCGCCGGCAATACGGCGCTCGAAGAGGTCGTGATGGCGATGAGTGTGCGCAACGACGTGCTGCCGTATCGCACCGGCATCGATGCCACGATGCTGATGCGTGCATCGAAGCTGGTCTCGGCCGTGACCTCGTTCCCGGTGCAGTACAACAAGGCGATCGTCGGGCGGAATGCGTTCGCGCACGAGTCCGGCATCCATCAGGACGGCATGCTGAAGAACAACCAGACCTACGAGATCATGATGCCCGAGAGCGTGGGCGTGAAGCAGACCTCGCTGGTGATGGGCAAGCATTCCGGCCGCCATGCCTTCGTGCACAAGCTGGAAGAGCTCGGCTACAAGCTCGCCGCAAATCAGTTGGAAGACGCCTTCGTGCGCTTCAAGGCGCTCGCCGACCGGAAGAAGCATGTCTACGACGAGGACATCGAGGCGCTGGTCGACGAGGAGATCGCGACCGCGCAGGACCGCATCAAGCTGGTCTCGCTCTCGGTCATCGCCGGCACGCGCGGGCCGCAACGCGCCACCATGAAGCTCGACATGGACGGCAAGACGATGATCGAGGAGTGCGAAGGCAACGGCCCGGTCGATGCGGTATTCAACTGCGTCAAGGCGATGGTGCCGCACGAGGCGGTGCTGGAGCTCTATCAGGTGCACGCCGTCACGGAAGGGACCGACGCGCAGGCCGAGGTGTCGGTGCGGCTCTCCGAGAACGGCCGCTCGGTCACCGCGAAGGGCGCCGATCCGGATACGCTGGTTGCCTCCGCCAAGGCCTATCTCGGCGCGCTCAACCGGCTGATCATCAAGCGCCAGCGCGGCGTACTCGAAACCGTCGTCGCGGAGCGGCGCGTGCATTCGACCGAGGTCGGCTGAGCGCGTTCAGTCTTATCGCGATTTAACGTTACCGCGTGCCGCGCTTGCGAAAGCGCGGCGCGCGTTATTTTTGGGCATTTGCGGAACATTCTTGCGCCTCAGCGCTTGGGAACTTGGTGGAACACCATCAGGCGCGGGTGAGAAGCATGACTCTAAGAATTAACCCATCCCGATTTCACATTTCGTCCTCATTTTCTTCTCTTTCAGGTCGCGATTGGTTCCTATCGCGTGTCCATCACACACAACTTGGATTGGAGATCTGCATGAGGAAGGCAGTGTTCGCGGGCGCCGTGGCGCTCGCGATGATGGGACCGCTGTTCGTGTCTGCACATGGCTTTGGTGTTACGCCGGCGTCGGCGACGGAAGTCATGCTGACGGAGGGACATATTTATCGTCTGAAAGCGGCGCTGCGTTTGCGCGGGGACCAGTTGGCGCAATGGGCGCCGGTCGAGGCAGCATTGCGTGCTGTGCTCCGCCAATCCGGCCATGCGGTGCAGGTCTCGGCGCTGCAGCAGGTCGCCTCGATTGCCGGACCGCTGATCGCGAGCCTCGACGAAGGCCAGAAGAATGCAGGCTTGCGCGTGATCCATTCGCTCGGGGTCGCGTCCGCGAACTGATCCTGTCGGCGATGGCCGAGCGCCGTGGCGCTCGGCTATGATGCGCCGGCATGAGCGATCTCTCTCCTGAGCCTGTGACGACGACCGTGCCGGGCCGCGCCTGCGGCAGCTGCACGATGTGCTGCAAGGTGATCGCCGTCACCGAGCTCGACAAGGCGGCCGGCGTCTGGTGTGCGCACTGCGTGGCCAAGAAGGGCTGCGGGATTTACGACACGCGCCCGCCGGGCTGCCGTACCTATTATTGTCATTGGATGCTCGACAAGAATTTCGGCCCCGAGTGGAAGCCGGACCACGCGAAGTTCGCACTGGTCCAATCGGCGCAGGGCATCACGGCCTTCGTCGATCCCGGTAGCCCTGGCGCGTGGCGGCGCGCTCCTTATTACGAGACGTTCCGCCGCTGGGCGGCGGAAAGCCTGCGGCGCGACGATCGGCGCATCGTCGCGGTGCGGATTGGCCTGCGGAGCCTCATCGTTCTGCCCGACCGCGAGATCGATGTGGGCGAGGTCGGCCCGGACGAGTCGATCCGGCTCGAGGTGCATCCTGGCGGGCGCGTCGAAGTGCGCAAGTTCAAAGCCGAACGCGCGGTCCCATAGCGGGCGCAAGCGCGGGCGCATAGACTGCTGTGAAAATCCGTGATGGGAGGGGCAGATGCGCGTGGCAAGCCATATCGCTCGCTTGAGCGTCGTTGTCGCAGCGCTCGCCGCCGTCAGCCTCGACCGTCCCGCGCATGCCGAGGACTATCCGGCGCGCGCGATCACGCTGATCGTGCCGTATCCGCCCGGCGGCGGCGTCGACAACATGGGACGGCTGGTGGCGCAGAAGCTCAGCGTCGCGCTCGGCCAGCAGGTGATCGTCGAGAACCGCCCGGGCGCGGGCGCTGTGATCGGAACGCGCGCCGCCGCCAGGGCCGTGCCCGACGGCTATACGCTGGTCATGACCACGACCGGCATCAGCCTGCCCGCCAACACCGGCTACGACATCAAGGATTTCGCGCCGGTCGGGCTGGTCGCATCGACCCCGATCGTCGTGATGGCGAACCCGGCACTGCCTGCGCATTCGCTCGCCGACGTGATCGCGCTCGCGCGGAAGGACCCCGGCAAGGTCACCGCCGGCACGCCGCCGCCGCCGACCCTGAATTATTTCGCGGCGGAGCTGTTCAAGGTGACGACCGGCGTCGACATCACGATCGTGACCTACAAGGGCACCGGGCCGCTGACCAATGACCTTGTCGGCGGCCACGTCTCGCTCGGCTTCAACACGATCGCTCCGGCGCTCGGCAACATCCAGGCGGGAAACCTGCGCGTGCTCGCGGTGGCGGCGCCGAAACGCGCCGCGGCTCTCCCGGACGTGCCGACCGCGGCCGAATCCGGACTGCCCGGCTTCGAGGCCGTGCTCTATTACGGGATCTCGGCGCCCGCCGGAACGCCGCGCGCGATCATCGAGCGGCTCAACAAGGAGCTGCGCGCGATCGTGGCGTCGGAGGAGACCACTAGGCGCATCATCGCCGACGGCGGCGATCCGGTTACAGGAACACCCGAAGAATATGCCGAGAATATCGAGCGCGAAGAGGCGAAATGGGCGGCGCTAATCAAGAAGCTCGGGCTCGTCGTCAACTAGGAACCGTGGGGAAGAGGGACGCGCATGAAAGAGATCGTCGGGACCTGGCGTCTCATCAGGACCGCCGCGCGCAATGACGCCGGCGAATCCATGCATCCGCCTTATGGGTCGAAGCCGCGCGGGCTGGTCGTGTTCTATTCCGACAAGCGCATGATGTCGGTGCTCTGCGATGGACGCAGCGAGCTGCCGCCCGAGGCCGGCGCGCGCGAATACAATTCCTACTGCGGCAACTACGAATTCGACGGCAAGACGCTCACGACGCGCGTCGATGCTTCCGCCAGCCAGGACCGCGTCGGCGGCGAGCAGGTGCGCAATGTGCGGTTCGACGGCGAACACATGGTGTTGACGCAGAAGCCGCGGCTCTGGCGCGGTGTCATGCAGCACCGCGAACTCGTCTGGGAGCGCATCGCCGACGCGCCGGCGAACTGAAGAAGAGGACATTCCCATGCAGAACTCAGAAAAAATCTGGCAGCTTGTCGATGCGCGCAAGGACGCTTACGAGGCATTGTCCGACCGCGTCTGGGGCATGCCGGAGATCTGCTACACCGAATATCGCTCCGTGGCTGAGCACCGCGCCATGCTGGAGCAGGAAGGTTTCCGCATCACCGAAAACGTTGCCGGCATCCCGACCGCCGTGGTGGGCGAGGCCGGCGATGGCGGGCCGGTGATCGCGATCCTCGGCGAATATGATGCGCTGCCGGGCTTGTCCCAAGTCGCCGGCATCGCGGAGCCGAAGGAAATAGAGCGCGGCGGGCATGGTCACGGCTGCGGCCATAATCTGCTCGGTTCCGCGGCGCTGCTCGCCGCGACCGCAGTGAAGAACTACCTGGCGGAAGCCGGCGTGAAAGGCCGTGTGCGCTACTATGGCTGCCCGGCGGAAGAGGGCGGCGCCGCGAAGACCTTCATGGTTCGTGCCGGCTGCTTTGACGACGTCGATATCGCCATCACCTGGCACCCCGGCGCGATGAATCGCGTCGACGACGCGTTGAGCCTCGCGGGCGCACGCATCGACTACGCATTTTTCGGCCGCGCCTCGCATGCGGCCGCCTCGCCGCATCTCGGCCGCAGCGCGCTCGACGCCGTCGAACTCATGAATGTCGGCGTCAACTATATGCGCGAGCACATGCCGTCCGACGCGCGTATTCACTACGCGATGCTCGATTCCGGCGGAATCGCGCCCAACGTCGTGCAGGCCTACGCGAAGGTGCGCTATTCGATCCGTGCGCGCGACGTGCGCGGCATGAACGCGCTGGTGAAGCGCGTGCACAAAATTGCCGACGGCGCCGCACTGATGACGGAGACGCGCGTGGAGGTGTCGGTCGCAAGCGCTGTGTCGAATCTCCTCGGCAACACGCCGCTCGAAAAGGCGATGCAGAGTCAGCTCGAGCGGCTCGGGCCGCCACCGTTCGATGCGGCCGATCGCAAATATGCGGCGCAGATCCAGGCGACACTGTCGGCGGAGGACATCGCGTCCTCGTATGCGCGCATCGCGATGCCGGTGAAGAAGGACACGCCGCTGTGCGACTTCGTCGTGCCCTATGGCACGAAGGGTGCGCCGATGATCGGCTCGACCGACGTCGGCGACGTGAGCTGGGTCGTGCCGACCGTGCAGGCGCGCTGCGCGACCGTCGCGATCGGGACGCCGGGTCATTCGTGGCAGATCACCGCGCAGGGCAAATCAGGCCAGGCGAAGAAAGGCATGGTCAATGCCGCCAAGGTGATGGCTGGCGTCGCGGTCGATGCGCTGGACGATGCCTCGCTGATCGTTCGGGCCAAGGCCGATCTCAAGGCACGCACTGACGCGATGCCTTACGACTCTCCGCTACCGGCCGACGTGCAACCGCCGATCCAGCCGAGACCACAGCCGTAGCTCGCATGGAGCGAAGCGGAATGCG
>PLJS01000181.1 GCA_003140315.1 Hyphomicrobiales bacterium
AGTGTACCGCGTCGGCGCGTGCCTAGCGATTTTGCGATTGTGGGATTGCGTGTGGATAGGTTTGCGATGCCTACCTTCTCCCCTACCCCTATTCCCTTTGGTGAGACGGCGGCCGCATTCCCTCTGGAGCCGACGCGTACACACGTGCGCGCCGGTTGCGCCAGTCAAGGTCGGCTGCAAGACGCCCGCATAGCGGGTCACCTTGGCGGGCGCGCAATCTGGCGCGCGAGGATTGGGACTGCGATGAAGCCTAACTTCGCTGCGCGAGATCGTCGAGTTGGCGTCGGGCGGCGGCAAAAGCGTCTTTGACAGCCACCTCAATATGTTCGGACCGTTTGTCGTCAGAAGCCGCGTGATTGACTATGACGTTTTCGTGCGGCGGAGCGGTTAGCGAGATGTGGACATGGAACCCGGTGCCGTGATGGTGTTTATGGCTAGGTGCGATCACAGCTACGCGGCATCCAATGATGTGGCGATTGTGCTGTTCCAGCCGCTCTACTTCGCGTTCGATCGCAGCACGCGCAGGCTCCGAGGGATCGCACCCTTCAAAAGTCACTTGCAATGGGATTTGCATGACGATCCTTCAGTAACCGCGAATTCCCTACCGACAACCCACCAGCGCCGCAGCGCTTGGCTCAAAGAAGCAATTTTCGTTCGGGCATAGGGAGTTTCTTCAGGAACGAACCGATGAGAACGGTCGCTTCTACCAAGCTGGAACACAAAAGCGGTGTGCTCAAGACAATGCCGGCCTGGTCGAAAGGGTTGCAACCATTCTCGTTCACGCCGCGGATCAGGAAACGAGCGTGCCGCTCCTGGCCCTTCGCGTAACATCACTTATATAGCCTAAGACATGGAGGGGTCATGAGCAAGATTCAAATTCCGCACGACGCGGTTGTATTCATCGGCGATGGACGCAAGGCGCTGTTTCTACGCAATCGTGGTGACGAGAAATTTCCTAACCTGCGGACTGAAAGAGTATTCGTTGATACAAATCCGGCGACTCATGAGCAGGGCACTGAAAGACCCGGCCGCGGTCATTCCAGCGTCGGCCCCGGCCGCAGCGCCGTCGAATCGACCGATTGGCATGACCTTGAGGAGCACAAATTCGTGCGCGCGGTATCGGCAGCGCTTGAGAAATTGGTGCGCGAGCAACACGTGAAGGCATTGATCATCGTGGCGCCGCCACGGACCTTGGCCGATTTGCGTCGCGATCTTCACGATGACGTCAAAGCTCGCCTCATCGCCGAGGTCGGCAAGGACTTAACCAAGCATCCGCTCTACGAGATTGAGAAGCATCTTGCGGGATGACGTTTCGCTTTGTGATGAGCAGTGATCCTGTCATGAGCTTCGTCGAGCCGTCGCTTGTTGTCGGGTTGCAGGTGCGGGTGCACGGCACCTTTGTGCATCGGCTTAGGGGCAACGACCTACGAGTAATGGCTTGGTCAGTTGAGCGAGAACCATAACCGGGCGCCCCGTCATGGCATGCGATGTACGTCGTGTGTTCTTGCCCCCGCTTTGTCGGAGGGAGCGTAGCGACCGTCCGGCGCAGCCGGCCGACCCNNGCAAAGTGGCGGCGCGGGGTCGGGCGGCGAGCCCGACAAAGCGGGGGCGAATTATGAGAACAGATAAGGACTGATCGGTGCCCGTTCTTTGTAAAGGGTACAAATCAGTCGTACCGGCCCTGTACCCTTTCCTTATGAGAAAACACACGAGCCGAGCGGCCTGTGTAGAATATCTATTGAATTCTATTGGATGCGGCGCGTCATTTTGAAACGGTCGCTGTGTGACGGCGTTCTTCGGTGATCCGAGGAGCCGCATGCTTGGGTGAAAGCCCCCACCTGGTTGGGTCAGAACCCCCGGTCTCTTGGGTCAAAGCCCCCACCTCGTTGGTGCGGCGTTAGGGGCGGTGAGCACGCTCACTTCCTGCGGTTCGTCACCTTCCATTCCTCAAATGACATGATCCGGTCGCCGTAGCGCTGGGCAGTCAGCATCCGCTTTCGCAGCTCCAGCATCTGCCCGCGAAGGGGCCCGGTGAAGGTCGCCACGTGGGGACGGGCGTCGTTCTCGATTGCGGCTCTCGCGGCTTTCGGAAGTCCATTGAGAATCCGGGATGCTTCGGTGCGGCGGTAGGCATCGTATTCGCCGCGGAGCCTGTCGTCGCGCTCGGCAGTCCGGCGGGCGATGTCCTGTGTTTGTTCAGCGGCCCTGCGGTCGCGCGTGGCGAGGTGTCCGGTGACGTACTGCTTGAGGCCGCCGAGCGTTTACACGTCGAAGCTGGTACTACGAGCCTCGGCCAATGCGTAGTCGAGAAAGGCTGACATGTCGTCGAAGCCGATCTTGGTGAGGATCTGTTTGGCGGTCTCCACGTCTTTGGAATTGACGAACCCGATCGAACTCGCCGATCGCCCCGTTTTCTTCTCGGTGAAGAGGTAGGCGACTTGGAGCGGTTCCTTGATTCTCTCGCGGTCGTCACTGAAGCTCGGCCGCACCGCGCTGTGCTGCTGTTTGCGATAGAACCGGTCGTAGTCCTCGAAGAAGGCGCGGCCCGGTTTGAAGGTGATGACGAAGCCGTCGCGGGTCTTGGCCGGTTCGAGAATGTATGACGTAAGGAAGTCGGCAGCGACGAGCTGTTGCAAGTGAGGCCCGAGCTGGTCGCGCTCGATGACCGATTTGTATTTGTGGACTGCGAGGCCGCCCAACCACTCGGCACAGATGTCGTCGTATCGCTTGAGAAATACCAACCGACTTTTCTGCTGCCCGTCATACATATTCGCGAAGTGAAAAAAGAGCCGCATGTAGAATGCCTGCCCTATCGTTCCGAGCCCCTGCATGAGCGAGTGATTGAGGCAGGTGAAATGCTTGTCCTCAAGCGAGGTGATAATCGGCTCCGCCAGCGTGATGGTGCAGGCCTCAATCGGGTCGCTCGCGAACTCTCTGCGCTCGATCAGAATTTCCGGAAAGATGTTGAACGAGTGCTCGATGAATTTGCCCACCGGGCTTTTGAATTGCGTCTTTATGAACGTGTGGTGGATCTCGTGCAGCGCGCGTGAGAGCTGCTCGCTGTCGCGGCCTCCCCAATCCTGCCGACCGACCATGCGCATGATCTCGCGCTTGGTGAACGACACTTGCTTTTGGATCGGGCGGCCGTAGTCGGAATGTTTTTTGATGAGGACGACGAACACCTTGTGGGCGAGCTGTCCCGGTTGCCCGAATTCGGGATCAGGCCGGATGACAATATGCTTGTCAGTGGCTCCCCTATCGAGCTCGATCTTGCCTGTTCGTGTTGATGCCCGCTTGGGGTCGTGGCAGAACAGCGCACCGGCGACACGCAAGAGCGTGTTCTCCATATAAAGTTTTTCAATCGCTTACGTTTGTTGCGGCGCCTTGCGGGCGCGCTGCTTGATCTCCATAGCGTGCTGAAATTATAGCCGCCGTTATGAGGCAGCATTTACTCGCTTCTGGGGACAGCCTGTGAACTCTCCGCGGGTGGCGCCTTGCGCACTTCCTTATCTTCGGCGCCTTCCCGGTCGGGCGCGGAAAGCAGAGGTGCGAGGAGCTGTTGCAGTTGGCCGACCAGGATGTTGCTCTCGCGGTCGCGCTCCAGCAGCGCGTCGATGGTCTTATCCTTGACGGCCAGTTGCCCGCGCAGGAATTGGTTGTCGTCTTCCAACAGCGCGACATAGCGCACATCGTTGTCGCGACCTGTCGCGACAGGTCGCGGCTGGTCGCCGCCTGTCGGGGCTCCTTGTCGCGGCTCTTCTTCCTTCTTTTCCTTTGTAACACTTGTCGCGACCTGTCGCGGCGCGTCGCGACTTGTCGCGACAGGTCGCACCTCCTCGATATAGGCGATATGCTTGTCGACGGACGCAGGTGAGATCAGATATTTTTCGCCGAAGCTCGTCTCGATGCGTCGGCAATCGAGGTGACCCTTGGCGCAGTAGCGTTGAACGCTCCGTGGTGTGCGGGGGAGACCGGCACGGGCATAGCGCTCCAAGGCATCGTCGATGGNNTGAAATCGCTGTCGGGGGTTGTCGCGACAGGTCGCGACAGGTCGTCATTCATTACAGTGACGATACCACGGCTCGTTCCACGCCTTGCCAGTTATCCCCACCGTGCGTGCAGGTCGGGGAAGAGCCGCCGCTCTGTTGCGCGAGCTGGAGTAATCCGATCCCGGTCGATCGCCATCCTTGAGCTCGAATTGATCCGGCCGAGCAAGAGAGAGGCGCCCTGGTCGCGCACGGCCGACGTGTCGGAGAGCGCCGCGGGATGCCGGTGTCGGATACACTCCAGGGTCGAGCGGCGCTGAACTGGAGAGCTATAGAACGGCGTCACGACTCGCTTCCTCTTGGAACCAAAGCGAAGCGGGCGCGGTTCAAGGGAATGAGCGCTTCATCAGACTGGCCTCGCAATCGTCTTTTGCTCGCCCT
>PLJS01000036.1 GCA_003140315.1 Hyphomicrobiales bacterium
GGATATTGGGCGTTCCCGGCTTGATCCGCGAGCCCGATTGGAATCAGGAGGGGATACAAAGTGATCGGCGTCTGAGGGATGCCGGGAATGGACCTCGGCCGGGCTATGATCGCGAGGTGGCGAACCACGCCGCCGCGCCGGTGCCAACAAATCCGAGCACGAACAGATAACGGCCCGCGCGCTCGATCGCGACTGCGGCCACTTGTCGTCCCGCGACACGCAGCCGCTCGGCGGCGAGCACCGCAACGATGCAGAGCAGGCACAAGGTAAAGAAAATATAGAACCCATATTCGATGGCAATTAAATAGCCGACGTTGCCGAGTTGTGAATTGATCGAGGACAACAACACCGCGCCGGAGAGCGCGCCGGTGATAGCCACCGTTATTTTCTCTTTGACGAATGCTGGTGGGAAATTGAGCGACGCGTACATGATCAGTGACATCAGCGCGAGCGGCAGCAGGGTCTTCGCGAGGGTTGCCAAAACGCGACGACGCAGCTCGACGGTGAGGTTGAAACCCGAGAGCTCGCGCACGCGCTCGGCGCCCACGAGCCGAGGGTCTCCGAGTGCGGATGCGGTCACGAGATTTTCGCGGCGCTGATTGACGCGCAGCGGCTCCCATTGGGTGAGATTGCGAAAGGTATTCGGCGTTGCCGCGTTGTCGAACGTCTCGACCCCTCGTGCGACAGGTGATGTGCGTAGGGGTTGGTCCGTCGGTGCGGTCGCGGCGCTAGGATTTGTCATTGCTGTCGCGAGGGGGATCGGACTTGCGCCACTTCCTAACGATCGCCGGTCCTGGACGTAGACCAGCCGATCCGATGCGGCGCGGGCATTGAAAAACTGGATCACGAGATTCTGGCGGTCAGCCGGGTAACTGCGGAGGTCAAAATCGTTCTTAAAATCGCCCCGCACTTTCCAGAGACGATAGATGGTTCCGTCGTCCAGTTCGCCCTTCGCGGCCGGTCGATTGGCGTCGAAGCTACCGCGAACAAGGTTAGGAAACTCGATTTCCGTTGGCTCGGAAGCATCTGCGCCGTCGACTCGCGCAAACCGCATCCAGACATAGAGGTCAGCCGTGAACGTCGATTGAGCGATATCCACTCGCGCGATCTCATTGAGGAACATGCCGGAATAGACGACGCGTTGTTTCCGGCCCCAGCTGCCGGGCTCAATCTCAAAGACCGCACCTGACTTGATCTCGACACGATCGGGATTGGGGACCGAAACAATTTGCAGGGGCGCCGATTCCAAGCGACCGCGCTCGAACCGCGCGATGCGAACCGCGCGGTGTCCTCCGTGTTCGGTATCGAACCACAGCGGGCCCAGAAGGCCTGGCAGCGCTTGGTCGACGCTGTTCAGCGAGGCGAGCCATCTCACCGCCGCCCCACGCCGCGCCTTGATGTCGGAATTCGCGCCGGTGGCGCGCATGGCGGCGACCGCCGTGAGCGCCGCGTCATATCCGGCGACTGCCATCCAAAGCGGATCGTGGCCAAAGCGTGCACGGAAGCGCTCGATAAATGCCAGCGTCTCGGCGTTCGCCGAGTCCAGGATTATTGGTGCGATGCCGTAGACACCATCGGTAAAATAGCCCGGCTGCTGCCGTTCCTCCGGTAGGCTGGCAAACAGTCGGCTGAAGCCCTCGTCGCCCAGCGCATCGCCCCCGAGGAATGGACCGCGCAAGCCTTGTCGTCGCAGCGCCGTCAGAACTCGCGCGGCGTCACCATCGAGCGTGAGAAAGACAATTGCCCGCTCTGAGCTATCGGCGCTCAGACGGCGCGTGATGGCCTCCGCCTCGTCCGGGGTCTTGTATGGAAACCACTGCGCCTCGATCCCAAGCCGCTTGGCCACTTCCTCGAAACCGACCCGCAATGTCTGTCCATATTTGTTATCGACGACAATCACATCGGCGCGGTGAAGGCCAAGCACGCGGAACAGGTATGTGGCGAGCGCGGTCCCCTGCTGGCTGTTCTTGAAGATCATACGGAAGGTCGTGGCATTCTCGGTGATCGCGTCCGACGTAGCCGTAGGGCACAGGGAGGCGATGCCCGCCTTGGCGTAAAGGGGCCCTTGTGCAAGGGCGGCGGTGCTATACGAAGGCCCAAGCACCAACGTCGCCCGACTGGCGATGATCTTTTCGGCAACGTCGATAACGGCATTGTCGCTGCTCTGGTCGTCGTAGATCGCCAGATTGATCTGCGGAGCCGTGCTATCGGCATTGGCTTCCTCGACGGCGAGTTGAATGCCCTCGAGTGTTCCCCGTCCGAACGACACCGCCCCGTCTCCCGTGAGCGGCAGGCTGACGGCGATTTCCTCGGCTGGCGTCTGCGCAAAAGCGGAGGATGCCGCCAGAAGCCCCATGGTGAGCCCTAATACTGCAGATCGGAATAGCCGGCACGGCGAACGCCGATTTCTTCGGGTGCGAGCTGTCGGACGACTCATGGCCTGCGCCTCCGTATCGGGCGGAATTATCGCGACCTCACACGGCTGGAGCAACCAGACGGCTTCTACCGCAGTCGACATAGCTGTCGACAAACTGGGGGATGTCCCGCTTTTTGTTGAACATTGCGAAGCGGTCGCTGCCGAGATTGACGTTACGCGGCGCTGGCGGCTCACGTCCGGGGAATTCCGCAACAGAAATTCGCGAAGACTGAGATTGATTTCCGGCGTCTCCGCGGCCGCCTTGATGCTGTAGACGGCCTTGCGTGCCTGCAATCGTTTGGCGATCTGCACGGGTAGCAAGAGAAGCGGCGCGAAGTTGGCAACATCGCTATCGTTGGACTCATACCAGCGCAGAAATCCGAACGCCAGAAATAGTGTCGAGAGGCCGGTTTCCTGTTCAGAGAGTCTCGCGTCTGCTGAAATGCGGGCGAGCCGCGAGTCAAGTTCGTCCGCAAAGAACATCGATTGAAGTCGCCGGACGATATTTGGGTCCGACGATGGTGTCGGCGACAGCTCATAGCTAGTGTCGATATTCTTCTTGCGGGCGTGTTCGACGAGGTTGAACTCTTGGCGATTGGGGCGCGGCGGCAACTCCAGCTGCCCCCGGATGCGATCCCTGAGCCACCGTTCCAGCTGCGCCAGCGATGCGTCATCTTGCCGAGCGACGTTGTCGAGAGCCGCGAGGCGGGTGAGATAGTCAAGGTCTGTCGACTTCGCGTGACCGAGGGCGGCTTTGAAGTTGTCGGTCAGCTCGTCTTCGGGGATGTCGTCGGGCTCCGGCAAAGAAGTGAAAGGCAATTCCTTTTGCCTTGCACCTAACTCCGCGAAGACGCTTTCGAGGTTGGTATTGACTATCCGGAGTTGGCGCCGCGATCCCGCTCGATGCTTGTAATTGAGCATAGGATTACGGCGCGACAGATCGAGCAACTTCTTGCGCAGATCGTCGTAAAGCCGTTGGTGACGCTGCCTCTCGCTTCCCCCGTCCGGCACTCCAAACTCCGAATAGACGTTGTGGTTCATATTTCCCACAACCCCAGACGGTCAGCAAGCGGTTTTCAGACCCGGCAGGTTGGGGCGGCGCGTGTCAGCGTCGCAGTATTCCGCGGGTTGCTCGCGGCAAAGGCAATCTCCCGGCCCTGGAATGCGCGAGGTCATCGAGGGCGCACCATTCGGCCTCCGGATTGGTGGAAGCACACCTCACCCGACTCTAATAGCTCGCGACGATGAGACACGGATGTGCGATCGCGGATCAAGCCCTTGAGGGGAAACATCGTCTATCCGGTGCCGTTCGAGATGCGCTCAACCATGCGCATGATTGAGCACTGAAGCAAAATCCGAAGTGGACGGCTGTTTACGTCGCGTCGTGATCGTAGAACGGCAGGCCGCAAAATTACACCAACACATGCATATGCTGGCGCGGTCACGTCGGCGCGTCGCAGCGATATGTCCGGAGTCGGGGGTGAAGCCGACAGGCTAAGGACATTGCTCAACCGACGTGAATGACCCGATGCGGACGTTTTACTCGCGCTGAGAAGTCAAGTTCCTGGAGCCCTTGTGACGCGCCAATGCGTGGCCGATCAAGACGTTCATGAGTTCGGGTTGAGACAACCCACTGGCCTCCCACAACTTCGGATACATGCTGATATTGGTGAATCCGGGCAGCGTGTTTGCTTCGTTCACGAACACTTGCTCGCCGCTGACAAAGAAGTCGATGCGCGCCATTCCTTCGCAGCAGAGCACGCGGAACGTCTTGATCGCGAGTTCCCTGATGCGATCCGCCAAGGGAGGCGGCAGATCGGCTGGAATATGAAGCGCCGCGCCATCGCCATCGATGTATTTCGCATCGTACGAATAAAAGCCGTGCTTTCCGGCTGGAACGATCTCTCCGAGTTGCGATGCGCGAACGTCGGCGTTCGCGTCTTCCAGGATGGAGCACTCGATCTCCCGTACCGGCGCGACGCACCGCTCGATCAAGATCTTGCTGTCGAAGCGAAAGGCCGCTCGGCAACAGGCTTCGAACTCGTTGGCAGTTCGTGCTTTCGACACGCCGACGGATGAGCCCATGTTGGCCGGCTTGACGAAGACCTCCGGCGAGCTGACGGCGCGGACCGCGTCGTCATACGTAATTGGAGACGAGACCGACATCACGGCGAAGGGCACAATCGGCAATCCCGCATCGCGCATGAGTCGTTTGGCGACGTCCTTGTCCATTGCGACGGCCGATCCCATGACGCGCGAGCCGACATAGGCCACATCGGACAGTTCGAGTGCGCCCTGGACCGTTCCATCTTCCCCATTGGGGCCATGCAGGACTGGGAAGAAGAGATCGAACGCCGGGCATTCTCGAATTCCCTCTGCATTGCTCTCGAGAACCAGCGCTCGGCCTTGTCCTCCGGGCAAGAGAGCGAGCTGCGGTCCATCGTCCGGAATGGCCAACGCTGCGGCGCCGGTCCCGGCGCCATTGCCCGCATCAGCGACGGTCCAGCGACCATCGCGGGTTATGCCTATTAGCGTGACTTCATACCGGTCCGAATCGAGGGAACGAAGCACGTTCGCGGCAGACGCCCTGGATACATCGTGTTCCGCGGACCGCCCGCCGAACAGGATAGCAACCCTTGTCTTGCGTTCAGCCATCTTCTCGCTGCCGATTGGTCTGCCGAATGATGAAGCGTGCTGGTTCCGTATAATCAAACAAATACGCCCGCAATTGGCCCGTCACGTCATTTCGC
>PLJS01000091.1 GCA_003140315.1 Hyphomicrobiales bacterium
CAGCGCCGGGGCCTGATTTCAAGCTGATTTCGCTTGGCGCGAGACCGAGGGTTCGGTACCCCTCGCGGCGTTTTTTCTTTCAAGTCGATGCGTTGTAAGCTCAGCGAGCCCAGCACCGCGACGTTTTGCGCGGGCCCCGGTGAGCGACCTCATGCCCAACCTTGACCTTGTCGTCAGAGAGATAGCCGACGAGATGCGGCAGAGACGGGATCGCGGCGAGGTTGCGACCTACATTCCGGAGCTCGCCTGCATCGACGCTCAAGCCTTCGGCCTCGCGGTGATCGGCGTCGACGGACGCGTTGCGGCGGCAGGCGATAGCGACACAGCGTTTTCGATCCAAAGCATCTCGAAGGTTTTCACGTTGACGCTTGCCTTGGGCAAGATCGGCGACAGGCTGTGGCGACGCGTCGGCCGCGAGCCGTCAGGCAGCCCGTTCAACTCCATCGTCCAGCTCGAACGCGAGCGCGGGGTGCCGCGCAATCCTTTCATCAATGCCGGCGCAATCGCCGTCACTGACGTGATCCTGTCCGGACATCAGCCCCGCGAGGCGCTGGGAGAAATCCTGCGATTCATGCAGTTCGTCGCGGATGATCCCTCGATCACGATCGACGAAGCGGTCGCGGCCTCGGAGCAGCGCACCGGATTTCGCAACATCGCTCTCGCCAATTACATGAAGTCCTTCGACGCCCTCGACAACCCGGTCGACTTCACGCTCGGCGTCTACTTCCATCACTGTGCCATTTCGATGTCGTGCCGGCAGCTCGCGATGGCTGGACGCTTTCTCGCCCATCTCGGCCGCAATCCAACGACCGGCCACTCGGTCGTCCAGCCGGAGCGCGCGCGGCGCATCAACGCCGTCATGCTGACCTGCGGCCATTACGACGGCTCCGGCGAGTTCGCCTACCGGGTCGGCCTTCCGGGCAAGAGCGGCGTCGGCGGCGGCGGCATCCTGGCGATCTCGCCCGGCAAGGCCTCGATCGCCGTCTGGTCGCCGGGGCTGGATGCGAACGGCAACTCCCATCTCGGCCGCGTCGCGCTCGAGGCGCTGAGCAAGAGGATGGGCTGGTCCATCTTCGGGGCGTGACGCGGAGGGCCAAACCCAACGCGCGCCGTCATCGCCCGGCATGCGGCTAGTTCTTGCGCCCGCGTTCGGCGTCCTGGATCGCTTCGTCGTGATACCATCCGCTGCCGAACACGATCTTGGCGTGCGGCGACATCACGGCCGCGGCGGTCCCCGCCTGATCGCTCTGCACGCCGACCGCGAAGCGGCCTCGTGCGGGGAATTGGTAGATCGTCGCCGATCCACTTTGAAGGCTCGTAGGCATTGTCGTCTCCTTGGCGCGCCTCGCGCGCTGAGTCGCTGTGTTGGAAACGAATATAACGTCGCTGCAACTGATTTGCTCAGCGTGCCTCATGAAAAATCAGCATATGGCTACAATATCAGCACGTCGGTTTTTGCTTCATTGGATAGCATTGCTGCTGTAGCGAACGTCTCTTGCTGCACTGCGTGCGCCATATCGGTGCGACATTTGCGCCGACTGGCATACGAAATGCTTCGAGGACGTAAGCAGGCAGCGGCCGGGCGCGCCGTTGGTTGCCGAGCATGCATCGGACGCTCGCTCACGGTGGCTTCATCAGCTTATGAGAGACCAATGACCAAATATAAGCTCGAGTACATATGGCTTGACGGCTACACGCCCGTGCCAAACCTTCGCGGCAAGACCCAACTGAAGGACTTCGATTCGTTCCCGACGCTTGAGCAGCTTCCGCTCTGGGGATTCGACGGAAGCTCGACTATGCAGGCCGAGGGACACTCCTCGGATTGCGTGCTCAAGCCCGTCGCGATCTATCCGGACGCGGCGCGCATCAACGGCGCGCTGGTGATGTGCGAAGTCATGATGCCGGATGGCGTCACGCCGCACTCGACCAACAAGCGCGCGACGATCCTGGACGATCCCGGCGCCTGGTTCGGCTTCGAGCAGGAATACTTCATGTTCAAGGATGGCCGTCCGCTCGGCTTCCCGAGCAGCGGTTATCCGGCGCCGCAAGGCCCGTATTACACCGGCGTCGGGTACAGCAATGTCGGTCCGGTCGCGCGTGAGATCGTCGAGAAGCATCTCGACCTCTGCCTCGCCGCCGGCATCAACCACGAAGGCATCAANNCCAGTGGGAATTCCAGATCTTCGGCAAGGGCTCGAAAAAAGCCGCTGACGAGATGTGGATGGCGCGCTACTTGTTGCAGCGCCTGACCGAGACCTACGGCGTCGACATCGAGTATCACTGCAAGCCGCTCGGCGACACCGACTGGAACGGCTCGGGCATGCACGCCAACTTCTCGACCGACTACATGCGCACGGTCGGCGGCAAGGAATACTTCGAAGCGATGATGGCGGCGTTCGAGAAGAACCTGATGGACCATATCGCGGTCTACGGTCCGGACAACGACAAGCGCCTGACCGGCAAGCACGAGACCGCGCCGTGGAACAAGTTCAGCTACGGCNNGGCGACCCCTACCAGATCGCTTCGCAGATCCTGAAGACGATCTCCGAGGTTCCGATCGCCGGCAAGGTCTCGGTCGCGGCCTAGGGTTTGACACTCGGCTCCCCGGTCTCCTGGGTGGCCGGATACGAAAACAGGGCGTGGGGGTTCAGAACCCTCGCGCCCTGATCGTTTGCATCAGGCCTCGGTCGCGGACTCCGGTTTCTGCCCTTGGCGCTCTCGCTCCTTCCACGCGGCGATCATGTCGGTCACCTTGATGCCGTCGATCGTCATGCCCTCCAGCCGGCTGTTGACGATCGAAACACCTTGGAGATCGCCGTCGTCGATCTTCACACCGGAAAAATTGGCGTTGTGGATGCTGCAACCCGCCATGTTCAAATCGTCGAAGGTGCAGCCCGACAAATTGACGTCGCGATAGGTCCCGCCCGACATGTTGGCATTCTGGTAGCGGCTGCCAGACAGGTTCACGTCGTCATAGACCGACCCGGACAGGTCGCTGCCGGTGGCTTCCAGCCGGTGCGTCTCGCCTATGATGTTCATGACGTTCTCCTTGAAATCCGAATCCGACATCACGCAGACAGGCGCTTGAGGACGGCGTCCGCCGCGCGCGTGCCCGACACCCAGGCTCCGGCGACGCTTCCCCACAGCGTCTCGTTAACGGCTTCGCCGGCAAACCAGACCCGGCCATTGAGCGATTCAGAAAGCACGCCGCGGGCGGGCTGGTTCCCGGGCGAAGCGCAGGAATAGGCGCCGCGCACCCACGGTTCTTTGTCCCATCGGGTCGCATGGCGGCGCTTGACCGCCGCCTTGACGCTGTTGCCGAAGAGGCCCGCGAGCCATCCGATGCCGAAGTCGATCATGGCCGCCTCGCCCTGCGCGGCGAGCGTGCGGCCGAAGCCGCCGCCGATGTCGATCATGCAGAGCGATGTGCCGGAAACATTGGCGAGCAACGCCGCCGTCCGGTTGGTCGCGGCCTTCTCGTAGACGACATCGTCGCTGCCGAGGCCGAGCGGGTTGCCGGGAAGCTCCAACGCGATGTGGTCGTAGCTGCCGAGCGTGAGCTTTCGCACCGCCTCGAAATGGCGAAGCGGCAAAAGGGGGCGGAACTTGATGATCTCGGCCGCGAGCACGCCGAGCGAGACCGTGACGATGACGGCTTGCGCACGCAGCGTACCGCTAGCGGTCTGAAGCGAAACGGCCGAGCGACCCGAATAGTCGATCTCGGACACCGGCGTCGACAACCGCACAGGCAACCCAAGCGCGACCTTCTCCAGAATCGTGCCGAAGCCCTGGCGGCAAAAGAAATCCCGCTCGCGTTCCTTGGAGTTCGCGAAGTCGAACGCCGACACCTCGGAGAGATCCTTCGCGCAACTATAGGCGCCCAGCAGAAATTCCACGGTCAGGCCGAGAGCGCCGAGATCGTTCGGGAACGCTTCGCTGCAGGCCATGTCGGCCTGGCCGTGGCCGGCCGCGTTCATCGCGCGATCGGCACGCAACCGCGCGGCGGAGAGTTCGTTGAGTTCGGCGCGATCCGCATAGCGCCGGCCGATTCGCAGCTTCTCGCCCGGCGGCGCCCGATAGATTTCGAGCCCGCCAAGGGCCGCGAGGTCCGTCATGGGGTCCGTGGCGGAGACGTGGATCCAATGCGCGCCGCGGTCGAACGGCACGCCGAACAGCGCGGTATCGGTGACGCAACGCCCGCCGACGCGGTCGGTCGCCTCGAGCAGCGCGACGCGCTTGCCGGCGGCGGCAAGACGGCGTGCAGCCGCGATGCCGGCGGCGCCCGCGCCCACGACCGCAACGTCGACGGTGCCGGTGCCGGACGCCGGGACCTGGCCGAGCGCCGGGTTCGCCGCAAGTGCGAGCAAGGCCGCCAGGAACGACCGTCGGTCGATGATGCGAGCAAAGCCGCCAGCCGCCGTCCCGGACGGCGCGAGGTCAGCGAAATCGACCTTCAACTTGCGTGATCTTCGCCCCATGGACGTCAAGAACCCGATCGTCGGCGCAACGGCGCGACCATGCCCGAACGCAGCCGAGCCTGTCGAGGCATCAAACCAGCGTCAACGTCGCATCAGCTCGAAATCCAGCGCATGAAATATTCGAGGCTGTATTTCTTGTGACGATCGAGAAAAATGAAAAGGATATAAAGCGCGGTGATCAGGGCAAGCGACGAAACAAGCGCTGCCGGAATCTCCAAGGCGCGGCCCTGATAGTAGTCGATCCTTTCCTGCCTTTCGTACAACGCCAAAAGACGCAACGGCCAGATTTGCGCGACGAGGTGCAGCACATAGGCGCTCAGCGCAAAGTAGCTGAAGCGCCGGAAAAACATGAGCACCCGACCGCGACCGGTCACGCTCTCCTTCAGATCGATCGTACGGTTGAGGATCCACAGACCGATGAGCGTGCCGCCGAGCGAGGCCAAGATGAACACTGTCGTCGCCGGATAGAAGCCATCCGGCCATCCGGTTGCGTAATATCGCGCGATCCAGGCCGGCACCTCGGGCTTGAGCAGCCCACCAAGCAAAGCGAGAACGAGCATCACGGCGCCAAGCGCCGGAAGAATGAGCGGCAGCGGCGCCGCCTTCTCGTCGCGATAATAGAGTCGGCCCAGAGCAAAGCCAACGAGCGGATAGAGGAGCCAGGGCAGCAGCGGAAAATAGCCGGTCAGGAAAAACCCGAGGAGCACCGGGCCAAACTTGGTCTGGTACGTGAACTCGCCGGTGACGTTCCAATAGGAATCGTAGTCGAAGAGCTGCCGCAACGGCGGGGTCACGAGGAGAATCACGATGGCGATTGCGATCAGCGTGCGGGGGCGCCAGTTGCGCACGGCGACGAGGATGATGGCGGACCCGCCGATCGATTGCAGGATGTCCCAGTCGAACGTCGAGTCCGGCAACCAGACGAAGACGTTGACGACGAACCCGAGCAGGAACACGAACAGTCCGCGACGCAGGCTGTATTTTACGATCTCGTCTGTGCTCAGGCCGAAGCGCTCCTGCGCGCCAAGCCACAACGCGTAGCTCAGGCCCGCGACGAGCGTGAACAACGGGGCCGCCAGGTGTCCCGGAATCTGCGACGCTGTGTTGAGATAGTCCGGATACGGATTCCGCCGCGAGAGATGGTCGACCGCATGCACCTGGATCATCGTCAAAATGGCGAGGCCACGCAGGATGTCGATGGACAGGTAGCGCTGCGCAATCGCTCGCGACGGCCGAGGCTCCGGCTGCCCTCCCGGCGGCAGCGCCGCATCTGGGCTGTCGTGCTGCATCCCGCCGCAACCTCGTGGCTAAAGGCCGAACACGCCCAAGAAGGTTTTCAGCAAATTGCCGTTCAGCAGGCCGAAGAGGTTGCTGTACTGGTCGGTCCAAAGCACCTTGGTCTCTTTGCCGTCGGGCCAGGGCGCGCGGCTCGTCGCAACGCGCTTGATCTTCCAGAAGCCTTCGTCACGCGTGTAGACGGCCCAGCTCACACCGTCCTCGCAATCGTCGACCATCTCCCCGGTGTCGAACCAACCGGCCGGCAGATTGAAATGTTCGGAGAGCCCGCGATGCAGCGGAGACAGTTCGAAATTATCCAGATCGAGATCGATGAGCAGGATGCCGTCGGGCTTGAGCATCGCGAGGTAGATATCGAACGCCTCCTTGGTCACCAGATGGATGGGCGGTGAGGCGCCCCGATAGGCGTCCATCGCGATGATGTCGAACTTCGGCGTATCCTTCAGCTTGCTCTCGCGCTCGAGCGATAGCCGGCCGTCGCCGAGAATGATGTCGACAGTGGCCTTGGCGTCGCTGATGAAAGTGAAATTCTGTTTCGCAGCCTCCGCGACCGCGGGGTTAAGCTCATAGAAGCGAACGACATCGCCAGGCTTGTTGTAGCCCAACGTCATGCCGACACCCATGCCGATGAAGCCGAGCCGGATGGGTGCGTTCGGGTTGCCGTTACGGCGCGCCGCGGTGTAGCGCAGCGCGAGCCCGAGCGCGGACTCTTCACTGAAATCGCACGCCGGTTCAGCACGCCGTGCGGGATCGAGGTACTGCTCGCCCTGATCCTCGCCCGACTGCCACAGAATCCGCATCCGGCCGGATCTCGACGACGGCTGATCGTCGACAACTCTCACGACACCGTAGAAATTCCGAGCCTGCCACACGAGGCCCTGGTTGTTCTCGATTTCCAGCGCGACATATCCGGCGCACATGAGAAGGAGTACCGCCGCAATCGCATAGAGCGCGGGTTTGGGTATCCGGCGCGCCAATACCCCCTGCCGCCGCCGCTCCATGATCGCGGCGGCCACCACGATAACGAAGATGCCGAGGTGATACTCCCAGATATCGGGGAACAAGGCCGGCGCGACGAAGGTGACGAGAATGCCGCCGACGAACCCGCCGAAGGCGATCGACAGATAGAATTCCGCGAGCCGATGCGGAGCCGGCGCCCTGGCGACCAGCTCGCCGTGACAGATCATGCAGCCGCAGAACATGCAGATCGAGAGCAGCACGATCTGCGCGAGCAGGAGCTCGGCCGACAGCGGCTTCCCGATGAACAGCGTTCCGATCGCTAGAATGATGAAAAGGGGCAGATAGATTTCGCGCCGATAGTAGCTGTCGCGCGCGAAGACCAGCACGAAGGACAGGAGATAGAGCGCGAGCGGCACGATCCACAGGAACGGCACCACCGAGATCCATTCGGAAATGAGATTTGTGGTCGCGAGCAGCAGCACGGTTCCGCCGGAGGCCCAGCCGATCCAGATTGCGACTTCCCGGAATGCAAGAGAGCCCGCGGGCGCGGCGGGTGCGCCACCCTCGACGGGGCCGACGCTGGTCTTTGCGCGGCGCGCCATCATGATCGTCATGACGGCGCAGGCGCCGAAGAGGACGAGATAGGCGACGAAAGCGTACGACCAGCCGATCGTTTGCTGCCGGGTGGAACTGAGCGGCTCGACCACGAAGGGATAGCTCAGAAGTCCCAGAAACGAGCCAAAATTCGAGACGGCGAAATAGCGGATCACGCGCTGATCGGTATAGAGCAGGCTCACCCATCGCTGCAGCAGCGTCGACGTGGTCGCCAGAACCACATAGGGCACCGCCACAGAAGTGGTGAGCACGCCCAGGATGTGCCAAACCGGCGCGCTTGCATCCACCGGCTTCCACGAATCGGATGGCTCGATCGGAAGCGTCAAGGCCGCCGCCGCCAGGATGATGAGTTGCAGGATTGCCTGCGTCTTCAGCGACAGGCGCGCGGCGATCATGAACGCGTAGAAATATCCGGCCAGCAACGCCGCCTGGAAAAACAGAAGGCAGACGGTCCAGGTGGACGCACTCCCGCCGAACCACGGCAGGATGTACTTGCCCATCATCGGTTCGACCAGGAAGAGAAGAAAGCCCGCGAGACCGACTGTCAGTCCGACCATGATCGGAAGGATCGCGACCCCCCGATAGCCTTCAGGCGCCGCGCCATCAGCATTCGCTGACTGGGCGTCCGAAGCCCCAACTGCCGAACTCATCCTTGGGGTCTCAGGCTGCGCATGATCTTGTCGATCGTGGCCTGATTTTCAGTCCGACTCATATGCTTCGCGTCGCCGTAGATGAGCACCACGAGCACCGTGTCGTCGTTCCCCGGATTGAGCGCAAGCATCTTGAACACGACGGGGTCGCTTTCGTCCTCGCCGGTCCCTTCGAGCAGACGGATGTTGAATTTCTCCAACGTATCGGTCTTGTCGGCCGTGACCTTCATTTCGTCGAGCTCTTCGTCGGCGAAATCCGTCACCTCTTCGTCGCTCAGGTCCGCGTCTTTTTCGGTGAGCGGACCAACGATCAGAGAAATGTTGCCGTCGGGGCTGTCGTAAGTCGTTCGCTCGGGATTTTCGCTGTCCTTGGTTGCCTTCCAATCATCGGGCACCCAGAACGAGAATTTTCCGCATACGTTGACGACGGTGTCGGCGCAACCCGGCCTTGTCGCAGCAAAAGTCGTCGTGAGAACCATCAAGACCAAAATTGCCGCGCTGGTCGCGAGCGAACGCATCGATCACACCCCGTTACTACACAAACAATCGTAACTTTGGACCCCCGCGCTGTCAATTAACAGCGCGGCGGCAATGCCGGTTCAACACGTCGTCGAGGAGTGCGTCTTAGCTTTGCTGATCGCAGGATTCGCCGCGCATTAGCTCGTTCACGTCGATGCGCTTGGGCTGAAACGCGCGCTTCAGCACCGGGATCGTGTCCTTCGGATCGCAGCGGCCGCACATGAAAACGTCGAGCGCGGCATAACCGTGCTCCGGCCAAGTGTGGATGCTGATGTGCGACTCCGCCAGCACCGCGACGCCCGACACGCCGCCGCCGGTAAACGGATGGCAGTGGGTGTGCAGCAGCGTTGCGCCGGCGACTTCGGCTGCTTCGATCAAGGTCCTCTCGATGAAGTCGACGTCGTCGAGCCGGCTGGCGCCGCGCAGATCGATGATCAAATGCGCGCCGGCGAAGGTCTTGCCGTCGCGGTTGATGAAATAGCCCTTGAGATGGCCGTCGTCGGACTGCTCAAGCGGCGAGTCGACGGCCTTGAAGTTCACGGCAGCGCCGGAGGAATGACCGAGGCCGTTCGCCTCTTCGAAGTGTCGCGCGTCCATCATCGCCCCCTATCGAATTCCTCAATGACGTGGTCACGGGTGGACCAAGTCGATTGTACGTCGCACAGGCCCGCACTCTTGTTGTCCGTGGCTGAACCCAAGATGAACAATTTATGCCGGCACGGCGGGATCACCGAGGGGTGTGTCAAAAAAGGCATAGTCCGATCGTTTTCAAGGGGTTGAGGAGGCCTTTCCGGCCGCGCTTCGGGCGGCTCCGGCGGTCTTGTCCGGCTCCGCCGGCGAGAGTCCGCGAGCGGCCGGCATTTGCCTGCGATTCTGTGGTGCGGCGCGGACCGTGGCTGACCAGCCCCGGACTTTCGTTAAAATTGCAAACCAAGTTATCATCTCCATACGTTGCTGCCCGTGCACGCGCTTGCGAAATGCGTTACGTCACGCCGGAAGATGGCCGCCACGACACCCCCGCCCGCATCCCGGATCGCCACGATCGACGTCGTGCGCGGCCTCGCCATCTTCATCATGGTGCCGGCCAACATGGCGGCGTCGGTTTACGCCGAACCGCATGCATTCTGGTTTCGCGTCGTGAGCTCGTTCGCGGCGCCCGTCTTCATCGCGGTCGCCGGAATGATGGTCGCCTTGAGCGCCGGCAGGCGACCGCATGGATTGTGGGACGCCGTGATCCGCGGCTTGATGCTGCTGGCGGTCGCGGCGCTGATCGAGGGCGTGATCTTCAGGGTCGTGCCGTTTTATTCCTACGATGTGCTGTATCTGATCGGGATCGCCTGCCCGCTCACCTATCTGTTCGCACGGCTGCCGCGCATCTGGCAGCTCGCGCTCATCGCGCTCATCTTCGTCGCCACGCCAATCCTGCAATGGAAATTCAGCTACACCAACCACCCAGGCGAGTATGTTCTGTGGGGCAGCGGAGCCGGCGCGCGTGAGGTGACGCCAAGAAATCCGACCGGGCTGCTCCAGCACCTGTTTGTCGACGGCTGGTTCCCGTTGTTCCCATGGCTTGGGATGAGTTTTGCGGGCGCGACGATCGCGCAAACGGTTTTCATGCCGCCGCGTGAAGAGGCCTTCCGCCGGGTCGTTCCGATCGCGGCGGCTCTCCTGATCGTCGGGATCGTGGCGTGGTGGCTCTATCCCGGGCGGGCCTATGTGCGCGACGGATTCAGCGAGCTGTTCTATCCGCCGACACTCGGCTTCATCGTCACGGCGTGCGGGACGGTGCTGGCGCTGGTGCTGGCGCTGCTGTGGGCGGTGCACTTTGCGCCGGATTCACCGATATTCGCACCGCTGCGATGGCTGGGAGAGTGCTCGTTACTGATGTACGCCCTGCACTTGGCGATCATTAACTACATGCTCGAACCGCTATGGCCCAACCGCGGCCTGCCGACCTTCCTGCTCGTCGATCTCGCCACCGTCCTGGTGCTCGTTGGAATTGCGGCGGCCGTCCGCGCCGCAAAGCGCGCATGGCCGGAACGCCCTTACGTCGTGCGCTTCCTGTTCGGCGGGTGATCCGATGCCGCTAAGTCATCGCGCCCGGGCAAGAAGCCGCGATGAGAGTTCCGCCGCATTCCCGCGCGAACTCGTTCTCCCTTTACTCTACCTCCGCTTTGGAGGTTGCCGCAGAAACCTCAAGCGGCTAGTGTTGAGGCGACACGCTGGGCTGCGGTCAAACGATCAATTCCAAAGGAAAGTGATAGGCGCGCTGGCCGCGATATCACGCGAATGCCGGTAGTTGTTCAGAGTTCAATGCAAGAAACCAATCCTCTCGCTTCACCACCGACTTCCGCTTCCCCGGCATCGCCGCCGCCGGGCCAGACGATTGCGCGCCCCTACCCGCTTCCGGAGCTGCGCCCCGGCGAGTTCTACGTCGAGCCGGTCGATCCCGCGACCATCACCGGGCAAAACCTCTATTGCATCGAGATCGACGACCCCTACGATCATTTCGCCTATCGGGTGAAATCGATCGTCTGTTCGGCACAGACGCCGTTCCAGCAGATCGTCATCGCCGACACCTACAATTACGGGCTCGCCTTCTTCATCGACGGCAAGATCCAGAGCGCGGCAGAAGACGAAGCGCTCTATCACGAAATGCTGGTGCAGCCGGCGATGCTGCTGCATCCGAATCCGCGGTCGGTTCTCATCGTGGGGGGCGGCGAAGGCGCGACGCTGCGCGAGGTGCTGGCACACAATTCGGTACGCTCGGTCACGATGGTCGATATCGATCAGGAGGCCGTCGAGCTCTGCCGTCAGTTCCTGCCGAGCTGGAGCAAGGGCGCCTTCGAGGACGGCCGCGCGCGTTTCGTTTACGCCGATGGGCGCAAGTTCATCGAGGACACGGACGAGATCTACGACGTCGTCATCATCGACGTGGTCGACATGCTGGCAGACGGACCGGCGTTCCGGCTCTACACGCGCCAGTTCTACGAGCACCTGCGCAAGCGGCTGCGTCCCGACGCCATTGTGATGATCCAGGGGCTCGAGTTCTCATTCTCGAACCACAAGCAGCATGTCGCGCTGGTGCGGACGCTGCGCACGCTGTTCCCCGAGGTTCATTCCGCGCAGGTCAGCGTGCCGTCATTCCTCGGCACGTGGGGGATCATCATGGCGTCCGATTGGGCGAGCCCGCACAATTGGACCGCCGAGAAGATCGATCAACTGATCGAGCAACGTCTCGGCCATGACTGGATGGATCACCTCAACGGCGAATTCATGATCGCAAGCTACGCCAAGGACAAGGAAACGCGCTACCTGATGGCGCAACCCGGCCCGGTCCTCGAGGATGACGAGCTCTTCATCGAGCCGCCCGACACCGAGGACATCGATCCGAACCGGGCGAAACTGCCGGCCCTGGACACGCCATGAGCATCGTGGCGGGGCAGCCCAACGCGCCGGTTCGTGCGTGGTCGGTGGAATTTGCGGGCAGCGCGCTGCCCGACAAGACCGCGCTGACGGTCATCCGGCAGCCGCGCGCCGCCTGGGTCTACACAAACGAAATCGACGCAAGCGCGGCTTTGGCGGACACCGCGGCACCGACCGCCGAGGCGGAATGCTTCACGTTCGTCTTCGTACAGTCCGGTTCGGCAACCGCTTACCAGTTGCAGAAGCAGACCGAGCAATGGATGGCCCGTCGTCCAGGCGAGCAGGAGGGAATACTCGAGGTCCTGTTCCGCAGCGAACGCCTGCTATGGCGCCGCGGCCGCGCGATCTGCTTCGGCACCGCGGATTTCATCAACGATATGATGGTCGCGATCGCACACTTCTCTTTCTGCGAGACCGAGCTCCGCAAATTGGAACAACAGGCCGAGCAAGCCTGGCACACGATCGAAGACGATATCCATCTGACCGACAAGCCGACCTGGCGGATCCTCAAGCGCCGAAGCCACGTCGACGAGATGACGCGGACCGCGACAGCGCTGCAAGCCGGTTACCTTCGGGTCGAGCGGGCGCTTGAAGCGCCCTCCCCGGAGTTCTCCGGCGCGGCGCGGCGCGTGTTCGTCGAGCTCACGCTGTTGGCATCGATCGAGAACCGCCTGCTGCGATTGGACGACGCGGTCGACGGCATGGCCGACCACTACAAGTTCGTAAACGAGCGCTTTTCCGAGTACGCGCAGTTCCTGCGCGAGCACCGGATCGTGGTCTTGATCATCGTCGTGCTGTCGATCCAGACATTGATCCTGGCAGAGACCTCCTGGCGTGCCGAGTTCGACCAGTTCGTCGATAACGTCCGGCACTGGATCTCCCCGGCTCCGACACCAGTTCCGGCTCCGAACCCCGTGCCAGCTCCGACCCCTGCTCCCGCGACCAAGAACTGAGCCGTCGCGCGGCCGCGCGATCACAGCCTCATGCGAAACCCGCCATAGACGGCGAAGGGCTGCGCCGGCGTCACCGTGCGCGGATCGGTGAACGCGAATGACGTCGCCTTCGCGACGCCGTCCAGTTCGAAGTAAGTGCCGTAGGTGTAGTAGCGCTGATTGAACAAGTTCGTGATCAGCCCGAACACCTGGACTTCCTTGTTGACCTGATACGACGTATGCAGATTGGTGACCCAGTAGGCCGGCACCTTGTCGTTCTGGTTGGCATCGTCGCCGACGAAATACTGGCTGCCGACCACCGCCCATCGACACCGATCTTCCACGCATCGGTCACCGAGTCCGCCAATCTATCAAGTAACATATTGATATCACAGGTCTTTTATAGACTACCGATCTTCCATCCCTCCTTCCATCCCACAAAATATCGACCAAGGGCCAATGAATTGTTTCTGTCGAAACAACCCCTTTTCCCGAGCGGAAACAGGGCCGTAATCGTCTCGGGCACCCTCCAGTCGACCCGACGGTCCACTCCCGGCGTCAGCGCTCCGGGAGGATAATATAGAAGGACCTACAAAAATACTTGGGCACGATCGAGCACTACCGCTCGTAACCGGTCGCCCCAACGGAGTCTGACTCTTGCGAGCGTTCTTTGCGCAGCTTCTCAATGGCACCCAGTCAACCGATGCAAGTGTTGACGCGAAAGACGTGACGGCCATTCCCGCTCGATTACTGCGCCGACGAGAGGCTGCCCGTTACGTCACTGAGACTTGGGGCATCCCGCTGAGCTGGCGGACCCTCGCCAAGCTCGCGGTGACAGGCGATGGCCCCGACTACTGCAAGCTGGGTCGCTATCCGCTCTACAGCCCGGCAGACCTCGACGCCTGGGCAGCATCGAAGCTGCAATCAAAACGTTGTCGTGCGCACGACGGCGCGAGCATCGCGACGGTCGCGGGTTAGCGAGCGGGATCGAGTCTCGCTTGGATCGCGATGGATTGGACGAGCCTTCATCGCGACGCGACTGGGCTCCATGGTCAGCAAGTCGATCGGACGTCGTCGCCTGCGCGAGCAGGTGCGGATGACCTCCTATTGCCTGCAGATCTATTGCCTGCAGATGAGCTGGAGGATCCAGCGGCACACCGACCAGGGCGAGAACGAGGGGCGACGACGTGATCCAACCAGCGGCTAAGCTCACGAAGGCGGATCGCTACAGATACAAGGCCGCGCTAGTGGCAGCCCTCGCCCAGAACGGCGGCGACTTCCACGTCATGGCTCAGCTGCCGGTTGGCAGGAGCCGAGCTGCCCTCGCGGACGCGCTCTACGCCTGGGTGGCCCGGGTCGATCGCTACTACCTCGGCCGGTCGTGGTCGGCGTCTCACCACAGGGCGGAGAGGATGCGCGGCGTCGTCTTCTTCGAGACCAGCGGCGGCAATGATCACGCGCACCTGGTCGTCACCGCCCCAGCCGGGGCTTCGCCCCTGCACTTCCTCCTCCACGCGCGCTACCTCTTCTAGGTACACCCAATACGGTCGCTGCGCGCCGTCTATCGGCGGCCGGTCGCCGCGCGCGGCAGCATGCGGGTCTGGCGGATCGGCGAGACCGACCTCGACCGCGAGCGAGTCTTGAACTACGTCGCCAAGGGCCTCGAGGTAAACCCCGATCGCTGCGAGTGGAAGTTCCTGGACCAGCTCGCCCCGATGCAGGCCGGCGGCTGACCCAGGCCCAGACGGGGTCTAGAAGGGCAGCCGTGATGCGGGAGGGGTCTCGGGGTGGATCAACCGTTTCCCCACCGAGGTTAGGCGCTGCCTAACATCCGGGCCCGAGGGCTGACAATTGAAACGGACCATCCCCAAGGGCAGGCTGCCGCGCCGTTAACTCGCCCCAAACCTCGCCCAGACATTCTGCCGCATCGGGTGGGCGGTCGAGAAAGGGGTCGGGGTGCCTGGTTGCTTGCGGGTCTTGCTCGCTGCGGCGCTGTTGCTGCTGGCGAGCTGCACCCACGTTGTGAATCTACCCATCAACCAGCCGGTGTCGGACCCCAATGCCGGCCTGGCGGGTGGCGACCTCCTGCGCCCGACGCCCGACTGGGAAGACGAGCTCATGGTCGGGCTCGCATTCTCGGGCGGAGGCATGCGGGCCGCGGCGTTCTCGTTCGGCGTGCTCAAGGA
>PLJS01000039.1 GCA_003140315.1 Hyphomicrobiales bacterium
ATCGTCTCGGCGCGCAACCGCGACATCCAGTCGGGTCCCTACGACAACTACATCCAGACCGACGCCGCCATCAATCGCGGCAATTCCGGCGGGCCGCTGTTCAATCTCGACGGCGAGGTGATCGGCGTGAACACCGCGATCATTTCACCCTCGGGCGGCTCGATCGGCATCGGCTTCGCGGTGCCGTCGAGCACGGTCGCGGGCGTGATCGAGCAGTTGCGCAATTTCGGCGAGATGCGGCGCGGCTGGCTCGGCGTGCGCATCCAGCAGGTGACCGACGACATCGCCGAAAGCCTCGGCATCAAGCCGGCGCGCGGCGCGCTGGTCGCCGGCATCGACGACAAGGGGCCGGCCAAGCCCGCCGGCATCGAGCCGGGCGACGTGATCGTCAAGTTCGACGGCAAGGACATCAAGGAGATGCGCGACCTGCCGAAGATCGTCGGCGACACGCCGATCGGCAAGGACGTGCCCGTGCTGGTGATCCGCAAGGGCAAGGAAATCACCAAGACGGTGCGGCTCGGCCGGCTCGACGACGCGCCGCAGCCGGTCGCGGCCACGCGCGATGCGGTGCCGGACGACAAGACGGTGGTGCAGAAGGCGCTCGGCCTCAATCTCTCGACCATGACCGACGACCTGCGCCGCAAGTACAAGATCAAGGACAACGTGAAGGGCGTGGTCATCCTCGAGGTCGATCCGGCTTCGGCGGCGGCCGACAAGCGGCTTTCCGCCGGCGACGTGATCGTGAAGGTCACCGACGAGGAGGTTGCGAGCGCGGCCGACGTGCAGAAGCGCGTCGACCAGCTCAAGAAGGACGGCAAGAAGACCGCGCTGCTGCTGGTGGCGAACGCCGACGGCGACGTGCGCTTCGTGGCGATCGGGCTGCAATAAAGGGACTTTCCCCGCCGTCCGGCGGGGATCTACCGGCTTCCGCACAGGCAAGCCGTGGGGGCGAAACTGAACGGTCCGCCGGACCCATCGGTCCGGCGCCCGCTTGAGGTTCGCCGATGGATACCAAGGCTCTGCGCGCCCGCGTTCCCGATGTCGCCAACGCCTGGGCGCGTTACGGCCGTGACGCCGCGCTCAACCTGCTCCAGCGCACGGGATTTCAGGGCATCGGCTACCGCGATGGTGCGGGCGCCGAGCGCTACGTCTACGACATCGTGCGCACGGCGCAGGATCGCGGCACGTTTTCCGACGAACTCGCGCAGGCGATCGTCGACTGGCCGTCGGAATATCACCTCAGCCGCGAGCGCCACTGCATCGTGCGGCCGCTCGGCATCAAGCCCGGCGACCGGGTGCTCGAGCTCGGTTGCGGCTGTGGCGCGATCACGCGCTATCTCGGCGAGATCGGCGCCGAGGTGACGGCGGTCGAGGGAGCGCGGCTGCGCGCCGAGACGGCCGCGGAACGCTGCCGCGATCTTGCCAACGTGACGGTCTTCTATGACGACGTGCTGCAATTTACGACCGAGCAGCGCTTCGACTGGGTGATCCTGATCGGTGTGCTGGAGTACGCGCCGGTCTTTTCGGACGCCGCGGACGCGCCAAGGGAGCTTCTGCGCGCGGCCGCAGCGCTGCTCGGTCCGCACGGCCGGCTCGTCGTCGCAATCGAGAACAAGCTCGGCCTGAAATATTTCAACGGCTGCCGCGAGGATCATCTCGGCGCTCCGTATCTCGGCCTGCAGGGGCTTTATGACGAGCGCACGGCGCGCACGTTCGGCCGCGCCGAGCTTGCCGCCAGGGTGCGCGAGGCGGGGCTTCCGCACGTCGCGTTCCGATATCCGTTCCCCGACTACAAGCTGCCGCGCGTCGTGTTCGCCGAGGCGGCGTTCTCCGATCCCGGTTTCGACGCGGCCGGCGCGCTCGCGCAGGTGCAGGCGCGCGACTACACCGGCGGCCGCTCCCGGCACTTCGACGAAGCGCTGGCCGCGCGCGAGCTCGCACGCAACGGCCTGCTCGCCGACTTCAGCAACTCGTTCCTGCTCGTCGCCGGGCGGGAGCCACCGGCGTCCGACGGCGTGATTGCGACCGCGTATGCGGCGCGACGGAAGGTGGAATTCGCGGTCGAGACGCGCTTCGTGCGCGACGGCGATGCAATCCGCGTTTGCAAGACGTGGCTCAACCCGCAACGCGCGCGGCACTGCTGGCTTGCTGCGGGCGGCACGCTCGACAATGTCACCGGCGAGACGGCCTATGTGCCGGGGCCGGTCGCGTTCGAAGCGCTGAGGGTCGCCCGCGCGCGCGGCGGCGATCTGGCGGCGATCGTCGCGGCGTTTGCGCCCTGGTTCGGCTTCCTGCTGGCGCAGGCGCTCCCCGTCGGCGGCCGGCGCCTGTCGGACTTCGCGCTCCCCGGTCATTATGTCGACGTCACGCCGTTCAATCTGGTCGAGACCGCCGAGGGATTGAAGCCGATCGACATGGAGTGGCGCATCGACCGCGACATCCCGCTCGGATGGGTGGTTGCGCGATCGGTGCTTCATTGCCTCATCGGAACGTCCGGCTTCGAGCAGCGTCCGGTGACCGTCGCCGAGGTCGTCTGCGCGCTGTGCGCCCGGCACGGTCTCGCGGTCACCGCGACGGAGATCACCGGACTGCTCGACCGCGAGGACGAGTTTCAGCAGCTTGTTATCGACCCGAAATTTCTCGGCTATGGGGGCGAACTCGCCTCGCGTCCGTTCGCGCGGCCCTCTGCGGGCCGGGCAGAGCAGTGGGCGCTGATCGCCGACGCGACGCAGATGCTGGTGCGGGTGAAGGTGCGGATCGCACGGCTGCATCGGTTGCGCGCGCGGCGATGGCTTGCGTCGGATGCGGCGCGATATGGCTGGGCGGTTCTCGCCGTGACGGCGTGTCTCGCGCTCACCTCGCTGCTGGCGTTCTCCGGCGTTCGAACGTCTTACATGCTGCTCTATCTTGCGGCGGTCGCGATCGCGGCGCGTCTCGGCGGGCCGGGGCCGGGCGTGTTCGCCTTGGCGGCGTCGATGCTGGCGATCGCGCAGACCGCGCCCTCGCTGCATCTCTTCACCGCAGGCATTGCGTCGGCGGAGCGCCTCGGCATTTTCCTCGCCTGCGCGGCGGTCGGTATTCTGGTCTCGGTGCCGCGCGCGAGCGACGAAAGCGGCGAACGCCGCAAAGGCCGTGAAAGAGCACCTCATTCCTGAACGCGGCAGTTCTCTACGTCGTTGCCAGCGCGGCTCCGCGGCCTGTTGACTTGGCGTGCCCGGACGGCGAGCCTAGCCGCAACAAATTCGCGGGAGGGCGACCATGTTGAGGCGTTTGCTTATTGCGGCGGCGTGCCTGTTGCTTTCGGTGCAACTGGGCGCCGCGCAGAACACGGTCAAAGGCAAGATCTCGATCTGGCTCGGCTATCCGGAGACACTTGAAGCTTTCAAGCTCGGCCAGGTCGAGTTCAGGAAGAAATATCCCAACGTCGAAGTGGAAATCCTCACCTTCGAGCTGCGCGAGTTCGAGGCGAAGCTCGCGGTGTCGGTGCCGGCGGGCTCGGGGCCGGACATCCTGGCGCTGCACGACTTCATCTTCCCGCGCTATTACGAGGGCGGCAACCTCGCCGAGATGCCGGCCGATCTCGCCAAGGACGTGAACGATCCGAAGATCATCGACCCGGTATTCCGGGACGTCCTGACGCGCGACGGCAAGCCCTGGGGTATGCCGTGGTGGTCCGGCCGCAACGGACTGTTCTACAACATCGATCATCTCAAGGCCGCGGGTCTCGACGGGCCGCCGAAGACCTATGCGGAGGTCTGGCAATATGCCGAGAAGCTGACGCAGAAGAACGAGAAGGGCGAGCTTACCCGTGCCGGCATCTCGCTGCGCCTCACCGGCCCTTCGGGCGGCACGCAGAAGTTCGGCTACTTCTACTACCAGCTCGCCGGCGAGCAGATGTTCGAGCCCGGCAAGAAGCCCGGCACCGTGCGGGTCACGATCGCCCAGCACATCGACGCGGCAGCGCGCGTGCTGCTCGACCATGTCGAGCATCTGCATGGGCCGAAGAAATCCGACGACTGGGCGCTCAAGCACGACGCGCAGGGTTTCGCCTCCGGCGCGGCCGCGATGTTCATGCGCGAGAGCTGGGTGATCCCGTTCGTCAAGAAGAACGGACCTGATATCAAATTCGGCGTCGTCCCGGTGCCGCACGACAAGGCCTGGGGCGCGTTCAACAATCTCGAAATCCTGTCAGTGAACAAGGATAGCAAGCTGCAGGCGGCGGCGTGGGATTTCATCCGTATCCTGCAGGACCAGGCGATCGTCAACAACGTGCTGGAGGGTTCCGGCTGGGTGCCGATCCGGCACGACCGCGACTATGGGGCGGTCCTCGCCAAGGAGCCGCGCTTTGCCGAGATGACCACGCCGCCCGCCGGGCTCACGCTCTACATCGAGGCGCCGAACGTCGCCTATGAGGAGATGACGACGCGCGTCGGCGAGGTGATCCAGAATGCGTTCCGCGACGCCTCGCTGGTCGGCAATCTCGACGGCGCCAAGAAGGTGATGATGAAGGCGCACGAGACCGCCGTGAAGATTTTGAAGGACAACGGCAACTATTCGGAGTGAGGACCGCGCATGATCCCGAAAAGTGGGAACCGGTTTTCGGACAAGATCATGCGCAAAGAAAATTCCGACGAGGCGCCGCCGCGCGGCGCGCTCGCCGCGCGCTACGTGGATTTCCGCGACTCGATCAAGCGCGATCATCTCCTTTGGGTGGTGCTCGCGCTCGGGCCGATCTTCGCGCTGTTCTGCATCATCCGGGTCTATCCGATCCTGGAGACGATCCGCCTCTCGTTCTATCGCTATCATCCAACGCAGCGGAACCGGCCCTTCGTCGGCCTCGACAATTACTGGCGGCTGCTGGAAGACGACTCGTTCCGCACAGCGCTGACCAACACGCTGCAGTTCTGCGTGATGGCGGTGATCATTACGCTGACGCTCGCATTCTTGGTGGCGGTGCTGCTGCGGAGCATCGAGAAGGCCGCGCCGGTCTACGAGTTGCTGCTCTACATCCCGGTGGTGACGCCTTGGGTGCCGGCGTCGGTGATCTGGAAATGGATTTTTGATCCGATCCACGGGATTCTCAACTACGGGCTCTCGTTCCTCGGCATCCCCAAGCTCGCCTGGCTGCAGGACGAGCACGTCATCATCTACGCGATCGTGCTCGTGTCGGTGTGGAAGATGCTTGGCTATTTCGTGGTCGTCTATGGCGTCGGCCTGCGCAATATTCCCGACGAGCTGCTTGAGGCGGCCGAGCTTGACGGCGCGACCGCGTGGCAGCGGCTGATCTACATCGTGATCCCGATGATGAAGCCGATCATCCTGTTCACGGTGATCATCGCGACCATCATCTTCTTCAACGTGTTCGCGCCGGTCTATGTGCTTACGGCCTCGGCGCAGGGTGCGCCGGCCTACGACTTCAAGGTCGTGATCGGCGAGATCTACCAGAACGCCTTCGTGTTCTACCGCATGGGCTATGCGGGTGCGCAGTCGGTTGCGCTACTGATTTTCGTGCTGATGCTGGTGATGATCCAGTTCGCGCTGTTCCGCGACAGGCGTGGTCGCGCTGATGTTTAAAGAACGCCCGATCGTCATCATCGCCTACGTCGTGTGCACCGTGATGGCGGTGCTGGCGGTGACCCCGTTCTTCTGGGTGCTGATGACGGCGCTCAAGCCCGACCCCGAGATCAACGCCTGGCCGCCGCATATCCTGCCCATCGCGCCGACGCTGGAGCATTTCCACCGCATCCTGGGCGAGGAGAACTTCCTGCGCTACATCCTCAATTCGCTGATTATCGCGCTCTGTTCGATGACCGCGATCCTGTTTTCCTCCTCGCTCGCGGGCTTCATCTTCGCGAAATACAAATTCCCCGGGCGCGGCGTGCTGTTCGCGATCATTTTGGCGACCGCCATCATCCCGCTCGAGGTCTACATCATCCCGCTCTACCTGATGGTGTTCGGCGTGCGGATGATGAACAGCTACCTGGCGCTGGTGTTTCCCTTCGTCATCATGACGTTCGGCGTGTTCTTCATGCGCCAGGTGATCATGTCGATCCCGGACGAACTGCTTGAAGCAGCCCGTATCGACGGCGCGAACGAGTTCTGGATCTATGTGCGCGTGGTGCTGGCGCTCTCCAAGTCCGGCCTGATGGCGCTCGGCGTGTTCGCGTTCTCGGAAGCCTGGGCGAACTTTATCTGGCCGCTGGTCGTCGTTACCTCGAAGGACATGTACACAACCGAACTGGGGCTCGCGACCTATCAGCGCCAGTTCTTCATCGAGTACGGCCCGATCTCGGCCGGCGCCGTCATCAGCATCCTGCCGATGCTGATCGTGTTCGCGCTGCTGCGCCGCCACATCATGAAGGGCATCGCGACCAGCGGGTTGCGAGGATGACCTTTGCGTAAACGGCTGTTGCGGCGGTGCGACCGCGCGCATACGTCGCTCGTGCGCCGTAACTTCCGTCGGGTGAGGGTATTATGAAGGCTGTTTTGAACGGCGAGATCGTCGCCGAGAGCAACGATACGGTGGCCGTGAAAGGCTACGACTATTTCCTGATTGCCGACGCGCGCACGGACTTGCCGGAGAAGACTCCCAGGACGCCGAAGGATCTCGAATGCCCGCACGGCGTGCAGTTCTACGACGTCGTGATCGGCGCCGAGCGCCATGAGCGCAACGCCTGGATCTACGAGCGTCCGCAGCCCGCGATCAGCGCGGTCGCCGATCGCGTCGGCTTCTGGAAAGACGTGAAGGTCGGCTAGGCCGGAGCAAATTCGGCGCGCGCGTATCCCTGCAGATAGAGCAGCGCCGTGAGGTTGCCGTGGTCGATCCGCGCGTGCGCGGCCGCCGCGACCATCGGCTTGGCGTGATAGGCGACGCCGAGGCCGGCGGCTTCGATCATCGCCAAGTCATTCGCGCCGTCGCCGGCCGCGAGCGTGTCGGCGGCCGACAGGCCGAGGCGGTCGCGCAGCGCGATCAGGGTTGCGAGCTTGGCCTCGCCTCCGAGGATCGGTACGGCGACCTTGCCGGTGAGTTTGCCGTCCTCGACGATTAGCGTGTTGCCGCGATGCTCGTCGAAGCCGATCATTGCGGCGATGCGGGCGGTGAACAGCGTGAAGCCGCCGGAGACAAGACACGTATGGGCGCCGTTCTGTCGCATGGTCGCGACGAGCGTGCGCGCGCCGGGGGTGAGGGTGATGCGTTTCGCGATCACTTCGTCGACCACCGCGACCGGCAAACCTTGCAGCAAGGCGACGCGCTCGCGCAGCGCCGGCTCGAACGCAATCTCGCCGCGCATCGCGCGCTCGGTAATCGCCGCGACATGCGCTTTCAGGCCCGCGTAATCGGCGAACTCGTCGATGCATTCCTGGCCGATCATGGTGGAATCCATGTCGGCGACGAACAGTCGCTTGCGGCGGAAGGCGAGGGGCTGCACCACCACGTCGATCGGGCGACCGGCAAGCTCCGCGCGCAGGCGTTCGGCGATTGTCTTGTCGTCTTCGTCATTCGGCGTAAATGCGATATCTGCCGCGATGCCGTCGTCGAGCCATTCTGGCGTCATAGCATCAGGCAAGGCAGCGCGTGCCGTGGCCACGATGGCATCATCAAGTCCCGGTTGATCGGCGTTGGATATGAGAGTCGCGACATGAGTCATGGGGCTAATCGCCGGCTACCCATTCGACTGCGCCCGGTCGGACTGAACTGAGCGCTGACAACAACGCCGGAACGAGTGGCTTCAAATCGGCTAGTCGATTAGTTTTTGCTTGAAGTACGACAACGGCGATTGGGAGCGAGGCCAAGTTTTGCTGGAAGGACAAGTTGCGATCAACCGTAACGAAGACGTCGAATTGTTTCGACGCGAACGCGAGCAATTCGCCGTTCTTGATCGTCGCCCAACCCATTTGCTGGGCAGTCTTGACGTCATGACCGGCGATCTCGCGCGACAGGCGCCAGTCGACGCACTCGTCGAGCAACACTCTCACGAGACCGATTCGATAAGCCGGTCCTTCGCCTGCTCCAGGAAAGCGATGACCTGTTGCCGCATCACCGTCGGGAAACCTTCGAGGAATTCGTCAATCGACTCACCCGCTTCCAGGTAGTCGAGCAGCGTCTGCACCGGCACGCGCGTGCCGGCGAATACCGGCGTGCCGCCCATGACTTCGGGATTGCGGGATACGACGGGCTGCTTCATTGAAGCAATGTACTCCCATGCGCGTCTTGCGTCCAACGACGGCCGCCATGCCAAAGCCCGATACCATCCTGATCGCAGGCCCGACCGCGAGCGGCAAGTCGGCGCTGGCGCTTGGGCTCGCCGAGGCACTCGGCGGCACGATCATCAATGCCGACTCGATGCAGGTCTATCGCGACCTGCGGGTCATCACGGCGCGGCCAACGCCGGACGAGGAAGCGCGCGCGCGGCACCGGCTCTATGGCGGTGTGGATGCAGCCGAGAACTACTCGGTCGGCCGCTGGCTCGCCGATGTGCGCCCGGTGCTGGACGAGGCGCGCGCGGCCGGGCGCGTGCCGATCCTGGTCGGCGGCACGGGTCTCTATTTCAAGGCGCTGACGACGGGGCTTTCGGCGGTTCCACCGGTGGCGGAGGACGTTCGCGCGCGCGTACGGGCGCGGCTTGAGGCGCAAGGCGTGGCGGCGCTGCACGCCGAGCTCGTTCGGATCGATCCCGCCACCACGCTCAAGCCGCGCGATCGCACGCGCGTCGCGCGTGCGCTCGAAGTGATCGAGGCGACGGGCCGCACGCTCATCGACTGGCATCGCGACGGCTTGCCGCCGACGCTCGAGGCGTCAACCGCCGTGAAGATCTTCCTCGCGCCGGAGCGCGACGCGCTGCGCCGCCGTATCGATGCGCGCTTCGACGCGATGTTGGCGGGTGGAGCGCTGGACGAAGTGCGGGCGCTCGCGGCGCGCGGTCTCGACCCATCGCTGCCGGCCATGAAGGCGCACGGCGTGCCGTGGCTGATCCGGCATCTCAAGGGCGAGATCACGCTCGCGGAAGCCGCTGAGGGCGCGAAGGGCGACACCCGGCGCTACACCAAGCGCCAGTTCACCTGGGCGCGGCATCAGCTCCCCGACTGGACCTGGATGGCTCCAGACGGCGCTTTCGCCGAAGTTTTGCGCGCCTTCTGGCCCTTGCGGGCAGATGGCCGCTGACCGCGGAACGACCACGCGAACGACGCAAGCGTCACGCCGAGCCCGACGATCAGCACCCAGTGCGCCGGGCGCGGCGCCATGTCCCAATCGAAATTGACCGCGAACACGCGCCACGCCGGTACGCCGGTCGTTGCGCCGTACCATGACGCTTCGGCGACGGCGGTGAGGGCCGCGCAAACGAAAGTCAGCGCGATCAGCCACAGGTAAGTCACGTCGCCGATAGTGCGATGCATCAGCCGGTAGCCGAGCAGCCAGAACAGGAAGCCCGCGACCATCACGGCCTCGGTGATGTCGAGCTTGGTCTGCATCATGAAATGGATGACGCCGAGGATCGCAATGACGTAGACGATTTTGTGCAGCGTGTTCCAGCGTGCGCCGAGCCGCTTGATCATTCCGTCGGTCGAGGTCGCCGCCAAAGCGATGAGGCCGATGAGCGCGACGAAGCCGATCGTGAGATAGATGCGGATCGCGATTTCGGTGACGATCTTCGGGAAATCGAATTTCTCCTGGACGAAGTACAGCGTGAAATGCAGCGCCGCGTAGCAGAACGCCGCGACGCCGAGCGTGCGGCGCATGTTGACGAGCTTCGGCGCCCCGAACAGCCGGCGCGCGGGCGAAACAGCGAGCGAGGTCACGACGAGCCACACGGCGTAGTTGCCGGTGCTGTGGATCGCCTCGTTGACCGGGCGCGCCGGATTGAGGTCGCCGCTCCACACGCGCCACGCCAGCCACAGCGCCGGCACGCAGGCACCGGCGAAGGCGATGATCTTCTCGGGGCTCCAGCCGCCGGAGCGCTCGCGCAGGAACGGCATGTCGCGGTCTCGGTGTCGACGAACGGACCATAGCGGCGGCGGCGCGCGTCGCCAGCCAAAAATAGCGCACGATCCGGTGAGCGGGATGTGATGGCGCCGGAACACGCGCTCCGGTTTCCGACTGCCCTGTTGACATGGCCGCGTTACCCCGCGACCTTTTCGGCGGGCGGCGCCGCGATCGCGGCAAGCAGGCTGGGGACGTTTCATGAGTCTGAGCGCAGATGCGCCCGCGCCGACGCCGGCGGCCGGGCACGGCCGCTTCCTCGGCGAGAGCCGCGAATATTTCCGGCTGCTGTCGCGCGATGCGCTGTCGCTCATCGTGACGCTCGGCCTCTACCGCTTCTGGGTGGCTAACGACGTCCGGCGGTATCTCTGGTCCAACACCGAGATCGCCGGCGACGAACTCGAATACACCGGCGATCCGCGTGAACTGTTCGTCGGCTTTCTGGTCGTCATCGTGATCCTGTGCCCGCTGTTTGCGGCGTTCTCGGTGCTGGCGAAAGTCGCCGCGCTCGCGTGGGCGCCGGCGCTCCTCGCCATCATCAACGTGGCCCCGGTCCTGCTGATCGCGCTGCTTGCAGTGCTCGGGCTCTATCAGGCGCGGCGCTACCGGCTGTGCCACACCATCTTTCGCGGGCTGCGTTTCCGGCAGCGCGGCTCGGCGTGGGCCTATGCGCTGCTCACGGTGTGTTGGTTCATCGTCAATGTGCTCACCCTCGGCCTGACGTATCCCTTGGCGCGCAGAACTCTCGAGCGCTACAAGATGCGGCACATCTATTACGGCGATGTGCAGGGCGACTTTCAGGCGCCGGCTGCCGGCCTGTTCCGGACCGGCTTTGTCTTGTGGCTGATCGTGCTGGGTCCGGCGATCGCGATCGTCGCGGCTTCGGGCACGGGAACGCAGGCCGAGGCGTCGCAGGCGTTGCGGAACGCCTGCGTGTGGCTCGCGATCGCGGGGCTTGCGGTCTATCCGACATTCCATGCGAATTCGCTGCGCTGGCGGATCGCCGGCATCCGGTTCGGTGCGCTCGCGATGCAGGCGCCATTCCCGACATGGAGCCTCTACAAGGCCTATCTGCGGTTCTTCGCCCTGATGGTGGCGTTCGCGATCCCGGTGCTGCTGGTTTCGTGGTTCGTACAGCACCAGGTCATGCCGATGCTGCCGGAGAACCTCCCGAGGGAATTGGAACTCCTGCGTGTCATCCTCACGGTGCTGGCCTACTTCGTCATCATCACGGTCGTCACGTTCGCCTATCAGGCGACGGTGCGACTCACGCTCTGGCGCCTGGTCGTCAATGCGCTGACGCTGACCGGGATCGAGGTGCTGGACAAGGCGAAGGCCCAGCCGGGCTGGTCGCCGCATCATGAAGGCCGCATCGGCGGCGCGCTCAGCATCGGGGGCTTCTGATGACGGCGCCGACGCAGGGAACGGGCATCTTCTTCGACGGGGTGAGTGCCCGGCAGCAGGCCGTCACGGTGACGCTCGATGCAGATGCGCTTGTCATCGCCGCGGCCGACGGTGCCGCGATCGCACGCTGGCCCTATGCGCAGGTGCAACGCGTGCCGGCGGCGCAGCATCGTTTGCGGCTCGGCCTCATCGACAACAGCTCGTCGGCGCGGCTTGCGATCCCGGATGCGGCGTTCGGCGGGGCGCTCGAGGAGCGCCTCGGCGTGCCGGACGCGGAAGTCGACAAGCGGGAGCGGCGCCGCCGGCACCGCGTCGTGGAATGGACCGTCGGCGCCGTCGTGGCGCTTCTCTTTCTCGGCATTGTCGGCATGCCATCGCTGGCGGAGCTGCTCTTGCCGCTGATGCCGCCATCCGTCGAGCAGAAGTTCGGCGACACCGTGAACCGCTATCAGCTCGCCGCTTTCAAGGGATCGGGTCCGTTCGCCTGCGGCGTCAACGACGGCGAGAAGCCGGGTCAGGCCGCGTTCCTCAAGCTGATGGGGAAACTCGAGGCGGCGGCTGCGCTGCCGGTCAAATTGCATCCGGTCGTGGTGCGGGACCTCTACACCATCAATGCCTTCGCGACCGCGGGCGGCTATGTCTATCTCCTCTACGGCTTGATCGACTTCGCGGAAAAGCCGGAAGAGCTCGCGGCCGTGCTCGCGCACGAGCTCGGACACGTCGCCCACCGCGACTCGATGCGGTCGTTTCTCCACGAAGCCGGCCTCTCGTTCATCGTCAGCGCCGTGCTGGGAGATGTGTTCGGCACCAGCGCTGTCGTGTTCTCGCCGGTCAACGCAGTGCTTTCCGCCCGGCATACGCGCCGGGAAGAAGCGGCAGCGGATGCCTATGCGACGCAGCTACTCAGGAAAATGGGCCAGGACCCGCACGCCGTCGCGATCTACTTCGAGAGCATGTTGCGCCGAGGGAGTCTGGGCTCGTCCGCGCTGCTCGCCGACCACCCGACCAACCAGGAACGGATGGACGCGATCCTGGCAACGCCGCCCGGCGAGGTCACCGGCGGACCCCTCCTCACGCCGGAGGAATGGACGGCGCTCAAACTTATATGCGTGGTGCCCGGCTCGGGCGACGTGGGCGGCCAAGCCGCACGCTCGAAGTGACGGCGCGTGTGCCGCCGCGCTCACGCGCCGAGCTTCTCGGCGAGATCGAGGAAGCTCGTAGCTGCCACGTCGACCGGAACCTTGGGGCCGGCCTCGCCGGTGCCGGGGCCGTATTCGTTCGGCCGCGCCACATGCGCGGTCTTCAAGCCGGTCGCTGCGGCGGCGGCGAGATCGCCTGAATGCGCCGCGACCATCATGCATTCATGCGGCGGAAGGTCGAATGCCGCAGCGGATGCCAGATAGACAACGGGCTTCGGCTTGTAGTCGCCCGCTATCTCGGAGCCGAGGATTGCGTCCCAGGGAAAGCCGTTGTGGCGCGCGAGGTTCGCCATCAAGGCGATGTTGCCGTTGGAGACCGGCGCGAGCAGGAATTTCGTGTGCAGGCGCTTTAGCCCTGGCGTGGAGTCCGGCCAGCCGTCGAGCCGATGCCAGGCGCGATTGAGGTTTGCGAGCGTCGGCTCGTCCAGCCCTGAGACTTTGAAGCGCGGCAGGATGCGCTCAAGATTGCGCCGGTGCAGCACGTCGAGCTTCGAGAACGGGATCTTGCCGGTGCGGACCTCCTCCATGCCGGGCTGGTATTCGCCGCGCCAGGCGTCCGCGAAGGCGATCCAGTCGAGCGCGAAGCCCTTTGGCTTCAGGATCGCTTCAGTCTCGCGCGCGATCGAATTGCGCCAGTCGACCACGGTGCCGAACACGTCAAAGAACAGGGCTTTCACGGCAGGAATGGGCATGAATGTCTCGGGGGTTTGTATGAGCGCGCGATGTTAGGGTTTGGAGACCATGGCGGGAAGATAGCCAACGGCAGCCCTCATGGGCGGCATCGGCTTGCCGAAATGCCGCTTTTCTGCTTGACGTAGCGCGCGCGGAGCCATTATAACGCCCGCGCAAGGAAATGATGAGTAAACGACATGTCGCGCAATATTATTACCGTAGTTAGGAGGCGCATCGCCGAGGGTGGCTGACACCACCCGCGAACGTGGCGATGCGCGCGAGGGCCCTTGGAGGCCCTTTTTTGTTGCGCGGATGACCAAAATGCCGAGGCCTGAAGGGAAAACCAGATGAGCAAGCAGATGACCGGCGCCGAGATCGTGATCCAGGCCCTGATCGACCAGGGGGTCGAGCACATCTTCGGCTATCCGGGCGGCGCCGTGCTGCCGATCTACGACGCGATGTTCCAGCAGGACAAGCTCAAGCACATCCTGGTGCGCCACGAGCAGGGCGCGGCGCACGCCGCGGAAGGCTATGCGCGCTCGACCGGCAAGGTCGGCTGCCTGCTGGTCACATCCGGCCCGGGCGCCACCAATGCCGTGACCGGGCTGACCGACGCCCTGATGGATTCGATCCCGCTCGTCTGCCTCACCGGCCAGGTGCCGACGCATCTCATCGGCAATGACGCGTTCCAGGAATGCGACACGGTCGGCATCACGCGGCCCTGCACCAAGCACAACTACCTCGTCCGGAGCGTCGACGATCTCGCGCATGTGATGCACGAGGCCTTCCACATCGCGCGCTCGGGCCGGCCCGGCCCGGTCGTGGTCGACATCCCGAAGGACGTGCAGTTCGCGACCGGCACGTATTCCAAGCCGAAGGATTTCGACCACAAGGGCTATAAGCCCAAGCTCAAGGGCGACATCGAGCGCATCAAGACCGCGGTCGAGATGATGCGGCACGCCAAGCGTCCGCTGTTCTACACCGGCGGCGGCATCATCAATTCCGGGCCGCGGGCGAGCCAGTTGCTGCGCGAGCTCGTCAAGCTCACCGGCTTCCCGATCACCTCCACGCTGATGGGGCTCGGCGCCTTTCCGGCCTCCGATCCGCAATGGCTCGGCATGCTCGGCATGCACGGCACCTACGAGGCCAACTGGGCGATGCACGACTGCGATCTGATGATCTGCGTCGGGGCGCGCTTCGACGACCGCATCACCGGCCG
>PLJS01000154.1 GCA_003140315.1 Hyphomicrobiales bacterium
ACGACGCAACGACGGCAGCGCCGCGGCGCGCGCAATACCGGCCGGCTGACGAAGCGACTGATTGAGTTGATGATCAGTCACGGATCCGTTCTTTTTTAATGAGTAAGCTTGGGGCCGGCTGGCTGGGTTGAGGTTGTTCTCTTTCCCGAGAGGTCTTTGATAAAAGGAAGGCAATTCGCCGCGCGGCGTCGAGGTCCGAGGTTTGATGCGTGTCGCCTTTAGCCTTGTGCCTAGCCGTCACTCGTGCGGCGCCTTCGCGCTCGATCACCTGGACCGTTTCGAGAAAGTTGCGCTCGGCGGGACCGCAGCCTTTGGCGGCAGACGCGACGAGGCTTTGCAAAACTGCCTGAACCGCCGTCATGGTAAGGACCTTGTCTCCCTCCCGGACCGTAACCGGGCGATAGGCCTCTTTGAGAGCCAGTTGGTTCGTTCGTCCGGCCGTCATGCCGCGCGGACGACCACCTGGATTTCCCGAGGCGCCCTTGCCGAACTTGGTTTCCGAGGGCGGTTTGCCGTAACCGAACTCGTACTCTTCGGATTCCGGTGTTCGGCCCCTCTTCTTCATCGAACGTTCTCTTCGGCAATCGAGGTGCCAAACTTAGGCCCCGCTTTTCGGCAACGTCCTCAAATCGTTGTCCTGTCGCGGCAAGAACGGCCTGTTTACCGGTGACCTGCTCAAAGCGCCGGGCGATCCGGTCACAATAGGTAGGATCGAACTCGACAAGCCGCGCGCGGCGACCGGTCTTGTGTGCGGCGATCAGCGTGCTGCCCGAGCCCGCGAAAGGATCGAGTACGATCTCCCCGCGTCTGGAGCAGTCCTTGATTGCCTCGGCCACAAGCGCTACCGGCTTGACGGTTGGGTGCATGTCCAGCTCTTCATCGCGACCGGGCCGCAGTGAATTCACGCCCGCATATGGACGTGAAAACTCTCAACTAATCTGGCTGTTGTTTCCAATGCCGTCCACTTCACGCGATCGCGCCGGGATTGCGTAACCCGCTGCTAGCATAATCATTGCAGCAAACGCTTCTGCTCTTGAGAGGCATAATCGTCAAGCCTGCCGCTGGCGGCGCGGCCGGACATGATCGCGGCTACTGAAAAAGTGAAAAATAATCAGGCTACGCCTACATGATACCACGGCTTGCGGCTCGCGAAGTTCCAACGTGTGTAGCATTTAGGAAAGCCTTGTTTAACGTATCGAACGGCATGGTCGGGGGTATGCGACTGACATTCATCATCCTGCTCGGCGCATCGTTGTTCACCTGGGACGCGACGACAAACCATGGCCGGTACACGCGACCGATCACGGATTTCGTCTGGTATCACATCGCTCAGTAGCGACTGCTACAAGCCTTTCCAATCATCGACTAAGACGCTTCGACCTCCGTACAGCCGACGAGTTGCGGCGCGTCTCTACCGAGATTGATGCCAAGGCCGAGGATGTGTCGCGGACAGGAGCGAGCGGCGAAGCGTTAAGCAGCCTTGCCATGCTCCTTGCGGACAGCGGCGGCCGAATTTCCGACTTTGTCGACGGCGCGCTGCAATGCATCCTTTGAGACGCCAATGCACTCACGGGCCCGGTCTTCTACTTCCTGCACCGGGTGCTGAACCCGTACGTACGCGCAAAACGCCGGGTCGCGATTGGCCCGGCGCTCTGTTGGTAGGAAAATCGGTTAGCGGGCAGGCGCGCTTGAAGTGTCCCTCGCGGTGCCGGTCTCCGGTCCCTGGTCGTGGTTCTTGCTATTCGTGGGGCCGGTGTTGTGCTCACGCATGCCGACGGGAGCAGCGTTGAGGTTCTGGTCAACGGAGGAATGGCTAATAAAAACCCGTCCCGTCATGTCCGTTCCAATCTGCAGAGTCGGCCGTAGCTCTTGTTTCGGTGAAAATCTTGCGCCCCAAGCTCGCATGGGCCTGATCGGCGCTTGTACGGATTGCAGCCTAACACAGGAGTCGGGGAATCGCGGGCGTGTTCGGACGCGAGCCGTGCTGCCAATGTGCACGGCGAAGCCGTGGACAGGCACGTCTTCGTTTAGCCGGTTATGATCCCGTCTTCTCCATTTCGGGGATTGTGAACAGACAACATCTGGTAGGGGTGCGCATACGTTTGCAACTGATTTTCCGCCCCCATGTGGCACGATGCGAGCCGGCTCTCAACCTGTCGACGCGGACCGGTTGGGTATCCCGTTAGATTGGCACCGAAGCGCGTCGGGCGAAAGGAACGGGTTGACCGGTCAATCTCGTAGGGACGTATCGTTGTTGCAAAGGTCTTGCTCGCCTGACGCTGGCGTGGGCGGCGATACCGGTTGTGGGCTGAAGGCAGCTACGGCCATGACGGCAAAACACGACATCGTTGCATTTCCAGGCGATCTGGAGATTCGCGCTGCGCTGGCCCGCGTAGTCGCGAGTGTGTGCCTTCGCGGGTCGCCGCGACTTATTTCGTTTCTATGCTTCGTTGTTGAGGCAACGCTCACCGGCCAAGCCGATCGCCTCAAGGGATACTGTATCGCGGTCGGAGCGCTCGGGCGCAGCGACAACTTCGATCCACAAACCAATCCAATCGTGCGCGTGGAAGCCGCACGCCTGCGGCGGGCGCTTGAACGCTACTACGCCGGAATGGGTCGGCACGACCAGATCGTGATTGAACTTCCACGCGGACGCTACGTCCCAACGTTCAGCCGCCGCGGAATTGGTCACAGCCTGCAGGCACTTGCCGCCTATCGTCGCCAGCTGATCCCCGGAATCGTGCAACAGCGATTACGGGTTGTCGCGTTCGTCGCCTGCATCGCCGCGGGCGTGAGTGTCGTATTCAACTTGGCGTTTGTTTTGGCGCAGCGAACCGTCGCGCCGGGAGCATGCCTGCAAGCAACGAGCAGCGAGTCGGTCGAGGTCGGTCGAGGTCGGTCGAGGTCGAATTACCGGAGCAGCGTGCTGCGGCAGAATCATACTGACCCCAGAGCGCAATGCAGCCAAGCGCCGTGATGGTTCAATCTCCGCTGCCCAACGTCGGCCTCGGCGCGACGATTGTCGGTCCGCAAGCCAACCTTAATCTTGGCATACGCACATTCCTCAACGGCCAGCTCGTCAGCGCTCGACACGAGTGCAGCGGCAACCGACACCATCGACTAGGTCGTGACTGACCAATCCGACATCACCGCCACAACAACCAGCGCCCAGTAGCCGGCCGGATAAGCGGGTGCCTCAATCACATCTCACGCTATCAGGAACAAAGCATTGACGCAGCCGTTGTTTTTTGTACCCAACCCACAGCGAGGATACGGTTATGGATAAGGATCGAATCAAAGGTTCGGCAGAGCAGACCAAGGGAGCCGTGAAAGAAGCCGCTGGAAAAGCCTTCGGCGACAAGAAGCTAGAATCTGAAGGCAACGCCGACAAGGCTGCAGGCAAAGTGCAAAACGCAATCGGTGGACTGAAGGATGCGGTGCGCGGCAACTAACGCGGTCACCATCAACGGAGACTTCCCATGGAATTGATTTTGATTGTCGTCGTGCTCTTGCTGCTGTTCGGTGGCGGCGGGTACTGGGGTCGCCGCCAAGGTCATTGGTGAACCAATGGTTCTCGCGCTCAAGCGGGAGACACCGTCTTCAACCGATCTAGGCCACTTGGCGCGACTACGCCTGGGTAGACGCTCTTACCGCGAGGGCAGACTCACGAGCCGCCGGACATATCCGACGGCTCATTTCAGTCTGCAACGCTCCACCACTTCCGTTTTCTGGTCAGTAAAAGTTGTAAGGTGCCCGCACGGACATTGCGTTTGTCCGAGAGCCGCCAGTCCGTATTAGTCGTTAGAGCGGTTCGGTGTGTCCGATGGAAGAAAAACGCGAACGGGAAACTAATCAATGAAACCCCTCATAGCACTGATTATTGGCGGGCTTGTCGTTGCGTTGTGCGTCGTCGGGTATCTTTATTATCAGAGGACGTCAAACGACATTACAATTCAATTGCCAAAAGTCACGTTGCCCAAATAGTTCGCATCGATCCAACCCGACTCGCGAACCGGCGCATCAATTCAGTTTGGCGCGCAGTTCACGCGACCGTAAGGGGTCGTCTCCTGCCAACGTGACATAGTCTTCCACTGTCGTTGCAACCAGCGTCCAAATACAGGCGATGCCGATCACCGAACAATCTCCATAGCGCAGCTCGCGGGCCGCGGTTTCGTGCAACA
>PLJS01000081.1:0-303 GCA_003140315.1 Hyphomicrobiales bacterium
CGGTGACCGTCTTGCCGTTCTGGTCGACGAGACTGAACGGCCCGCCGATCGCCGCGTGCGCGGCCGTGATCGGCCCGACACCACGCCCGGTGACGATCAGCACCACGCCGAAGCATAGCACTAGCCCGGCGAGGAACGAGGCGAGCACCAGCATCAGGCGGATTTTTGCGGCATTCATGGAACAGAATCCGTCGTTTTCAGAAACAAGCGGCGATGCCGGCCGCGATGATCTCGAAGAACACTGCTGTGCCGTAATGCGCCCACACCACGAGCGTCGCGGCGATCAGGGCGCCGACCAGCAGC
>PLJS01000081.1:345-57677 GCA_003140315.1 Hyphomicrobiales bacterium
CGGCGGAAGCCGTGATAGTCGTTGATCGGATTGTGCTGCGTGCAGCGATTGTCCCAAAGCGCGATCGAGCCGACGCCCCACCGGAACCGGCAGGTGAATTCCGGACGGGTCGGTGCTGGAACAGGAACTGCAAGAGCGGCGCGCTCTCCTGCTCGGTCATGTCCTTGAAGCGCAGCGTGTGACCGCCATTGATGTAGAGCGCCTTGCGGCCGGTCTCGGGGTGCGTACGCACGACCGGATGCTCGGCGACATATTGCTTCTTGGCGTCTTCCTTGGCGCCATCGCGCATCCGGTCCTCGCGCGTCTTGGTCACGTCGGCCTTCGCCGAAGAGTTCACCGTGACCAATCCATCGAGCAGGCGCCGCATCCCGTCGGAGAGCGTTTCGTAGGCGAGATACATGTTGGCGAACAAGGTGTCGCCGCCGAAGGGCGGGACCTCGCGCGCGATCAGCATCGTGGCCATCGGGGGACGCTCCAGATACGCCGTGTCCGAGTGCCACAAGCCACCGAAGTTCATCGTCTCGTGTTCGAGCTTGATCACCGGCGTGATCTCGGGGAATCCTTCGATCCCCTTGATGAAGGGATACTCCACCGCTTCGCCGAAGCGCCGGGCGACGCTAAGGAACTTCTCAGGCGGGAGCGTCTGGTCGCGAAAGAAGATGACCAGGTGCCGGAGCCACGCCGCGCGGATCGCCGCGATGCTTTCCTCGCCGAGTTCGTGCGACAGATCGATGCCGAGAATCTCGGCGCCCAAGGCACCCGCGACCGGCCGGATATCGATCGCGTTCGATGACATGTCAGCCGAACACGACCGGCAGCTTGCGCGGACCGCGCACCGTGCCTTCCGACCACGTCACCTTGGCATTGGGCGCAAGCTGGAACTCCGGAATCCGCTTGAGCCATTCCTGCAGCGCGACCGTGATCTCCATGCGCGCGAGGTTCGAGCCGATGCAGCGATGGATGCCGAGGCCGAAGGCGGCATGACGGTTCTCGGCGCGGTCGATCACCACGCGATCCGGATCGGGGAACATGGCGGGATCGCGGTTGGCGGCCGGGAACGAGAGCAGCACCATCTGCTTTTCCTTGAACGCGCAGCCGTTAATCGTCGTCGCCTTGACGACCTCGCGCGCCATCGTGACCGGCGCGTAGGCACGCAGGAATTCCTCGACCGCGGTCGGGATCAGCTCAGGCTCGGCCGCGAGCCGGCGCCGATCCTCCGGATGACGCGCAAGGTGCCAGAAGCACGAGCCGATCGCGCTCCAGGTCGTATCGATGCCGGCGACGAGCAGGAGCCGCAGTGAGCCGATGATGTGCTCGGGCGCGAGCGGCTCGCCGTCGATGCGGGCGGCGGCAAGATAGCTGATGATATCGTCGCCGGGCGTGCGTTTCCGCTTCTCGATCTCGGTCGCGAAATAGGCGCTCGTCTCCTCGATCGCGCGCATCATCACGGCCGGCTCGGTGATCCCGGCGACGAGGATTTCATAGATCCATTTGCGGAAGCGGTCGCCCTCTTCCTCCGGCAGACCGAGCATATGCGCCACCAGCCGCACCGGGATTTCCTGCGCGTAATCGACCGCGGCGTCGCAGCCGCCTTTGGCGGCGAAGCGCTCGATCAGGTCCGCGCAGATCGCGCGCGCGCGCGGCTCATGCCGCTTGATCGCATCCGGTGTGAACGCCGGCAGCAGCAGGCTCTTGTCGGCGCGATGCCGGGGCGGGTCCGACGTGATCGGCGGCGCCGGAATGCGCGGCGGCGGATTCTCGCGCACGACGATGCGCCGCGAGGAAAAATGCTCGGTGTCGTAGGCGACGGCGCGCACGTCGTCATAGCGGGTTGGAAAATAGACGCCCATGTAGCGCTCGGTGTGCGCGACCGGGCATTTGTCGCGCAGCTCCTGCCAGATCGGATACGGGTCCTCGACCCAGCGCGGATCGAGATGATCGAAGTCGGCGGCCCAGTCGGTGACCGGCGGACGCTCCCTCATGACCCCTCCCCCTCGATGACCTCGACGGCGAGCTCGGGACAGTTCGCCTTGGCGAGAAAGGCCTTGTCCTCAAGCCCCGCAGGCACGCGGCCGTCGCCGATCTCGTGCGCGTTGCCGAACGCATCGAGCGCGAACAGCTCCGGGGCGAGCGCGTTGCAGCGCGCATGGCCCTGGCAGCGTTCACGGTCGACTTTGACTTTCAGCACCATCGGGCCGGCTGGCTCCCCGCTCGCTGCCGCTTCGCGCCGATCTTTCGCGCGCGGCCTCGCGCAATTGTTGGAGCGGGCGATCGGGATCGAACCGACGACATTCAGCTTGGGAAGCTGACGTTCTACCACTGAACTACGCCCGCAAACTCTTGATTTTGCTTGCTCTCCGCTGTCTCGGTTCGTTCCTATTCTCTTTTTATTCTCCTGTTTTCCACTCTAGCAGATCGCGCACGATTGCGAAGCGTCCCTGTCACGATGTGCTCAATAGAACTTCGCATTGAGCGGTCTGATCTTCGATCAGATGCAGCCCCTGCCCTGCCGCTTTAATGAAACGTTCACCACACCAACCGGTGAAGGAACTGTGAGCACAGTCCCGTGACCGGAGGAACGAGCATGATGACGGTGCGTTGGAAGGCACCAACCATCTCAACCGGGAAGAAACATCATGCTCAAGACGATCATCATCGCGAGCTCGCTCGTGCTCAGCGGCGCGGCCTTCGCACAGACTCAGGAAAATCAAGGTACCGACACCAAGGTGCAAGCGGCACCGGCAGCGTCGACCACGACGGCGCCCGGCCCTGCGATGCAGCAGAAGAACACCGGGATGCCCAACAACTCCACTGGCAACGTGAATACCAAGGGCGCCGCCAAAGGCAACACCGGAACGGGCGGCCCGGGCGGCACCGGCAACGAGTAACGAATAGACGGCGATCGTTGTTGCGTTCACGCTAACCCTGCGCTCCGCGATTGCCCTCTTGAAAGGCCCGTCGTCCCCGGCAGGCCTTTCGCTGGGAACGAGATGCGATCAACCGCGTTATTTGCGGTAAGTAGCGGCGCAGCCCAAGCGCCCAAGCAGAAAGGTCCGATCTGCGCCGGTCGGGCCTTTCGCGCGTCTGGCATCCTGACCGGGGCAGGCTGGGGGAAGGGTTAGGAATTGCTGTCGACGTAAGACTCAAGAAGCGCGACCGCCCCGACGGCCACCACAACGAAAAAGACCGCAGCCGCCAAGCCGCCGCATCGTCCGACACCCTTCGAACGACGTGTGGCCCGCGCCGCTGCCAGCTATAGCGCTAACCAGAGAACGCTTAACCACGGTGGAACACTCGGCATGAGTAGCCAGCGGCTCGGCTGTGCGGGAACGCAAGGCCGAGGTTGAGCCAGAAATCATCCTGGCCTTCGCGCCGGATCACGGAATAGACGCGGTGCGTCGGTTGTTTCGAGTCATTCTTCTCCGCCATGGAACACTCCTGTTGAGCGGTTGCGATGTCCTGCGTGGGCNNCGGCCTGGTGCTTGCCGGCGCGGATCGCAGCTCGGGAAGTGGCGGGGACTGCGGTTAGCGTACGCGCGGACGATATGTAGTCAAGGTGACGCGCGCGTGCTCAGAAAAGAGTCTTGGCTCGGGACTCGACTGCTGATTCAATCGCGTCGATTCGCAGGAAGGCAACACGATGGGCGCAATGCCGGAATTCAGGCGAGACGTCCTTGTCAGTGTTCGGCCGACCTACGCAGGAAAGATTCTTACCGGTCAAAAGACAGTTGAGCTGCGTAGACGATTTCCCGAATCTGGCCTCGTAGGCGCGACCGTATTGATCTACTCGTCGAGCCCGGTATGCGCAATCATCGCAAGCGCCAGGATCAGGCATGTGCTGAAGCTGCCATTGTCCAAGATTTGGAAGCAGCACGGCGTCGCAGCTTGCATTTCGAGAGTTGAGTTCGATTCATACTTCGCTGGTCTTAAATTGGGTTTTGCAATCCTTTTTGAGGATCTTCGGCCACTTGCAAATCAGTTGAGCGCGACCGAACTCGCGGAGCAGTTTGGGATTGTACCCCCCCAGTCGTATCGATACGTTACTAGGGAATGCATTGCGTTTGTGAGCGATGACCGATTTCAAACTTCTAATCGATACAAACGTGGTCATCGGGTTGGAAGACCCGCAGCCCGTTCGATCGTCTCTCGCTGAACTCGTTCGGCTGAGCAGCGAGTACGGTGTCGGCCTCTTTGTTCACGGTGCAAATTATGACGATGTTGCGCGAGACAGGGACAGTGCGCGGCGTCGAATTACTGAGAGCAAACTCGAGAAGTTTCAAAAGCTTCGTAACATACCACTACCCGACGCGCCGCAACTTGCAGCCCGCTTTGGTCCGATCAACAGCGACAACGATCAGTCTGATGTCCGGCTGTTGTCAGCGCTCGATTCAAAGGCCATCGATTTTCTCGTCTCGCAGGATGCCGGTCTTCGTCGCCGATCGGAGCGGGCTGGATTGGGCACCCGCGTTCTCACGATTGAGGAGGCGCTCCAATGGTTGCGGCAAACATTCACCGCGAAGTCGATCAGCTTGCCGTACGTGGTCGAGCGCAAGGCTTACGAGATCAGCCAAGATCACGTCATCTTTGCTGGCCTCCGCTCCGACTATCCTGGTTTTGATCAATGGTTCGACAAGTGCCGCCATGAACATCGGGAGTGTTGGGTAATCGAGATTGGGAACGAGATCGCCGGCCTCGTTATTCGAAAGGATGAGACGCACGCCGATGCCGAAACAGAGCATGCCGGGCCAAAAATTCTGAAGATATGCACTTTCAAGGTGCGTGATGAGTATCAAGGCGAGAAGTTTGGAGAGCTGCTACTGAAGCAGATTCTATGGTTTGCCCAGCACAGTAAATATGATTTGATCTATGTCACGGCTTTCCCCAAGCACGCGTTTCTGATCGACCTATTATCTTATTACGGCTTCAGTGAGACGAAACGGGTAACTACCGGCGAGGTGATGCTGGAGAAGCCGATCCGGACGGGCGCCCTACCGGCGATTTCCGGAAGCCCGCTCGATAGCGATCGTCTGCACTATCCGCGTTTTCATGATGGCGCGGCTATACGAAAATTTTGCGTCCCAATCCGGCCCGACTATCACCGTCGCCTGTTCCCTGAGATCGCGTTCGTCGTGGAACTTCCTTTGTTTCCAACAGAGTCGTTCGCGCCGGTCCTCGCACACGGAGAGGAACGCACACCGGGAAGCACCATTCGAAAAGTATACCTGTGTCGAGCAAAGATCACACGGATTCGCCCGGGTGACATCTTGCTTTTCTACATGTCAAAGCACGAAGGTTATACAGCGTCCCAATCGATCACCACCGTCGGCATCGCCGAGCAAGTGATCAACGTCACGACGCAAGAAGACCTGATCAGGCTCACCGCCAAGAGGTCAGTCTACTCTGCCGATGATATGGCCTTGATGGAGCCTTTGGCAGCCTCACCAGTTAAGATGATCGACTTTCTATTGGCCGGACACATCAAGCCTCCCGTGCAGGTGCAGACGCTGTTGGCGATCGGCGTCTTTTCAGGTCGACCGCCTCAATCGATCGCTGAGCTGAGCGAAACGCAGTATCAATCTTTGAGACCCTTCCTAAAGGTTGGCTTCGATCTGTGACGGCCATAAGGTTACACGAAAGTCGACGGTCAGTTTGAACCAGCGGGCCTTTTTGAAACAAAGTTGGCAATCCCAACAAAGCGCCGGTTTTGCTTTTCAATCCATCAACGTTCAAACCTTTGTTGCACTTCAGAAGACAATTCTCAACGTCCGACAAGCGCTGCGATATGGGTCGAGCGCAGAAATCGATGACGCGCAAGCAGACTTACGATTTCCACGTCATCATCGGTGAGGCGGAAGGTCGGCGGCTCCGACGCGCGGCGGAATCGCGGCCGGCGCATCCGAACGGCGAGTGATGAAGTCTCCATGCCCTCATTATAACCGCCGTTCGGCGCGTCAAGGCGTGGATCGCTCTTTGCCTAGTTCGCCGCCCAAGGAACCGTTCCCTTGGTCCAAGTACCTTTTTCTTTCGGGGTACGGCTCAACAAATCGTCGATCACGCCGATGGGCTTCTTGGTCGGATTTTTCGAACAGAAATCATAGACCAGGGGCAGTATTACGGTTTCGTCGAACTTAGAGAGGTCGACATATACGCTCGTGTCTTCAAGCGTCGTAATGTTTGCGGCGCTCATATAGCCCTGGACCCAGAAATATAGCAGCACATTCGCTTGGTTCTGGAGACCTTCCGCCGGCTTCATGTCCTTTGCGAGTTTTTCGCAGCTGGCCAGCCCGATACCAGAGGTCGTCAAAGGTTCGGCGGCGGCGGTGCCCAATAGCGGGACAACCATTGCAGCAGCGATCGCGAAGGTTTGAGCAGAGATCTTGATTCGCATGGGGATGTTTCTCCTATCGGATTGTAGCGACTCTATCTCGCGATAGGATGCGCTGGTTACCCGGTTTTTCGCAATGGTGGTCGCTGCTGGGTAGTGTCCTAATTTGAATTTTTAGGCGGAGGAATTCAGGTCATCCCGCGCCTCAACCGCCTTGTCATAATCAAGATTGATGTAGCGCATTTCGTGTGCTTCCGCCGGGGCATTCGTCTCTTTGTCCCAGATGCACCACAACCCGTCGCCCTGCTTACGGAGCGTATATCTCATTGGTAAAGCCCTCCTACTTCGAAGTCCGGTCCACCAACTCCTCTAGCGACCATAGCCGATCTGTCACGTTCGCCGCCATGGCTGGCGTCAAGCACGAGGTCATCGAGGCCGCGCCACTCTGCGTCCGGATTGGCGGAAGCACACCTCACCCGACGCGTGAGCGTCGGGTGAGCGCGAGCTAGGTGCTCGCGATGATGAGACACGGCTCTCCGGTCTCGGCTTCCTTGCGCGCGCAGAGGGCCACGAAATCGCGATAGCTCTGCAATACCGGGCCAACCGGCCGGGTCGGTCTCTCCGTAGATCACGCACTCGCGCAGATAGCCGACATGGCCATGCTCGACACTGAAGCCCGTGATCTGGGCAGCCTCGTCCCGCATGCTCACCGTGCGCCGCGTCTGTCGCAACGTGAAGCGATGGCGATCGGCCTCAATGGCGCCGCGCTGGACGGCGGCGGCTATGCAAGAAGCCGCGAAAGGATTCCGACGCTTGAAGGCTCACAAACACCTGCCGGCATTACGAGCCGCCCTCGCAACTCATCAACAGAAAGGCTCAACACACGGCGTCCTTGCTCGCCAAGCCAGCGCCGCGTAACGTCAATCTCGGCAGCGACCGCTTCGCAATGTTCAACAAAAAGCGGGACATCCCCATGAACGAACTCGATATGAGATTGTTTGCCCGCAATGCGGGGGTCAACATCGCTTATCCGGCAGGCAGCGTCGTCTTCACTCAGGGCGATCCAGGTAACAGCATGTACATCGTGCAATCCGGCATCATTGAAATGATGATCGGTGAGCGCGTCATCGAGGTGTGCGGTCCGAATGAAGCCATCGGCTTCATGTCGATGATCGACAGCGCGCCGCGCAGCTCGACGGCACGCGTCAAGGAGGCGGTCGAACTGTCGATCATTGACCAGCGCAAGTTCCGCTTCATGGTCGACGAGGTGCCGAATTTCGCGCTATATATCATGGGCGTCATGGCGCGACGCATCCGCGGCATGAGCCGGGTTATGTAGCGAAATCCGGACGCCGGACTGACAGGCTTCTTTATGAATCTGCAGCTGGTATTTCGTTAGGTGCTGACTCCCGGGGTCCTTTGCCGCAAGCTCTACCAGGCCCGCTCCTCTTCGGATCGAGCTTGTGACGGTGGTGCATTGCGTTGGCCTTTGTCATCGAAATGTTAATCCAACCACGCACACTCGCCCCTTCGCTGAGATGGGGCAACAATGACCGACATGGCGCTGCCGGGTTCGCTGGAACCCGCAATCACTTCCAAATCGCGGCCGAACCTCGACAAAGGCTTCAATCCGCTAACGCTCGTCCTGTTCTTCGGCGCGCTGGCGGGCGGCCTGCTGTATGTCGCATACAGCCTCTATGCGGATGTCGACGAACCGGCGCGAAGGTTACAACCTATTTGCCTTACCTTCTGCTGTTCGTTGCGCTTCTGATCGCGCTCGGCTTCTTCATCGCTGACACTATACCACGCGCTCGGCATGCAAACCGCTGACATCCAAACCACTACCCGCTCCTTTTCCTTCAAGGTCGCGTCCCGCATCCATGAAAGGGAAGTGGTAGGCGAGACGAAGGTAGGGAGGCCCCGCCAGCGAACAGGTTAAGAGCTGTCCATGTATTGCCCGCGAACGTCTTGGGCGCCGTGCTCGATGATGCCAGAAGCGATTCCACACGCGTGTCAGTGTAATAGAGGTTGGAGCCCTCCGGAATGTTCGATGTGCTCACGCCGGAGACTACCGCGCTCAGTTTGCGCTCTGCGACACGCAGAACAAGTTCGAAAACATCACGTTCCCGTACATCGAGACGCGGCCTGATGGAACAAAGAAGAAATGGTTTGGGTGCAGTGGAAAAGCACGTCGCACGGACGTGCGTGCGCGCCTACGGCTTGCGCTTGACGATGATCGGATCGCCGTTGGCGGAGCCCGGACCATAGGACAGGCCGGTGTCGCCCGAGTGCGCCGCGGGTGGGGGCTGATAGTTCGGCTGCGTGCTGGTCGTGCCGGTCGTGTTGGAGGCCGGCGCGGAGGTCATCGGCGCGGGCACGGGGGCCGCCGTGCCGGGCGCCGGCGTGCTGCTCTGCGCGGCGGCGAGTGACGGCACGCCCGCGATCAGGAGCGCGGCGAGAGCGATGTGCATTTTCATGACGCAACTCCGTTACGAAATCGCGGAGTCAACGATGCGCGGCGTCCATCGTTCCGGACATGCGATGCAAGGAGCGCGTCCCGTTTCGGGACTTGCGACAATTAGATTTTAAAGTGCTTCGAAAGCTTCAGGCCCTGCGCCGGGTAGTTCGAGCCGATGCCGGAGCCGACGGGCGGATCGAGGATCAGCGTCGCGTCCTTGCGCAAATGTTGAAGCGGGCGATCGGGATCGAACCGACGCGCATCTGCTCGACGCCCCTCAAATAGAAAAATCCCCGGCCGAGAGCGGCCGGGGCCCCACATCACGGCGATGTTTCAGCGCTTGTTGTAGCACATCCACAAGCGGCTTTCGTCGCGCATCAAAGGCGACGCGGTGCAGGTGGCGGCGGTCATTTCGGGCTTGTGCATATGGTGCTTGTGCTTGTGTTTTGCGTAGGCGGCGCTTGCGCCAAGACCCGCGAACAGCACTGCAATCGCGAGAGCAGAGACGGTCTTTCTCAGCATGAACGGTTCTCCCAGTTGCCACGGCTTATGTGGAATCTTTGCGGTGGCTGCAGAAATTATAGCTACGAACGATTCGATTTGGGAAGCCCACGCGCTGCTTATACTCTCACAAATAGAATGTCGCACTGCGAGATGAACGTCAGTTCACGCGCGCGCGTCACGTTCGAAAATGCTTGCTCAGCTTGAGGCCCTGCGCCTGATAGTTCGAGCCGATGCCGGAGCCGTAAAGGGTCTGCGGGCGCGCCAGCATCTTCTCGTAGACGAGGCGGCCGACGATCTGTCCGTGCTCGAGGATGAACGGCACTTCGCGCGAGCGCACTTCGAGCACGGCGCGGCTTCCGTGCCCGCCCGCGCCCGCATAGCCGAAGCCCGGATCGAAGAAGCCGGCGTAATGCACGCGGAACTCGCCGACGAGGGGATCGAACGGCACCATTTCGGCGGCGTAGTCGGGCGGCACCTGGACGGCCTCCTTCGAGGCGAGGATGTAGAACTCGTTCGGATCGAGGATCAGCGTCTCGTCCTTGCGCGCGGGCATCGGTTCCCAGAAATCCGCGACCGCGTAGCCGGCGCGGCGCTCCACGTCGATCACGCCGGTGTGCCGCTTGGCGCGATAGCCGACGAGGCGACCCCCTCCAGTCGCCACACTCCCTCCCCTCCCCTCGCCCGCAAGCGGGGGAGGAAGATATGAGAGATCGACGCTGACCGCGATGCCGCCTTCGAAGTCCGCGTCATCGGAATCCACGAGGCGCTCGCGTGCGTGCAGCGCCGCCAACTCCGTGGCGGAGAGCGCCGCGTGGCCGCGACGCAGCCGAAGCTGCGAGAGCCGCGAACCCTCGCGCACCAGCACAGGAAAGGTCTTCGGTGAGATCTCGGCGTAGAGCGGCCCGTGATAGCCGGCGACGACCTGATCGAAACTGCGCGCGCGGTCGGCGATGACGCGGGTGAACACGTCGAGGCGGCCGGTCGAGCTCTTCGGATTAGCGGCGGCCGCAAGGTCCGGAGGCAGCGCCAGGCTTTCAAGCAGCGGCACGATGTAGACACAGCCGGTCTCGAGCACCGCGCCGTCGCCGAGCGCGATCTCGTGGAGCTTTAGGGCATCGATGCGCTCCGCGACGGTCGCGTGCGGCCCGGGCAGGAAGCTCGCGCGCACCCGATAGGCGACGTCGCCGAGGCGCAGGTCGAGGCTCGCGGGCTGGATCTGGTCGGGCGCGAACTCATAGGCCGGCAGGATCGCGCCGGCCTTGGCGAGCGCCATGATCATGCGGTCCGGCAGGATGCCTTTGTCGTCGGCTGAAAAGGCGAGCGGCATCGCGATCCTCGGTCCCAGCGTCTATCCGATGGCTATCTTGACGGAAAGCGCCCGCGCGCGTTAAGAGCGTCGTTATCCCGTGGTCATTTGAGCCGGCCGGCTTGCCGCCACGTTAAACAAAGGTGCTAAAAGGCCGGGGACGCATGTGACCGCGACCCGGCTATAGGGCATTGCCCTGGCCGGGTTTTTTGTTGGGTCGCTGAGGAGGGCGCCATGCCCGCGTCGAACGTCAACTACCGTCCCGAGACCCGACTGGTGCATGCCGGCACGCTGCGCTCGCAATTCGGCGAGACCTCCGAGGCGCTGTTCCTCACCCAAGGGTATGTCTACGACAGCGCCGCACAGGCCGAACGGCGGTTCAAGAACGAGGAGCCGGGCTACCAATATTCGCGCTTCTCCAATCCGACGGTCGCGATGTTCGAGGCGCGTATGGCGGCATTCGAGGGCGCCGAGGCCGCACGCGCGACCGCGACCGGCATGGCGGCCGTGACCGTCGCGCTGATGGGGCAACTCAAGGCCGGCGATCACATCGTCGCCGCCAAAGCGCTGTTTGGCTCCTGCCGCTATGTCGTGGAGGACTTCCTGCCGCGCTACGGCATCGCCTCGACGCTGGTCGACGGCACCGACCTCGAGCAATGGCGCAAGGCCGTGCGGCCGAACACGAAGACGTTCTTCCTGGAGAGCCCGACCAACCCGACGCTGGAGATCATCGACATCGCGGCGGTCGCGGAAATCGCGCACGCGGCCGGCGCGACGCTGGTGGTGGATAATGTGTTCGCGACGCCCCTGTTCCAGAGCCCGTTCACGCTCGGCGCCGACTGCGTCGTCTACTCGGCGACGAAACACATCGACGGGCAGGGCCGCTGCCTCGGCGGCGTCGTCCTCGCGTCCGAGAAATTCATCCAGGACAACGTGCACAACCTGATCCGCCAGACCGGACCCTCGATGTCGCCGTTCAATGCCTGGGTGCTGCTCAAAGGGCTGGAGACGCTGAGCGTTCGCGTGCACCGGCAGACCGACACGGCGGCGACCGTTTCGGTCGCGCTGGTCGATCACCCCAAGATCACGCGCATGATCTACCCGGGGCGGCCCGATCACCCGCAGGCGGCGATCGCGCAGAAGCAGATGCGCGGCGGCTCGACGCTCGTCTCGTTCGAGATCAAAGGCGGCAAGGCCGCGGCATTCCGCTTCCAGGACGCGCTCAAGCTCGTGCGCATCTCCAACAATCTCGGCGATGCCAAGAGCCTGATCACGCATCCTGCGACCACCACGCATCAGCGCATCGGGCCCGCGGCGCGCGCCGAGCTCGGCATCACCGACGGCCTGGTGCGCCTGTCATGCGGGCTCGAACATCCCGACGATGTGTGCGAGGACCTGCTCGCCGCACTCGACGCGGTGTGACATCAGAAGCGAAGAAAACCGGATGATCAGCGCTTGAGCGCGGCCGATGCAGCGGTCGCGGTCGTCGCCGGCAGCTTGGTGCCGTCGAGAATGACGTTCGCCACGAGCTTGGCGACGCAGGCGTAGCCCCAATCATTCATATGCAGGCCATCGGGCGTGATGAATGCCTCGAACGGCATCTTCTCAGCCTCGTTCCAATGGCGCATCACGGCGAACCGGTCGAACAGCCCGACCTTCTCGTCGCGCGCGGTCTCTCCGATGACGTTGATGGCGTTCTGCGCGCCGGGCTTGGCCAGAACCTTCGGCGCGTATTGCAGATTCATCAGGATCACGTCGGCGCCATTCGTCTTCATGAGCTCGATGCCATCACGAAGCACCGCGGCCGGCGTCGGATGATCGCGCAACACCGAGTTGGTGCCGACCTGCCAGATCACCAGGTCGGGCATCTCTTCCAGCACATCGGCGGCGAAGCGCGCGAATTCCTGGGGTGCCTCTTCGCCGTTGATGCCTTTGTTGATCACCGTGACGGGGAGACCCGGAAGCCGCGCCTTGAGCTCGGCCTCGAGCCGGCTCGGATAGGACGCAGACGGCGTCGAAGCACCGGCTCCGAAGGTCGATGACGAACCGATCGCGACGATCTTGATCGGGCGTCCCTGCGTGACGCGCAGGCGAAGATGTGTCGGCAGATATCCGAGGCTTGTGGCGTCGTGCGGCGACGTGCAGGCGGGCGCGACCTGCGCCGGTTCGGCCTGGACCGTGACGGGCAACGCAGCGAGGAACACAAGGGACCACAGGGCGCGGCGCATGCTGCCGGCCGGGCAACACCAAGACCGAATCATCGCTACTTCGTCTCCCGGGACTCGGTCTCGCTCATCTTCAACGCTTGGAGGATGAGGTCGGCGAGCAGTCCTCCAATGCATTCATGTACTTGCGCCGCGGTGTCAAGCGATTTGGTGGCTGCGAGCAAGTCGAAAGTGCCGAGTTCGCTCCAGTGACGCATGAGCGCCTGGCGGTCGAACAGGTTAATGCCGCTCTCCAGCCCCACCCACCGAATGGCCTCGGCATAGGCTTGCGAGGCCAGAACGGCATCGGTACGCGGGCTGTACTGCATATTCATGAAAATGATGTCGGCCCCACCGTCCCGCAAGACATCGACGGTCTGTTCCAGCGTGTTTTGGAACAGTTCCGGCGCGATGCCCTGCATCGCGTCATAGGTTCCGGTCTGCCATACCACGAGCGTCGGCTTGTCGTTCTGAATGATCTTGGGGAAGGTCTCCGCCATCTCGGCGGCGGTCCGGCGCGGCGTCGCGTAAGGGACGACCTTGACGGCGACGCCGGGAAGGCTCTCGCGCAGTGCGACTTCAAGTCGCGCCGGATAGGCCAAGCTCGCCCCTTTGGTCCCGGGCAGCGTCGAGGACGTGGTTCCGGCGACAACGATCGTAAGGCTGTGGCTCTTCGCGATCTCGGCCGCAACACGCGGCAGCCCGGCGTCGGCCTGCACGAGGTGCGCAGCAACCGAGCAAGCCTCCTCCATCCCGGCCGATGCGATGGTCACGGATGCGAGCAGAGCGAAAAGCGCCCCGGCAAGAGCCCTCATGCCGCACCCCCCGCGAGGTCCGCATCCGGCGGCTTGGACTGTGGCCCGGCGCGACCTTCGACCGTCTTGTACCACGAGATCAGCCAGGCGACCGCAATCATCGCCAGTATTCCTAACGCGCTGATCAGGATCTGCGCGCCGATCGAGCGGGAGATTTCCGACGTGAAGACCTGTCCGAGAAACGACAGGAAGATGCCAAGACAGAAAATCTCCAGCGAATGCTGCCCGCACATGATCATCGGCTTGAGCAGCGGCGACTTCAGTCCCGGCCAGTCGACCGAAACGAACCGCACCGTCACCAGCGCGAGCGCCAGGAAGTGCACGAAGCGCAGCACATCCATGTTGGTCTTGTCGATCGGATACATCCAATCCTGCATCGCCTTCGGGATGTAGACCGTGTAGCGCGGAAAGTACCAGGTCATGACGATCAGAAAGGCGAACGCCAAATAGGCAACAGCAACGCCGAGTGCAGTGCGGGAGCGCAAAAATGGGCGCATCCAGGTTGCACCGCCGACGCCGCACCACGCCCCGAATACGAAAATGAGCTGCCAGGCGAGCGGGTTGAAGTACCACTGCCCGGTCGGATAGGAGGGCAGGTTCCAGCCGAAATCCCAGGCGAGCGTGTACAGCACGGCCGATGCCGCAAGCGCGATCGTCGGAGCGTGCAGCAGCAGCCACAGGACTGGTGGGAACCCGAGCAGGAGCACGATATAGAGCGGCAGCACGTCCATGAAGACGGGCTTGAATTTCAACAGCAGCGCCTGGATCAGCGTGTCGCCGGGCTCCTTGATGAAGTCGAGCGCGCCCATTTCCTCGTTGTAGAGCGGGTTGTCGATGCTGTGCGACAGGTACGCGATCTCCGCCATGAAGATCACGAAGATGAAGATGTGCGCGACATAGACCTGCCAGGCGCGCCGCAGGATGCGCGCACTCGCCACGATCGTGCCGCGCTCGTGCATCGCGCGGCCATACACGAAGGCCGCCGTATAGCCGGAGATGAAGACAAAGATCTCGGCGGCATCGGAGAAGCCGTAATTGCGGATCGTGATCCAATTGACGATGTTGGACGGGATGTGATCGAGAAAGATCAGCCACAGCGCCAGCCCGCGAAACAAATCAAGTCGCAGATCGCGTTCGGCCGGGGCGGTCGGTAGCATGAACTGCTCTGATTTGTCGCAGGCCTGGAAATACTAGTGCGATGTGGAGGAATTGAGAATGCCGCAGAGTGCGGCCATTGCACCTGCGCCCGGAACCGGATTCACTGGCGGCCGCGCGCGACGCCGGCGCCGAATCGCTACTCGACCGAAGTTGGGCCGTCATGTACCAGGCTGTCACGCGCGAGATCGAGGTGACGGTGACACCGCAATACCTCGCCGAGCGCTCCGCGCCGGATCGAGGCGAATACTTCTGGGCCTATACCATCGACATCACCAACCGCGGCAGCGAGACGGTGCAGCTTCGCACGCGCCACTGGCGCATCACCGACGCGAACGGACGGCTGCAGGAGGTTCGCGGCGCCGGCGTCGTCGGCAAACAGCCCGTGCTCAAGCCGGGCGACTCGTTCGAATACACGAGCGGCGTGCCTTTGCCGACGCCGTCCGGATTCATGACCGGAACCTACGGCATGGTCTCGGCTAAGGGCGAGCCGTTCGATATCGAAATCCCGACCTTCTCGCTCGACGAGCCGGATCAGCGGCGAACGATCAATTGAGCCTTGGCTCTGCATTGCCTGGTTAGGGAACGGCGCCATGAGACGCGTTGACGCCATCGCCAGGCTGAAGGACTGCGCTGCCGCCGTTCAGGCCCGCGGCGCGACGTTGCTGTATCTCTTCGGCTCAAGCGCGCGCGACGAAGCGCGGCCTGACAGCGACCTTGATCTTTTCGTCGACTATGATCCGGCGCGACGGTTCTCGCTCGTTGATCTGGCGGCGATCAAGAATCTTCTGCAAAACAGGCTTGCGACCGAGATCGATGTCACGACGCGCGATAGCCTGCACCCCCTGCTTCGCGACGGGATCGTGCGATCGGCGATCCGCGTGTTCTGATGATCCGCAGCCTCGACCCCGCGCTGAGCGACATCCTCGACGCGATTGCAAATATTGAACGGGTCGTGGAGGGAAAGACATTTCACGACTTCGAAGATGATTGGTTGCTTCGACGTGGTGTCGAGCGTGCGATCGAGATCATTTCAGAGGCGAGCCGACGGATCACACCATAATTGCGAGCGTTGCGGCCGGAAATTCCTTGGCACGACATCGCAACGATCGGCAATATTCTCCATCACCGATATCATTCGATATCGACGCCAATCATTTGGGAAGTCGTTCAGAAAGATCTGCCGCCCCTGAAGGCGGCCGTCACGGCGATCGTCGATCACTCGGTCCGATCTTGACGTCTCAAGGACTGTCCGCTTCCCCATTCGCAACGTCGGCCGGATGGAAAACATAGCTGCCGTTGCAGAATTCGCAGGTCACCGCGATGACGCCGTTCTCGACCATGTGGTCGCGGTCGTCCTGCGAGAAGCGCCGCAGCATCGCTTCGACGTTCTCGCGCGAGCAGGAGCACTGCGCGCGCACCGGCGCGGTGTCGAATACGCGCACGCCGCGCTCGTGGAACAGCCGATAGAGCAGCCGCTCGGCCGACACCTCGGGGTCGATCAGCTCGACGTCTTCCACGGTCGCAATCAGCGAACGGCCTTCGACCCAGGCATCGTCCTCCGGCATCGCGGGCAGCGCGATGCCTTCGGGCGCGTCGCCGGGATGAAGATCGGGCACCCGGGCACGTTCGGGCGCGCGCGGCACGAACTGCAGCAGCATGCCGCCGGCGCGCCAGTGACGGCGCGCACTACCGTCGCCGCCGCGGAATTCCTCGGCGACTGCGAGGCGCACGCGGGTCGGGATTTGCTCGGAGCGCAGGAAGTATTCGTGAGCGGCGTCTTCGAGCGTGCCGCCTTCGAGCGCGACGAGCCCCTGGTAGCGGCTCATGTCGCTGCCCTGGTCGATGGTCATCGCGAGATGGCCACGCCCGAGCAGCGCGCCGGCGCTGGTCTTGCCGGCGGCGATCGCGTCGGCGACGACTTTCTTGTCGAAGCGCGCGCAGGCGCGCACCTTGCCGGGCGTCATGAAGTCGACGACGAGCATCCGCACCGGCCCGTCGGTCTGCGTCTGCAGGATGAAGCGGCCTTCGAATTTCAGCGACGATCCGAGCATGATGCCGAGCACGATCGCCTCGCCGAGCAGCTTCGCGACCGGTTCGGGATAGTCGTGATCGGTGAGGATCGAGTCGACCGCGGGCCCGAGCCGCACCACGCGGCCGCGCAGGTCGAGCGCCGCCACCTCGAAGGGCAGGATCGTGTCGTCGGCCGAGACGTCCGCAGGCGCGCGGCTCGGAATGGCAATATCGGGTTCTGGCATGACGGGTAGGTATTTAGAGGCTCGGAGAAAAATTGCGAGCCTCTATTTGCGACGGGATGGCACGGTCGTAGCCCGCATGAGCGTAGCGACATGCGGGACAGCCTGCTCCCCGGATATCGCTCCGCTCATCCGGGCTACGATCGGGCGTTTACCGTCCCGCAAGGCACCAGGCCAGAATGCCCTTCTGCGCATGCAGGCGGTTTTCCGCTTCGTCGAACACCACCGACTGCGGCCCGTCGATCACCTCGTCGGTGACCTCGTCGCCGCGGTGCGCCGGCAGGCAATGCATGAAGATCGCGCCGGGGTTGGCGTGCGCCATCAGGCGGGCATTGACCTGATAGGGCCGCAGCAGATTGTGACGCCGCTCGCCGTCCTTGTCGCCCATCGACACCCAGGTGTCGGTGACGACGCAGTCCGCGGCGGTGACCGCCTCCTCGGCGTCGGTCCCGATTTCGATTCTCGCGCCGGACTGCTTCGCCCAGGCGAGGATCTTGCGGTCGGGCCTGAGCTCAGGCGGGGTCGCGACCTTGAGGCGGAAATCGAAGCTTTTCGCCGCGTGCATCCAGGAGGACAACACGTTGTTGGCGTCGCCGGTCCAGGCGACCGTGTGGCCACCGATCGTGCCCTTGTGTTCCTCGAACGTCATCACGTCGGCCATCACCTGGCAGGGATGGGACTCGCGCGTGAGACCGTTGATCACCGGCACCGTGGCGTAACGCGCAAGCTCGTAAAGCGCCTCGTGATTGAGGATGCGGATCATGATCGCATCGACGTAACGCGAGAGCACGCGCGCGGTGTCGGCGATGGTCTCACCGCGGCCGAGCTGCATCTCCGCCCCGGTCAGCATCACCACGTCGCCGCCGAGCTGGCGCATCGCGACATCGAAGGAGACCCGCGTACGCGTCGAGGGCTTGTCGAAGATCATGGCGAGCGTCTTGCCGGCGAGCGGCCGCCCCGCCGGGGCGCCCTCGCGCCGCACGCGCTTCATCGCGCGGCTCTGTTCGATCATCCCGCGCAGCTCGGCGACCGGGATTTCCGTCAAGTCGAGGAAGTGACGCGGCGCGGGCGCGCTCACCCCACCGCCTCCTTCTTCGGCGTGCGCTCGCGCGCGAGCCGCGCGCAGGCGCGGTCGAGCATCGCCATGGCCTCGCCGACCTCGTCCTCGCTGACGATGAGCGGCGGATAGAGCCGCACGACATTATCCCCGGCGCCGACCGCGAGCAGATGCTCGTCGCGCAAGGCGTCGACCAGTTGGCCGTTCGGGATGACGCAGCGCAAGCCGAGCAGCAGGCCCTCGCCGCGCACCTCCGCGATCACCGAAGGATAACGGTCCTTGATCTCGGCAAGGCGCTGCCTGAACAAGATGCCTGTGTGACGCACGCGCTCGAGGAATCCATCGGCGAGCATCACATCGAACGTCGCGTTGCCGGCCGCCATGGCGAGCGGGTTGCCGCCGAAGGTCGAGCCGTGCGTCCCGGCGGTCATGCCCTTGCCGGCGTTTTCGGTCGCAAGGCACGCCCCGACCGGGAAGCCGCCGCCGAGCGCCTTGGCGAGCGCCATCACGTCGGGCTCAACGCCGATACGCTGATAGGCGAACAATTCGCCGGTGCGGCCCATTCCGGTCTGCACCTCGTCGAAGATCAGCAGGAGGCCGTGCCGGTCGCAGAGCGCGCGCAGGCTCCGCAGGAAGTGGTTCTCCGGCACGCGCACGCCGCCTTCGCCCTGGATCGGCTCGATCAGGATCGCGGCGGTCTCCGGCACGATCGCCTTCTTGACGGCTTCGAGATCGCCGAACGGAACCTGGTCGAAGCCCTCCACCACCGGCCCGAAGCCTTCGAGATATTTCTTCTGCCCGCCTGCCGCCAGCGTTGCGAGCGTGCGGCCATGGAACGCGCCCTCGAAGGTGATGATGCGGTAGCGCTCGGGCTGGCCGTTGACGGCGTGGAACTTGCGCGCGGTCTTGATCGCGCATTCCATCGCTTCGGCGCCGGAATTGGCGAAGAAGACATAATCGGCAAAGCTCGCCGCGCAGAGGCGGTCGGCGAGCCTCTCCTGCTCGGGCACGCGGAACAGATTGGAGACGTGGATCGCCTTCCCCGCCTGCTCGGTGATCGCCGCGACGACCTGCGGATGCGCGTGGCCGAGCGCGTTCACGGCGACGCCGGAGGTGAAGTCGAGATAGCGCTCGCCATTGGTGGCGTGGAGCCAGACGCCCTCACCGTGGTCGAATGCGAGATCGACGCGCGCGAATGTCGGAAGCAGATGCGATGTCACGGCACGGCTCGTCCGTCTGCAGCACGAGGCTGAAATGAAATGTGCCGCCTCGCCGGGCGGCACTTCAAACACATTCTATTGTCGGTCGGCGCCAAGTCAACCTGCACCACGTCAACCTGAACGCGACGCACCTGCTGTGGTGACTACGTAAGCGCTGCGCCGAAAATGCCACAGGCTTGCCGTCTTGCTCTGCCGAAATGGACATTGCTGGGGAAAAGGCACCGGCGTCCACCGACTAGTGCTAGGGGGACTCTTGCGCGGGAGTCACGGCATATTGTAGCTTTTGTGACGGTCAGGTACGACATCTCGTGCGGCGGACTGTCTCCTGAGTCCCTTTCGATGTCCATGCGTGCGTCAGGCGGCCTTGTCAGGCTTCCAGGCGAAGGGAAGGGATTCTGTGCAACCGCGCCCGGGATGCTCAGCAGGAGAATTCCATGAGCTGGACGGACGAACGGGTCGAGCTGCTCAAGAAACTTTGGTCGGACGGCTTGTCGGCGAGCCAGATCGCCGGCGAACTCGGCGGCATCACCCGTAACGCCGTGATCGGCAAGGTGCATCGGCTCGGTCTGTCGGGCCGGGCGAAGGCGCCCTCCTCCTCGGTGCCGCGCCAGCGCAAGCCGCGCATCGCCTCGCAGATGTTCCGCGCACCGCGCACCATGATGCGCGGCAATGTGGCGCTCGCCATGCCGGCCTATGATTACCAGCCGGATCCCGAGCCACAGATGATCGAGAACATCATCCCGATCGGACAGCGCTGCTCGCTGGTCGAACTGACCGACGAGAAGTGCCACTGGCCGATCGGCGATCCGGGACAGGCGGACTTCTTCTTCTGCGGCGGCAAGACCAATGCCGGCACGCCGTATTGCGGATACCACGCGCGCATCGCCTACCAGCCGGTCAACGACCGGCGCCGCGACAAGCGGCCGATGCGCGCCTGAGCGTTTGAGGATTTGGCGGCGTGATCCGAAGCGGGTCGCGCCCCTGCCGGGTGTCCTCCCATGCGTGCTTTGACTTAGGGCGGCGGGGGCAACCGCCGCCCATTTTGCATTCGACAGTTACGCCGTCTTCCCAAACCGTTCGTCGAACGAATAGCCGGCGCCGCGTACCGTGCGGATCGGATCGCTGGCACGGCCGCGGTTGAGCGCACGGCGCAGGCGGCCGACATGCACATCGACGGTGCGCTCATCGATGTAGATTTCGCGCCCCCACACGCCGTCGAGCAACTGTTCGCGCGTATAGACGCGGCCGGGGCTCTGCATCAGGAATTCGAGCAGGCGGAATTCGGTGGGCCCTAAATGCACCTCGCGGCCGGCGCGCGAGACGCGCTTCTTCTCGCGGTTGAGCTCGAGGTCGCCGGCGCCGAGCACGCTCGCGACCCGTTCCGGCCGCGCGCGGCGCAAGAGCGAGCGGATGCGCGCGAGCAGCTCCGGCACCGAGAACGGCTTGACGATGTAGTCATCGGCGCCGGTCGAGAGCCCGCGCACGCGTTCGCTTTCCTCGCCGCGCGCCGTCAACATGATGATCGGCATGCGCTCGGTGGCCGCGCGCGCGCGCAGGCGCCGGCATAGCTCGATGCCGGACATGCCGGGCAGCATCCAGTCGAGGACCAGGAGGTCCGGGGGACTCTCCTTCAGCCTGATCTCGGCCTCGTCGCCGCGCGCCGAGGTCTCCACCTCGTAGCCCTCGGCCTCGAGGTTGTAGCGCAGCAGAAGCGTGAGGGGCTCTTCGTCCTCGACGATCAGGATGCGCGCGGTCATCGGTCTGTGTCCGGCTTGTGTCAGTTAGCGTAAGGCACGGCGGCGAAGCTCTCGCCCTTCGGACGCTCGTCGGCGAGCGCGCGTCCTTCGACGATGTAATGCACGGTCTCGGCGATGTTGGTGGCGTGGTCGCCCATGCGCTCGATGTTCTTCGCGCAGAACAGGAGATGCGTGCAGAAGGTGATGTTGCGCGGGTCCTCCATCATGTAGGTCAGCAACTCGCGGAACAGCGAGTTATTGACCGCGTCGATCTCCTCGTCCCCACGCCAGACCGCCATCGCCTTGTCGAGGTCATGCCGCGCATAGGCGTCGAGCACGTCCTTGAGCTGGCTGAGCACGAGATCGGACATGTGTTCCACGCCGCGGATCACCTTGTGCGGATGGAATTCATTGCCGATCGCGACCACGCGCTTGGCGATGTTCTTGGCAAGGTCGCCGATGCGCTCCAGGTCGTTGGAGACGCGGAGCGCGCCGACGATCTCGCGCAGGTCGACCGCCATCGGCTGGCGGCGTGCGATCGTGAGGATTGCCTTTTCTTCGATCTCGCGCTGCAGGTTGTCGATCGTCGGATCGGTCGCGATCACCCGCTGCGCGAGGCCCGCGTCGCGCCGAGCAAGCGCGTCGACCGAGTCGGCGATCTGCTTCTCGGCGAGGCCGCCCATTTCGGCGACCATGCGGGCAAGATCCTGCAGGTCGACGTCGAATGCCTTGGCGGTATGTTCAACCATCATGTTCATCCTGACTTGCCGCGCTTTTGTTTGAGCATGATCTTTTCCGAAAACCGGTTCCCACTTTTCGGGATCATGCTCTTAGCCGAAGCGTCCGGTGATGTAGTCCTGGGTGCGGCGATCATTCGGCGCCGTGAATATCTTGGTCGTCGAGCCGTATTCGATCAGTTCACCGAGATACATGAAGGCCGTGAAATCGGAGACGCGCGCGGCCTGCTGCATGTTGTGAGTGACGATCACGAGGGTGTAATCGTCCTTCAATTCGTCGATCAGCTCCTCGATCTTGGCGGTCGAGATCGGATCGAGCGCCGAGCACGGCTCGTCGAACAGGATCACTTCCGGCTTCACGGCCACCGTACGGGCGATGCACAGCCGCTGCTGCTGGCCGCCGGACAGGCTCAAACCATTGGCGGAGAGCTTGTCCTTGACCTCCTCCCACAGCGCCGCGCGGCGCAGCGAGTGTTCCACGCGGCTGTCGAGCTCCGACTTGGACAGCCGCTCATAAAGACGGATCCCGAACGCGATGTTCTCGTAGATCGACATCGGAAACGGCGTCGGCTTCTGAAACACTATGCCGATGCGGGCGCGCAGAAGATTGACGTCCTGCTTCGGCGACAGGATGTCCTCGCCGTCGAACAGGACTTCACCCTCGGCGCGCTGGCCCGGATAAAGATCGTACATGCGGTTGAGGACGCGCAGCAGGGTCGATTTTCCGCAGCCCGAAGGACCGATGAAGGCCGTGACCTTGTTTTCCAGCAGCGCGAGACTGATGTTCTTCAGCGCTCGGGAGTCCCCGTAGAAGAAATCCAGGTTGCGGATCGTGATCTTCTCGGCGCGGCCCGCCGTGTCGACAGCCGCATGCGTGACGGCCGGCACGCTGACAGAAGGGACGTTCATGACTGCTTTCCTGTTGCGGCGAGCGCACGCGCGACAATGCTGAGCGCCAGAACCGTGATCGTGATGATGAGCGCGCCGGTCCAGGCGAGTTTCTGCCAGTCCGCGTAGGGGCTGAGCGCGAACTGGAAGATCACGACCGGCAGGCTCGATATCGGTGCATTCATGTTCGCGCCGCCGAACTGGTTGTTGAGCGCCGTAAACAGCAGCGGCGCCGTCTCGCCGCTGATGCGCGCGACCGCCAGCAGAACCCCGGTCAGAATTCCGGCCCGCGCCGCCCGGTAGGCGATGCGGACGATCATGAGCGCTCGGGGCAGGCCGATCGAGGCCGCCGCCTCGCGCAGCGCATTCGGCACCAGCGTCAACATGTCCTCGGTGGTGCGCACGACGACCGGAATGACAATGAGTGCCAGCGCGACCGCGCCGGCCCAGCCGGAAAAATGCCCCATCGGATAGACCATGATCTCATAGACGAAGAGACCGATCACGATCGAGGGCGCGCTGAGCAGGATATCATTGATGAACCGCACGATGCTCGTGAGCCTGTCGTGCCGGCCGTACTCCGCCATGTAGGTGCCGGCGAGCATGCCGATCGGCGTCCCGATGGCGACCGCAAGGCTGGTCAGCAGCAGGCTCCCGATGATCGGATTGAGCAGGCCGCCATCCGAGCCCGGCGGCGGCGTCATTTCGGTGAACACTTTGAGCGACAGGCCACTGAAGCCTTCGTAGAGCAGCACGCCGAGGATGAGCACGAGCCAGCCGAGCCCGAACGCGGTCGCGGCAAACGACAGCCCCATGGCGATCCCATTGCGACGGCGGCGTCCTGCGAAAAGAGGATTCATGAGCAGTCTCTTCGCTTGCGCATGATCTGGTCCGAAAACCGGTGCCCACTCTTCGGGATCATGCGCTATCCAATCCGCCGCTCGATGCGCAGCAGCAGATAGCGCGCGATGGCGAGCACGATGAAGGTGATGACGAACAGGATCAGGCCGAGCGCGATCAGCGACGAAGTGTAGAGATCGCCGACCGCCTCAGTGAACTCGTTGGCGATGGTCGCCGAGATCGTCGTGCCGGGCGCAAGGATCGAGGCTGAGATCTTGTGGGCGTTGCCGATAACGAAGGTCACCGCCATGGTTTCGCCAAGCGCGCGGCCAAGCCCGAGCATCACGCCGCCGATGACGCCGACGCGGGTGTAGGGCAGCACCACGTAGCGCACCACTTCCCAGGTGGTGCAGCCGACGCCATAGGCCGCCTCCTTCAGCACGGGCGGGACCGCTTCGAACACGTCGCGCGAGATCGAGGTGATGAACGGCAGCACCATGATCGCGAGGATCAGGCCGGCGGTCAGCATGCCGATGCCGTAGGGCGGCCCTTCGAACAATCGGGACAGAATCGGCACATTGCCGAACAGCGCGATCAAGCCGGGCTGGACGTATTGCTGCAGAAACGGGGCGAAAACGAACAGACCCCAGATGCCGTAGATGATGCTGGGAATGCCGGCGAGCAGCTCGATCGCTATCCCGATCGGCCGGCGTAAGCTCATCGGGCATAGCTCAGTCAGGAACATCGCGATCATCAGGCCGACCGGCACCGCGATGAACATCGCCAGGAAAGAGGTCACGATCGTGCCGTAAATCGGCGCGATGGCGCCGAAACGCTCCGTCACCGGGTTCCAGCGTTCCTCGATCAGGAAGTTGAAGCCGAATGCGCGCAGCGCCGGCAGCGAGCCTGAGACCAGCGCGATGATGACGCCGCTGAGGATGATGAGAACCAGGATGGCCGCGGCACGCGTCAGATTGCGGAAGACCAGATCGCCCAAGCGCAACCGGTCGAGCACGCGCGCCCGTGACACCATCTCTTCGGGCAGTGCTCCAGTGCCCGTCAGTGCAACATCGACCACGGATCGCCTCCTTGCGGACGGCATGGGCAACTCCCCGGTGCAGGAGAGAGCACTCAAGCGGCCCGCCTACGCCAATACAAGCCACCGGTTCCGGATTGTGGTGGACAAGGAAAAGGCGCTTAAGGGCGCCTTTTCCGTTTCGGGTGGGAACCTAGTTGGTCACCGCGAAGAGCGGTTTGCCGCTCGCATCCTTGATCTCGGAGCCCCAAGTTTTCTTCACGCTACCGACCACGGCGGCCGGCATCGGGATGTAGTCGAGGTCCTCGGCCATCTTGGCGCCCTTGTCGTAGGCCCAGGCGAAGAACTTGAGCGCTTCGGTCGCGGACGCTACGTCCTGGGGCTTGGCATACATCAGGATCCAGGTCGCGGCCGTCATCGGCCATGACTGGTCGCCGGGCTGGTTGGCGAGGATGACGCCGTAGCCGGGCTGCGAGCTCCAGTCCGCATTCGCGGCGGCGGCCTGGAAGGCCTCGGACGTCGGGGCGACGGTCTTGCCGGCCTTGTTGACCATCTTGGTGAAGGTCAGCTTGTTCTGCAGCGCGTAGGCGTATTCGACGTAGCCGATAGAGCCCTTGGTGTTGGCGACGTTGTTGGCGACGCCTTCGTTGCCCTTGGCGCCGATGCCGGCCGGCCATTCCACCGCGGTGCTGGTGCCGACCTTCGATTTCCAGTCGGCGCTGACCTCGGAGAGGTAGTAGCTGAAATTGAACGTCGTGCCCGAGCCGTCCGAACGATGCACGATGGCGATCGCCTGCTTCGGCAGCTTGATGCTCGGATTGAGTTTTATCAGCACCGGATCGTCCCAGCTCTTGATCTCGCCAAGGAAGATTTTCGCCAACGCCGGGCCGTCGATCACGAGATCGCCCGCCTTGACGCCATCCAGATTCACAACCGGCACGATGCCGCCCATGACCATCGGGAACTGAACGAGACCCAACTTCTGCAGCTCTTCGCCCTTGAGCGGCGCATCGCTCGCGCCGAAGGTGACGGTCTTGGCCTGGATCTGCTTGATGCCGCCGCCCGAGCCGATCGACTGATAGTTCAGGCCGACGCCGGTTTCGCGCTTATAGGCGTCCGCCCACTTGGCATAGACCGGATACGGAAAGGTCGCGCCGGCACCGGAAATGTCCGCCGCACTTGCGGGCACCACGAAGGCGGCCGCCGCGAGGCTTGCCGCCGCGATTGCGTGGATGAATCTCAAAGGATGTCTCCTTGTTTGCCGGAAGATCGACGCCTTGCCCGGGCTAGACGCGCCCAGGCCGTCAACTCCGACTGCTAAGCTTGTTCTCGACGCCTTGTTCGGCCCGGCGGATGATTGCGTTTTGGTCTTTGTCTTGTCCGCAGCCACGGGAACCGTTAGAGGCCACATGTCATCGTTCTATGAAGCTTCGGTGACGCCTGTATGACAAATTAAGTCATTGAATTAATTGAACTTTGCGTCGACCTAATGCGACTCGCTGTGGACGAGCGGCATGCGCGCCGTAAACGTCGCGCCTTTCCCCGCCTCGCTCTCGATCGAAATGCGGCCGCGATGGCGGTTGAGGATGTGCTTGACCAGGGCCAAGCCGAGCCCGGTGCCGCCCTCGGCGCGGCTCTGGGTCACGTCGACGCGATAGAAACGCTCCGTCAGCCGCGGCAGGTGCTCGGCCGCGATGCCAGGCCCATGGTCGCGCACCGATACGAGCACGTCGGTGCCACCCGAGACCTCGGCCGTCGCAAAGCCGACCTCCACCCGTTTGCCGGACGCGCCGTATTTGAGCGCGTTCTCGACCAGGTTCTCGAACACCCGCGTGAGCTCGTCGCGGTCGCCGAGCACGGTCATCGGCTGCGGCGGCGGCGTGACCGCGATCTCGACGCCGCGGTCTTGCGCCAGCGTCTGCAGGCTGTCGGTCACCTGCCGCACGATCGCCACGAGATCCACCGGCTTGTCGGGATGGACGTGTTCGATCAGCTCGACGCGCGACAGCGAGAGAAGATCGTCGATCAGGCGCGCCATGCGGGTCGCCTGCGTCTTCATGATGGCGAGGAAGCGAGCGCGCGCGGCGGCATCGTCGCGCGCCGAGCCGAGCAGCGTGTCGATGAAGCCGGATAGCGCCGCCAGCGGGGTGCGGAGCTCATGGCTTGCATTGGCGACGAAGTCGACGCGCATCTCCTCGACGCGACGTGACGGGGTCAGATCGTGGAAGACGAGAAGAATAAGCCCCGCGCGCTCTCCCGAAAGCCCGCCGAGCGGCGCCACGTGCGCAACGAACCATCGATCGACCGGCACGCGCTGGGAAAACTCCACGCTGCGCGGCTCTCCGCTGATGCCGACCTGGCGCACGGCGTCGACGATTTCCGGCATGCGCAGCGCAAGCGAAGCCCGTTGCCCGCGCGTCAGCGCGGGCGCGAGCGCGCGCGCGGCGGCATTGGACGCGATCAGCCGTCCCTCGCGGTCGAGCACGATCGCCGCGTCAGGCAAGCCGGCCATCACGGCGTCGAGCAGTAGCTCGTCGGCGCGCGGCGGCACGGCGTCGATCGCAAGCGCGGCGTCATCTGCGCGGCTGCGATCCGCGACAAGCAGCGCCACGGCCGCGATCACGGCAAAGCCTACCAGGGCGTACGTGACCGTCAGCGCACCGAGCGCGACGAAAGCGATCAACACGAGCGCGGCCGCGATCACCACCCAGCGCATCGCGCCGCGCCGCCCGAACAGGCCGACCGTGTCCTGATCAACGCGATCTTCGCTGGCCATGCCGGTTGCGCGCCACCTTTTGCGGGATCACGATTGCGCGGCTGCGTGATCGCGCAGCCTATACGCGTCTCGCCAAGACGCCGAGCCACAGCTCACGCAGCCCGAGAACCATGAGCGACAGCGCGAACGGAATAACATAATAGAGCACGCGGAACAGCAGGAGGCCTGCGAGCAGCTCCTCCTTGTCGAACTCGATCAGCGCGACCAGCATCGCGGCATCGAATACGCCGAGCCCGCCGGGCGAGTGGCTGGCAAAGCCGAGCAACGTCGCGGAGACGAAGATCACGGCGAGCTTGATGAAATCGATATGCGGGTCGTCGGGGAGCAGCACGAACATCGCGAGCGCGCAGCAGGACAGGTCGACGATGCCGATGCTGATCTGCACAAGCGTCAGCCGTCCGCCGGGAAGCGTGACCTCCCAATTGCTGCGGCCGACCGTGCGCGACTTCGTCCACACCCAGCCGACGTAGCCGGCAAGCACCGCGAGCATCAGGAGCGCGATGGCTCGATTGATCCAGGGGGGAAGCTGGTCGATCGCGGTCGCCGCCTGCGGCTCGTAGGCAATGCCGAGACCGAGCACCGCGACATTGCCGAGCCAGAAGGTGAGGCCGGCGACGAAGCAGAGCTTCGCGACGTCGATCGCGCTCAGGCCCCAGGCCGAGTAGATGCGGTAGCGCACCGCACCGCCGGTGAAGACGCTCGCGCCCACATTGTGGCCGACCGAATAGCTGGTGAAGCCGGCGAGCGCCGCGACGCGGTAGGGAATGTTGCCCGCGCCGATCGTGCGCAGCGCGAACAGGTCGTAGAAGGTCAGCGTGAAATAGCCGGCGGCGACGAACAGGCCGGCGAAAACGATGTCGCGTATTTCGGTGCTTTTTACCGCCTCGAGCACCTCATTGAGCTCGATGCCGCGCAGGATGCGGTAAAGCACCACCGCAGCAGCCGTGATGATGGCGAGACTGAGGACGAACCCGAGCCAGTTCCAGCCGATGGTGCGAGCGATATACCGCGCGAACGCGCGGAACGCTTCGATCATTCCTTTCCCCTCGGGCTGACAGCCGACACTAAAGCTCTGGTCTCTTCCGGGTGAGCATTGAAATCCCGGACCGGCGCAAATTCCAGTATCAGAACGGCCGCCGTCGCGCGAGAGCGATGGCACGCAACCGGCGCGAGCGGCGGGCCTGCCATCGTCCGGCCCATCTTTTCCTCCCGCGCCATCCGTGCCAGCGTCGCGCCGCGACAGGAGCCAAGGACAATCATGAAACTGCGTAATTTGGGAAAGTCGGGCCTGCGGGTCTCGCTGATCGGGCTAGGCTGCAACAATTTCGGCGGCCGGTTGGACCTCGAGAATTCGAGGGCGGTAATCCACAAGGCGCTCGATGCCGGGATCACGCTGTTCGACACCGCGGACATGTACGGCAATCGCGGCGGCTCCGAGACCGCGATGGGACAAATTCTCGGCGACCGCCGCAAGGACATCGTGCTCGCCTCGAAGTTCGGCATGGCGATGGACGACGGCGAAAAGAAGGGCGCCTCGCGCCGCTACATCATGGCGGCCGTCGAGGCGAGCCTGAAGCGGTTGAAGACCGACTGGCTCGATCTCTATCAGGTGCATCAGCACGACCCGCTCACGCCGATCGAGGAGACGCTGCGCGCGCTCGACGATCTCGTGCATGCCGGCAAGGTGCGCTACATCGGTTGCTCGAATTTCTCCGCCGCCCAGGTGATCGAGGCGCAGCTCACCGCGCGGCAGCTCAATCTCAATGCGTTCGTGTCGTGCCAGGACGAGTACAGCCTGCTCAAGCGCGATCTCGATAGTGAACGCATCCCGGTGATGGAGCGCTACGGCCTCGGGCTGCTGCCGTTCTATCCGCTGGCGTCCGGCATGCTGACCGGCAAGTACAAACGCGACGTCCCGATCGAGGGAACGAGGCTCGCGCCGGGCCAGCCGTTCCGCAACAAGTTCGTGACCGATGCGAACTGGGCCGGCGTCGGGAAGCTCAAGGCCTTCGTCAAGGCGCGCGGGCATACCATGCTGGAGCTGGCGTTCTCCTGGCTCGCGGCGCGGCCTTGTGTGTCGAGCATCATCGCCGGCGCCACCAAGCCGGAGCAGATTGAGGCGAACATCAAGGCGGCCGAATGGGAGTTGAGCGCCGCAGATTTGGCGGAGATCGATACGCTGACCGCGAAGGCGTGAGGCGCGGCGGTTCTACACGCTCCGTTTCCTCTCCCCGCTTTCTTTCCCCTCTCCCGCTTGCGGGAGAGGGTGCCCGAGCGAAGCGAGGGCGGGAGAGGGGNNCCCTCTCCCGGCTTCGCGGACTGACGTCCGCTCAGCCACCCTCTCCCGCAAGCGGGAGAGGGGAAGAACAGGAATTTGCGCCCGCGACTACGCTTCCTCCCGCATGCTCAGCAAGTGATACAGAATGATGCAGCCGAATGTCGCGGTGCCGATGCCGTCGAGCGTGAAGCTCGCAAGCGAGAGCTTGAAGTTGCCGGCGCCGAGCACGAGCGCGACGGCTGCGGTCAGCAGGTTGCGGGCGCGCGAGAAGTCGACGCTGTTTTCGACCCAGATGCGTCCCGCCGTCGCGGCGATCAGACCGAACACCACGATCGACAACCCGCCGAGCACCGGACCCGGAATGGTCAGAATCAGCGCGCCGAATTTTGGCGAGAAGCCGAGCAGGATGGCGATGACTGCCGCGACGATGAAGAGCTGCGTCGAATAGATGCGCGTGATCGCCATCACGCCCATGTTCTCGGCGTAAGTCGTGACGCCGGTACCGCCGCCGCTTCCCGAGATCATCGTGGCGATGCCGTCGCCGAGGAATGCGCGTCCGAGATAGCGGTCGAACGAGCGGCCCGTCATCGCGCCGATCGCCTTGATGTGCCCGAGGTTCTCGGCAACCAGCACGATCGCGACCGGGGCGATCAGCACCATGGCTTTGGCCTCGAACACCGGCGCCGAAAAGTTCGGCATGCCGAACCAGGCGGCCGCGCCGATCTTGGCGAAATCGATCGCCGGGCCGAGCGCCATCACGTTCGCCGCGATGTAATAGACGATGTAGCCGACGATCGCGCCGAGCAGGATCGGGATGCGCCGCGCGACGCCCGGCGAATAAACCGCAAATAGGCCGACCGCCACGACGGTGATGAGCGCGATCCAGCGCGCGAATGCGGTCCCGTCCGGGCTGCCCGGCCCGATGCCCGACGCGCTGTTGATCGCGATCGGCGCGAGCACGAGGCCGATCGCCGCCACGATCGAGCCGGTCACGACCGGCGGCATCAGTTTCTCGACCCAGCCATGGCCGGCGGCCATCACGATCAGGCCGATGACGCTGTAGAGCGCGCCCGCCGCGATGATGCCGCCGAGCGCGAGGCCGAGGTTCGGATTGGCGCCGGCCGCAACTGCCGCGCCGGTCGCGGCGAGCACCGGACCGATGAAGGCGAAGCTCGAGCCGAGATAGCTCGGCACGCGCCCGCCGGTCACGACGAAGAAGATGAGCGTCGCCACGCCGGAGAAGAGGATCGCCACGTTGGGATCGAAACCCATCAGCAGCGGCGCCAGAACCGTCGCACCGAACATTGCGACGACGTGCTGCAGGCCGACCAGCATGGTCTGGCCGGGCGGCAGCCTCTCCTCGGGCAGGATCACGCCCTCGGTCCTCAACGTCCAAACGATGAAATAGGATTCGTCGGCCCGCGGGCCTTCGTCTTGCGCCATGACAGCCTCCCCGGACGGCGCGTCTATAGAGCGCGCCGACGGGTAAGCTTCGCGCGCCGGTTGGCGGGGTCAAGGTTGCGGCGCCCTTCGTCAACAGCTAGTGCAGTGCACACGGGAAGGAAGCCCATGACCATCGCGATCATCGGCGGCGGGATTTGCGGGCTCACGCTCGCGCTGAATCTGCATCAGCGCGGCATCGCATGTCGCGTCTACGAGGCCGCGCCGGAACTCAAGGAGCTCGGCGTCGGCATCACGCTGCTGCCGCACGGCATGCGTGAATTCACGGCGCTCGGCCTCGGCGATCAATTGCTGCGCGCTGGAATCGAGAACGCCGAGAGCTGCTTCTTCAATCGCTTCGGGCAACTCATCTACAAGGAGCCGCGGGGCAAGCGCGCCGGCTATCAGTTTCCGGAAGTCGGCATCCATCGCGGCACGCTGCATCTTGCGCTCTATCGCGCTGCGCTGGAACGCCTCGGACCCGGCAGCGTCGTCACCAATCGCCTCTGTGTTGGCGTCGAGCAGGACGAAGGCCGCGCGCGCGTGCTCTTCAAAGAGACGAGTTCAGGCGGATCGCTGCCGCCTGTGCCCGCCGATGTCGTGATCGCCTGCGACGGCGTGAATTCGGCGGTGCGCAAGCAACTCGTCGGCGACGGCGTGGTGTTCACCGGCATCAACACCTGGCGCGGCGTGACACGGCGCAAGCCGATCCTCACCGGACGCAGCTATCTGCGCATCGGCTCGATGCTGACCGGCAAGATCGTGATCTATCCGATCGCCGACGATGTGGATGGCGAGGGAAACCAGCTCATCAATTGGACCACGGAGTTCAAGCGCGACACGGTCGAGATGAACGACTGGAACAAGCCCGGCGACATCGCGGATTTCATCTCGGTCTACGAGAGCTGGCGCTTTCCCTGGCTCGATGTCGCGGAGCTGATCGCCAAGTCGGATTCCATCCTCGAATATCCGATGGTCGACAAGGATCCGCTCGACCGCTGGACCTTCGGCCGCGTGACGCTCGCGGGCGATGCCGCGCATCCGATGTATCCGCGCGGCTCAAACGGCTCCGCGCAGGCGGTGATCGACGCCCGCACGCTCGCAGATTGCCTCGCGGCGAATGCCGAACCGCGCGACGCGCTCAAGGCCTACGAGGCGGCGCGGCGCGAGGCGACCGCGAAGGTCGTGCGCACCAATCGCGAGCATCCGCCGGATTTCATCAACATCAAGGTCGAGGAGCTGACCGGCGACAAGCCGTTTACAAATCTCGACGACTACATCACGCAGGACGAGTTGCGCGCACTGTCCGAGAGCTACAAGCGCATCGCGGGTTTCGCGGTGAGCGATGTTGTTTCGCCTTCGTCATCACCGGGCCGCCGCGAAGCGACGAGACCCGGTGATCCCGACAGATTCGGCACTGTTCTACCATCCTAAGCGGGATGGCCGGGACAAGCCCGGCCATGACGAAGCTAATTATTCCTCACCCACTTCAAGATATGCGTCGCGACCGCGACCAGCGTGCCGTCCTGGTTCGTGACCTTGATGTCGGCCGTCGAGCGCAGCCTCTCGCGGTCGATCGTGGCGATCGTATAGCTTACCGTGATCGTGTCGCCGAAATAGACCGGCGCGAGGAAGCGCATGCGGTCATAGCCGAGCGACACCGCAGTCATGCTGGCGTCGAACCGCGGGCGATACGCCATCAGCGTCGAACAGGTCGACATGAAGCCGACAAGCAAGGCGCCGTGCGCGATGCGCCGGCCGTAGCTCGACTTCGCCATGTAGGCCTCGTCGACGTGGTTCGGCGCGAAGTCACCCGAGATGCCGGCGAACAGATAGACATCGCTCTCGCTGACCGTCTTGGAGAAGGATGTGGCGTCGCCGATCGCGACGTAGAACTCGTCCATGCGTGAGGCCCTGGTTTGATCGCGCGGACTATGCACCGCGCGCCAACTGCCCTACAAGTTCGCGCGCGAAAAGCGACAGGGACGAAACACATGGGCGAGTTCAGCGACAAGGTCGTCGTCGTCACCGGCGGCAGCCGCGGCATCGGACGGGCGATCGCGCAATCCTTCGCGCGCGAGGGCGCGCAGACCGTGCTCGCGGCGTCTTCGCAGGACAATCTCGACAAGGCCGCGGTGGCGATCGGCAACAGCGGGGTCAAGCCGCTCACCTTTGCGGCCGACCTGAAATCGCTGGAAGCCTGCGAAGCACTGCACGCGTTCGTGCAGGAGAAGCTCGGCCGTTGCGATGTGCTGGTCAACAATGCGGGCGCGACGCGTAGCGGCAATTTCCTCGAACTGCCCGACGCGGCGTTCCACGACGGCTTCGCGCTGAAATATTACGCGTGCGTGCGGCTCTCGCGCCTGTTCTGGCCGATGCTCAAGGAAACCGAAGGCCATGTCGTCAACATCATCGGCGGCGCCGCGCGCACGCCGGATGCGCTGTTTCTCATCGGCGGGTCGGTCAATTCCGCGATGGCGAACTTTTCCAAGGGGCTTGCCGGGCTCGGCAAGAAGGACGGCGTCAACGTCAACGTGATCCATCCCGGCATGACCGAGACCGATCGCATCACGACGCTTTTGCAGCAGCGCGCGCAGGCGAGCGGGATCACGCCGGACGAGGCGCGCAATGAAATGCTCGCGAAAAGCGGGCTGCGCCGCATCGGCCAGCCGGAGGACGTGGCGGAGCTTGCGCTGTTCCTGTGCTCGGAGCGCGCGCGGCACATTCAGGGCGCCGCGATCGCGGTCGACGGCGGGCAGACCAGCGGGTTGTTCTGATCCTCCCGTGAATTGGCGGGCTGGCGTCGCCTCTCGCGCGCTTCTATCTTGCGGGCGCCCTGGGAGCACGGAATGGATCTGGACCAGCCATCGCGCGAGCCTGAGCTGCTCACGGTCGTGCGCGAGCTCGTGCGCGAACTGCATCCGCAGCGCCTCAAACGTGGCGACGTGTCGCTTGTCAGCCGGCTGGACCGCGATCTCGGCATCGACAGCCTCGGGCGCACCGAGCTCGTGCTGCGGATCGAGCGCATCTTCCGCGTGCGGCTTGCCGTCACCGCCGTCGCCGAGATGGAGACGGTGCGCGATCTCCTGACCGCGATCGAGCAGGCCGCGCCCGGCGGACCTGTCACGTTTGCGCCCGAGGTCTCCGCTGCGTCGGGAAGCCCGCTCATCGGCCAGCCGGACCACGCGCAGACCTTGACCGAGATGCTCGACTGGCACGTCGAGAACCATCCGGATCACCTGCACGCGACGGTGCTGCAGGATGAGAACACGGTGCTCGGCACCATGAGTTACCGCGACCTGCAGACCGCCGCGCGCGCGGTCGCGCAAGGGCTGATCAGCCGCGACATCGTTCCGGGCGACCGTATCGCCATGATGCTGCCGACGAGCACGGACTTCTTCACCTCGTTCTTCGGCATCCTCTATGCGGGCGCGGTGCCGGTACCGATCTATCCGCCGGCCCGCATGGCGCAGATCGAAGAGCACATGCGCCGGCAGATCGTGATCCTGCGCAATGCCGGGGCGCGCATGCTGATCACGGTGCCGGAGGGCCGCACGCTCGCCGCGCTGCTGCGCAGCCAGGTCGAGACGCTGGAAGGCGTGGAGACTGTCGTCACGCTGTCGGCGCAGCGCTCGGAGCATCCGCTGCCGCCGCTGAAAGATCCCGAAGCGCTCGGGCTGATGCAGTACACCTCGGGGAGCACCGGCGATCCGAAGGGCGTGATGCTGACGCATCGCGGGCTGCTCGAAAACGTGCGCTCGATGGGCCACGCCATGGAGGCGACCTCGGCCGACGTGTTCGTGAGCTGGCTGCCGCTCTATCACGACATGGGGCTGATCGGCGCCTGGCTCGGCTGCTGCTATTTCGGCGCGCGACTTTATGTGATGTCGCCGATCAGCTTCCTGGTGCGGCCGGCGACATGGCTGTGGACCATGCACAAGTACCGCGCGACCTTCTCGGGCGGGCCGAACTTCGCCTTTGAACTTTGCGCGAGCCGCATCGACGCAGCCGACCTGCAAGGACTCGATCTCTCGGCGCTGCGCTTCGTCGTGGACGGGGCCGAGCCGATCTCGCCGCCGACGCTGCGGCGCTTCCAGGAGCGCTTCACCAAATACGGGATGGGACTAGGCGTGGTCTCGCCGAGCTACGGACTTGCGGAGAACTGCGTCGGGCTCTGCTTCCCGCCGGCCGGGCGCGGACCGCTGATCGACCGTATCAAGCGCGACTCGCTGGCACGCCGCGGCTATGCGGAGCCGGCCGCGCCGGACGACACCGATGCGATCGAAATCGTCGCCTGCGGCCAACCGATCCGCAACAACGAGGTGCGCATCATCGACGATGCCGGGCGCGAGGTCGGCGAGCGGCATGAGGGCATGCTCGAATTCCGCGGGCCGTCGATCGCCAAGGGTTACTTCCGCAACGAGGAAAAGACGCGCGAGCTGTTCCACGACGGCTGGGTGAGGAGCGGCGACCGCGCCTATGTGGCGAACGGGGACGTCTACATCACCGGGCGCGTGAAGGACATCATCATCCGCGCCGGCCGCAACACCTACCCGCAGGAGATCGAGGAAGCGGTGTCGGCCATTCCGGGCATCCGCAAGGGCGGCGTCGCGGCATTCGGCTCGGCCGACCCCGCGACCGGCACCGAGCGGCTGATCGTGATGGCGGAGACCAAGGAGACCGACGCCACGGCGCGCGCGGCTCTGGTCGCGAAGGCGCACGAAGTGGTCACGACAATCGCGGGCTCGGCCGCCGACGACATCGTGCTGGTGCCGCCGCGCGGCGTGCCGAAGACATCCAGCGGCAAGGTGCGGCGGTCCTCGGCGAAGGAGCTCTACGAGACCGGCCGCACCGACGTGAAGCAGCACGCGCTGTGGTGGCAGATCGCGCGGCTCTCGCTGTCGAGCGCCGGCCGTTCGCTCGCACGTTTCGCGCGGATGATCGGCGACACGCTCTACGCGGCTTGGTTCTACGTTGTGTTCGCATTCGGGCTGCTGTTCGCCTGGATCGCCGCGATGGTGCTGCCAACCCTCGGCGTACGCTGGACCGCGCTGCGCGGTCTCGCACGCGCCTGCCTCGCGCTCACCGGCATCAAGGTGAACGTCACGGGCCTTGAGAACATCCCGCATGGCAATGCCGTGATCCTGTTCAATCACACGAGCTATATGGATGCGGTGGTTATCGCGGCAGTGCTGCCGGGCGAGCCCGCGTTCATCGCGAAGAAAGAGTTCGAGTCGAACTTCTTCACCCGCACGCTGATGAGCCGCGTCGGCGTCGTGTTCGTCGAGCGCTTCGATGCGGCCGCGAGCCTCGCGGACGCCGAGACGGTGACAAGCATGGCGAAGGAAGGCCGGCTGTTCGTGTTCTTCCCGGAAGGCACGTTCACGCGGCGCGCCGGCCTGCTCGGTTTCTACATGGGTGCGTTCAAGGTCGCCTCGGAGGCGAACCTGCCGGTCGTGCCGGGCGTCCTGCGTGGCGTGCGCACGCTGTTGCGTGGCGACCAATGGTTTCCGCGCCGCACGCCGATCGAGGTGCAGATCGCGGAGCCGATTGCGCCGACCGGCACCGATTTTTCGGCGATGCTGGCGCTGCGCGATGCGGCACGCGCCGCGATCCTGGAGCGCGTCGGGGAGCCCGATCTCGGCGGACTGGAGAAGCCGGTCGCCCCGCCCGCATGATGCGGAATCTGAGATTCTTGAGCTTTCTCAGCTTCTTAACGAATCACGGGCTATTGAGTGCATTCAGCCGAATGGCAGTTGCGCCGCCGGAGCCACTTTAATACTCTGCCTGCACCTGCCTTGGGCAGCCGGAATAACCCGTGGAGGACATCATGGCCTGGACCACCCCGACACTCGTCGAAATCTGCATCGGCCTTGAGATCAACGGCTATCTGCCGGCCGAATTCTGATCCTAGACTTCTTGGTACTGGGCCCGAGCCCCGCCTGAGGGGCTCGTGGCACGTCTCACCGCCATCGTCCTCGGTGCCGCGGCCGGTGGTGGATTCCCGCAATGGAATTGCCGCTGTCCCGTATGCAGTCTCGCATGGGATGGCGATCCGCGCGTGAAGCCGCGCACGCAGACGAGCCTCGCGGTTTCCGCCGACGGCGCGCGCTGGACTCTCCTCAACGCCGCTCCCGACCTGCGCGCGCAGCTTTCAGCGACGCTGGCGCTGTATCCGCAAGCGTTGCGCGCAAGCCCGGTCGAGGCGGTCGTGCTGACGGGCGCGGAAGTCGACCAGACCGCCGGTCTCCTCACGTTGCGCGAGCGCCAGCCTTTCACGGTCTTCGCAACGCCCGAAACGCTCGGCGCGCTCGCCGATAATCCGATGTTCGGCGTGCTCGCGGCCGACGTGGTGACGCGGCGCGCGGTTCCGCTCGATCGACCGTTCGCACTGCCCGGCGGTGCGACCGCCGAGCTGTTCGCCGTTCCCGGCAAGGTGCCGCTTTATCTCGAAGCCGGCGCGGTGGAGACCGCGGCCGAGACCGGCGCCAACGTCGGAGCCGAGATCGTCGCGGGCGACGCGCGCCTTGTCTTCGTGCCCGGCGCGGCCGCTGTCACGCCCGCGCTGCGCGAGCGCTTCGCGCGCGCCGATGCCGTCCTGTTCGACGGCACGCTGTTCACCGACGACGAGATGATCGCATCCGGGACCGGCACCAAGACCGGGCGGCGCATGGGCCACATGCCGATGAACGGCGCAGACGGTTCGCTCGCCGCTTTGCGCGGCCTTGGCAAACGGCGCATTTACATCCACATCAACAACACCAATCCAGTGCTGATCGACGGCTCGCCCGAGCGCGCCCGCGTGGAAGCCGCCGGATGGGAGGTCGCCGCCGACGGCCAAGACATCGTGCTGTGAGAGAGACTGCCGTGAAACTGCTGAGCGCGGACGAACTCGAAGCCGAGCTGCGCGACATCGGCGCGACGCGGTATCACCGCCTGCATCCGTTTCACGGGCTGCTGCATGGCGGCAAATGCACCAAGGGCCAAGTGCAGGCCTGGGCGCTCAACCGCTATTACTATCAGGCGATGATCCCGATCAAGGATGCGAGCCTGATCGCGCGCTGCGACGATAGCGCGATCCGGCGCGAATGGCGCTCGCGCCTGCACGATCATGACGGCGAGCACGATGACGACGGCGGCATCGCGCGCTGGCTCAAGCTGACCGACGGGCTCGGGCTCGACCGGGAACACGTCACGTCGCTGCGCGGCTTGCTGCCGGGCACGAAATTCGCCGTCGAGGCTTACGTGCACTTCGTGCGCGAGAAGACGCTGCTTGAGGCGATCGCCTCCTCGCTCACAGAGCTATTCTCGCCCATCATCATCGGCGAGCGGGTCGAAGGCATGCTCAAAGGCTACGATTTCGTCACCGCCGAAACGCTCGCTTATTTCGCCAAGCGCCCGCCGCAGGCGAAGAAGGATTCCGATTTCGCACTCGACTACGTGCGGCGCAATGCGCGCACGCCCGCCGAGCAGCGCGCGGTGCTGGCCGCGCTCGAGTTCAAATGCGGCGTGCTGTGGTCGATGCTCGACGCGCTGCACTTTGCTTACGTTGCCCCGGGGCATATTCCGCCGGGCGCGTTTGTGCCAAGCTCATGAGTATCTCGCCCGACGCGAAGCCGAAGCTGCCGCGCGGCGTGCGGCTGTTGCACAATGAGGCGCAGGGCGGATGGGTGCTGCTCGCGCCGGAGCGCGTGTTCAAGGCAGACGCCATCGCGGTGGAGATCGTCAAGCGCTGCACCGGCGAGGCGACGGTCAACGAGATCGTCGATGACCTCGCCAAGACCTTCAACGCGCCTCGCGAGCGCATCATGACCGACGTGTCGGCGATGATCGGCGGACTGGTCGACAAGCAGTTGATCGAAGTGTGATGGACGCAACGACACAGCGCGCGCCGCGCCCGCTTGGCCTCCTGGCCGAGCTGACGCACCGCTGTCCGTTGGGCTGTCCCTATTGCTCCAACCCGCTCGCGCTCGAAGGCCGCAGCGACGAGCTCAACACGCAAACCTGGGCACGGGTGTTCCGCGAAGCGGCAGCGCTCGGCGTGCTGCAGGTGCATCTCTCGGGCGGCGAGCCGGGTGCGCGGCGCGATCTTGTCGAGATCACGCAGGCCGCGCATGATGCGGGCCTCTACACCAACCTGATCACCTCGGCGGTTGGCATCACGGCGGCAACACTCGGCAAACTCTCCGATGCCGGGCTCGACCACGTGCAGATCTCGATCCAGGACAACGAGCCGGGCACGGCCGACCATATCGCCGGCTACAAGGGCGCGTATGCGCGCAAGACGGCGCTTGCCGCCGAGGTCGTGCGGCTGAAGCTGCCGCTTACCGTCAACGCCGTAATGCATCGCGCCAATATCGAGCATGTCGAGGACATGGTGGTGCTCGCGTTGAAACTCGGCGCCAAGCGCGTCGAGATCGCGCATGTGCAGTATTATGGTTGGGCGCTCAAGAACCGCGCCCAACTGATGCCGACGCGCGAGCAGGTCGACCGCGCCGTGAAGAGCGTCGAGGCGCTGCGGCTGCGTCATCACGGGCAAATCGTGATCGATGCGGTCGTGCCGGATTACTACGCGCGCTTCCCGAAGGCCTGCGTCGGTGGCTGGGGGCGCCGCTCGCTCAACGTCACGCCGTCCGGCAAGGTGTTGCCGTGCCACGCGGCCGAGAGCATTCCTTCTCTGACATTCTGGAATGTGCGCGAGCATTCTCTGGCCGATATCTGGGACAATTCGCCGGCGTTTCTCGCTTTTCGCGGCACCGACTGGATGCAGGAACCGTGCCGCACCTGCCCGAAGCGCGAACAGGATTTCGGCGGCTGCCGCTGCCAGGCCTTCGCGCTCACCGGCGACGCGCGCGCGGCCGACCCGGTCTGCCATCTCTCGCCGCATCATGCGCGCCTCGCCGAGCTGGCCGAAGCGCGCGAGGATGCGGCCTACGATTATCGGCGCTGATGTTTCCGCCTTCACGCATCGTGTGCCTGACCGAAGAGACCGTGGAGACGCTTTATCTCCTCGGCGAAGACGCGCGCATCGTCGGCGTGTCGGGCTATGCGGTGCGCCCGCCGCAAGTGCGACGCGAGAAGCCGCGCGTGTCCGCGTTCATTTCGGCCGATTTCGAAAAGATTCTGGCGCTCGAACCGGATCTCGTCCTCACATTCTCGGACCTTCAGGCCGACATCGCGGCCGAATTGATCCGCCGCAACGTCGCGGTTCACGCCTTTAACCAGCGCGACGTCGCCGGCATCTTCGCGATGATCCGCACGCTCGGTGCGCTGGTCGACGCATCCGACAAAGCCGAGATATTGGCGAAATCGCTCGAGAAAAGGTTGGAAATTGCGAGAATTCAGTCGCAACGCCTGCAATCTCGTCCGCGCGTCTATTTCGAGGAATGGGACGACCCGATGATTTCCGGAATCAAATGGGTGTCGGAACTGATCGAGATCGCTGGCGGCGTCGAGGCGTTTCCAGAGCTTGCCGAACGTAAGAATGCGCGTGACCGCATCCTCACGCCAAGCGACGTGATCGCGGCCGCGCCCGACGTCATCATCGGCTCCTGGTGCGGCAAGAAGTTCGTACCCGCGAAAGTCGCGGCGCGGCCGGGCTTTGAAAACATTCCAGCGGTGCGCGACGGCGCGCTGCACGAGATCAAATCGCCGATGATCCTGCAGCCGGGTCCGGCCGCGCTCACCGACGGGCTCGATCAGTTGGTACGCATCGTCGGCGACTGGGCGGCGAGTCGTGTCAGCATGGCGGCCAAGTAGTTGAAGGCTTCGATCAGCGCCGGACCGCCGCAGAGCGTATAGCGCGTCGGCAGTATGAGGCGGCGATCCGGCGGATAGAGCGCCGCGAGCGCGGGATGTAGGAGATTGTAGCTGCCTTGATCCTGCGCCTCCGAGGGCAGGCTGTTGAGCACGATCACGTCCGGATGCAGCACCAGCAGCCGCTCCAGCGGCACGTAGCCGCCATAGCCGGCGAGCGCGCCGGGCGGCGGTTTCAGGCCCGCTTCCGCCAGCAGCACGGCGGCGAGGCTGCGGCTGCCGGCCGTGTAGCCGCCGCGATTGACGAGCAGCGCGGTCGTGAACGGTGGACGCGGGGCGGCGGCGAGCCGCGCGCGGGCCGCATCGATCGCGGCGAGCAACGCTACGCCGCGCTCCGGATGACCGAGCACGGCTGCGACCTCCTCGATCTGGTGCCGCGCGGTCGCGAAATCGTCGATCAGCGTGATCTCGTGCAGACGCAGCCCCTGCGCCTGCAGCAAGTGCTTCGTCATCGGCCGGTCGGTGTCGCCGATCAGCACAAGGTCAGGACCGAGCGCGATCGTGGACTCCGCCTGCCAGTCGAGGCGCGGATAGGCGCGCGCCGCCTCGGCCATGACCGAGAGCACCGGATCGGCCGCGTAGGGCGAAAGGCCCGCGATCTGGCCGGGATCGGCAAGCGCCAGCACAAGCTGGTCGGCGCAGAGGTTGAACGAGACGACGCGGCGCGGCGCGTCGGCAGCGGAGGCGTAACTGCTGACGACCATCAGCAAGAGAGCGGACAACAGACGCAACGGATCATCTCTCCATCGTCATGCCCGGCCTTGTGCCGGGCATCCACGTCTTCCTATCACCAAAGCAAGACGTGGATGGCCGGGACAAGCCCGGCCATGACGAAATTGGATTGCTTTGGCGCAAGGCGCCTGTAGGAAAGGCGCGTGGAACGGACTAGCGGCTATCGCATCGAGTTGGCTCTGGCGGCGCTGATCCTCGCGCTCGCCGTGCTGTCGCTCATGGTGGGGCCGGCGGCCCTTTCGCCACGCGCTGCGCTCGGCGGGCTGATCTCGGGCGACGGCCCGGCCGGGATCATCGTGCGCGAGATTAGGCTGCCGCGGATGCTGCTCGCCGCCTTGATCGGCGCGACGTTCGGCCTCTCCGGCGCCGCTCTGCAGGGCCTCCTGCGCAATCCGCTGGCCGAGCCCGCACTGTTCGGGGCACCACAGGCCGCGGCCGCAGCGGCCGCGCTCGTCATCGCGTTCGGCCTTGCGCCGGCGACGTCGTTCGCGGTCCCGGTCGCCGGCATCCTCGGCGCCACGGTCTCGATCGGCGCGCTCGTCGCGATCGCCGGGCGTCGCGCAAGCCTCACCGTGACGCTGCTTGCCGGCCTCGCGCTTGCGAGCTTTGCGGGCGCCGCGACCGCGCTGATCCTCAATCTGGCGCCCAATCCGTTCATCGCGCTCGAAATCGCGTTCTGGCTGCTCGGCTCGCTCGAGGACCGCTCGAGCGACCATCTGCTGATCGCGGCGCCGTTCATGCTGGCGAGCTGGGTCGTGCTCGCCGCGAGCGCGCGCGCCTTCCGCGCGCTGACGCTCGGCGAGGACGCGGCCGCTTCGCTCGGCGTCGATGTTTCTCGCACGCGCCTGATGGTCGTGATCGGCGTCGCGCTCGGCGTCGGCGCGGCGGTCGCGGTCGCGGGCGCGATCGGCTTCGTCGGCCTGGTCGCGCCGCACCTCGTGCGCCGCGCGGTCGGCTCCGATCCGGCGCGCGTGATGTTGCCGGCCGCGCTCGCGGGCGCGGCGCTTCTGCTCGCCGCCGATATCGCGGTGCGGCTCGGTCCCGCGGCGGTCGAGATCAAGCTCGGCGTGGTCACGGCGCTGATCGGCGTGCCGGTGTTCCTGGCGATGATCTTCCGTGAGCGGCGCCTGCTCGAAGGCGCGCCGTCATGACGGACGCCCTTCTCTCGGCGCGCGACGTGATGGTCCGGCTCGGCGGCGTGACGATCGTTTCTGATGCGACCCTGACGTTGCACAAGGGCGAGCTCGCGATCCTGGTCGGGCCGAACGGCGCCGGCAAGACGACGCTGATGCGCGCACTGGCGGGCCTGATACCGGCCGACGGCGCGATTGCGCTCTCCGGACGGCTGCTCGCCGCATTGAAGCCGCGCGAGCGCGCGCGCCGCATCGCCTACCTGCCGCAAGGCCATATCTTCTCCTGGCCCATGTCCGTCGCCTCGATCGTCATGCTCGGCCGCGAGCCGCACGCGGACCCGTTCTCGGGTACGTCGGCGGAAGACCGTGCGGCGGTCGAACGCGCGCTCGCGGTCACCGAGACGAGCGGCTTCGCGGCACGCTCCGTGACGACGCTCTCGGGCGGCGAGCGCGCCCGCGTCGCACTCGCGCGCGCGCTTGCGACGCAGGCACCGGTGCTGCTCGCCGACGAGCCGACCGCCTCGCTCGATCCGCGCCACCAGCTCGTCGTCATGGAGCTGCTGCGGCAGGCCGCGCGCGCGGGCAACGCGATCCTCGCCACCACGCACGACCTCACGCTCGCGGCGCGCTTTGCCGACCGTGTCTTCGTGATGGACCGCGGCCGCATCGTCGCCGAAGGCCCACCCGGCGAGGCGCTGTCGCAGGAGCGCCTTTCCAGCGTGTTCGATGTCGTGGCAGAGATGATCGACCTCGCCGGCGTCCGCGTGCCGATGCCGGTGCGCCCGCGCTGAAGCGTTTCCGTTACGAGGATTGCGATGAGCTTCGACCTGATCGTCCGCAACGCGACATTGCCGCACAAAGGCAGCGGATGGGACATCGCGCTCACGGGCGGCAAGATCGCCGCTGTGGAGCGCGCGATCACCGCCGAGGCAGCGCGCGTCATCGACGCGCACGGCCTGCTGGTCTCGCCGCCCTTCGTCGACATTCATTTCCACATGGATGCGACGCTGTCGCTCGGCCTTCCGCGACTCAACCAGTCGGGCACGCTGCTGGAAGGCATCGCGCTGTGGGGTGAGCTGAAGCCGCTGCTCACGCCCGAGGCGGTGGCCGAGCGCGCGCTGCGCTACTGCGACCTCGCGGTGAGCCAGGGCCTGCTCGCGATCCGCAGTCATGTCGACATCTGCGACGACCGGCTCACAGCGGTGGATGCGCTGCTTGACGTGAAGCGGAAGATCGCGCCCTACATCGATCTGCAGCTCGTCGCGTTCCCGCAGGACGGCTATCTGCGCGCACCGAGCGCGGCGAAAAACCTCGAACGTGCGCTCGACAAGGGCGTCGATATCGTCGGCGGCATTCCGCATTTCGAGCGCACCATGGAAGAGGGCTCGCGCTCGGTCGAATTGCTCTGCGACATCGCGGTCGAGCGCGGCCTCATGGTCGACATGCATTGCGACGAGACCGACGACCCGATGTCGCGGCACATCGAGACACTCACCGCAGAGACCCAACGGCTCGGGCTGCAAGGGCGCGTCACCGGCTCGCACCTCACCTCGATGCACAGCATGGACAATTATTACGTCTCGAAGCTGCTTCCGCTGATGGCTGAAGCCGGCGTGCACGCGGTCGCGAACCCGCTGATCAACATCGTGCTGCAAGGCCGCCACGACACCTATCCGAAGCGGCGCGGGCTCACGCGCATCGCCGAGATGCGGGCGCAGGGCATCAACGTGGCGTTGGGGCACGACTGCGTAATGGACCCGTGGTACTCGCTCGGGTCCGGCGACATGCTCGATGTCGCGCACATGGCGGTGCATGTCGGCCAGCTCACCTCGCGCGAGGCGATGCGCTACTGCTTCGAGGCCGTGACCACGAATGCCGCGAAGGTGATGGGGCTTGAGAGCTACGGAGTCGATGTCGGGTGCAACGGCGATCTCGTGGTGCTGCAGGCGGCCGACCCGATCGAGGCAATCCGGCTGAAGGCGCGGCGGCTGTATGTCGTGCGGCGTGGCAAGGTGATCGCCGAGAGCGCGCCGCAGACGACGAGGCTCGACCTGCCGGGACGGCCGGGCGAGGTCGATCCGGCGGGGTATGCGCCCTCCGGATCGTCATCCTGAGGTGGCCGCCGCAGGCGGCCCTCGAAGGATGGCCGCGGGCTCGGAGCAAGCGCCGTCCCCCTTCGAGGCTCGCTGCGCTCGCACCTCAGGGTAACGGCTCAACGTTCTTCTTATGCGCCGCGAGCGCGGCGAGGCGCTGATCGCGCCAGCGGGTCATTTCGGCAAGCTGCTCCGGCGTTGCGGCATTGCCCCACTCTTTCAGGATGGCCGCGACATTGCCCTCCTCGAACACGTCGACGCCGGCCGGTTTCGCCTGCAGCCGCTTGTAGAAGCCCGTGTAGCGCGCGCAATAGTCCGCGATGCCGCCGGGCGCGTTCAGCTCGATGGTGGCGAACGGGCCCATGAACGACCAGCGCAGGCCGAGCCCGTCCTTGATCGTCTTGTCGAGGTCCTGGGGCGAGACGTAACCCTCGCCGACCAGCCGAAACGCCTCGGCGAGCAGCGCGCCCTGCAGGCGATTGAGAATGAAGCCTTCGATCTCGCGGCGTACGACAATCGGGACCTGATGCACGGACTCATAGACCTCCTTCGCGCGCGCGATCGTCTCGGGCGCGGTCCAGGGCGCGCCGACCAGTTCGACGATCGGCACAAGATGTGGCGGGTTGACGGGATGCGCGACGAGACAGCGGTGCCGCCCCTTGAGGTTCTCGGTGAACAGGCTCGCGACGATCGCCGACGTGGACGAGGCGAGGATCGTGTCGGGCGCCGCCAGATGATCGAGCTCGGCGAAGATCGCGCGCTTGGCGTCGATCGTCTCGGGCACGTTCTCCTGCACATAGACCGCGCCGTCGAGCGCGTCGGCGCCGCTCTTGGCGGCCCGCACGCGCGCCGCGGATCCCTTCGGGTCCGCCACGAGGCCATGGCGCGCGAGCTCATCCAGTCCCTCTGCTACGAGGCCGAGCGCGGCCTCCGCGACGCCGTCGACGGCGTCGTACATCGCCACGTCCCAGCCCGCGCGCGCGAACACCATGGCCCAGGCACGGCCGACCAGGCCCGATCCGATGATGGCGATGCGGGGCATGGGCCTTCCTTTCTTTTTATCCCTCTCCGGAAGGGGGAGGGATCAGCAAAATCACATCCATAATTTCTGCCGGCGTAGATCGAGATTGTCGCGCAGCAGCTTCGACGCTCCGGTCCACGTCACGGCGCCGCGCTCCAGGATCACGCTGCGGTCGGAGAGCGCAAGTGCAAGATCGAGCCGGTTGTCCGCGATCACCATCGCGACCTCATAGCGCAGGCGGTTGAACGCCTCGAACAGTTCCCCGGTGATGGCCACCGAGAGGCCCTCGAACGGCTCGTCGAGCAGCAGGAGCCGCACGTCGCCCGAAAGCGCGCGCGCGACCGCGACCATCTGCTGCTCGCCGCGCGAGAGATCGTCGGCCGGCGTGTACCAGCGCTGCGCCAGATGCGGGAACACCCAGATGATGCGCTCATCGTCCCAATGCACGCCCGCGCCGGTCAGGCGCTCGCGGCGGCTGAGCGCGAGATTGTCGGCGACGGTCATGCCGGCGAACAGGCCCCTGCCCTGCGGCACATAGCCGATGCCGCGACGCGCGGTCTCGGCCGAGGTCAGGCGCGTGGTGTCTTCGCCGGCCAGCGTGATCGCGCCAGCCGCCGGCGGCACGATGCCGGCGAGGACTTTCAGCAAGGTCGACTTGCCGGCGCCGTTGCGGCCGAGCAGTGCCACGATCTCGTGCTCGGCGACATCGAGCGACACGGCGTGGAGGATGTGGCTCTTGCTGCGGGACGCGTCGACCTTGTCGACACGGAGCAGCATCTTGGCGCCCGCCGCGGAGGGTGACACGTGCCTCGTCATCGGCGCGGCCGCCGCGTCCACGTCGGCCTGAGTCACGACCTTGCCGTCGCGCATCATGGTGATGACATCGGCGATCTCGCGCACGTTGTCGACGTCATGCGCGGTCAGCAGCACGGGGATATGCCTGGAGATGTCCTTCAGCAGCGCGGCGATGCGCACGCGCTCCTCCGCCGCAAGACCCGCGAGCGGCTCGTCGAGCAACAGGATGCGCGGCGCCGTCGCGAGCGCAAGCGCGATGTCGAGCAGCCTCTGTTGGCCGGGAGAGAGCGAGGCGGCCTCCGCGCGTTCCAAGCCGGCGAGGCCGAGATAGGCCGTCAACGCGGCCGCCTCGGCATTCACATCGGCCAAGTTCTCGGCGGACGTCCACCAGCCGAAACGCTTGCGCCACCGCGCCTGCACGGCGAGGCGCACGTTCTCTTCCACCATGAGGCTGCCGAACAGATTGGCGGTATGGAACGAACGGCCCATGCCGGCGCGCGCGATTGCGTCGGGCCTGAGCGCGCCGACGGGCTTGCCGGCCAGCGTGATGAAGCCGAAATCAGGCGGATAGCGGCCGGAGAGAAGATCGAGGGCGGTTGTCTTGCCGGCGCCGTTCGGTCCGACCAGCGCGTGCAATGTGCGGTCCTCGACCACGATGTCGATCCCGGCGACCGCGCGGATGCCGCCGAAGCGCTTCTCAAGCTCGCGCGCGATCAGCACCGGGCCGTCATGCGGTGGACGGTTGGCCAGCCCGGCCGGAAGCGCAGCCGGCGCGGTGTCGGCCGGACCCTCGACCTTGCGTTTGCGGAAGCGCGTGGAAAGGCGCTCGGCGATACCGAGGAGCCCGGCCGGCGCAAATACCACGAAGGCGACGAACAGCAGGCCGAAGATCAAGAGCCAGTGCGCGGTCAGCAGCGCGAGTAAGTCGCGACACAGAACAAAGATCAGCGCGCCGAGCGCGGGGCCGAGGAATGAGCGCATGCCGCCGATCACCACCATCGCCAACAGCGCGCCGGAGAACGAGATCGAGAGCGGATCGGGCGTGGCAACACGATGGTGGAAAACGAAAAGCACTCCAGCGATCGCGGCGATCGCGGCGGAGAACGTGAAGGCGAAGAGCTTGTAGCGGTCGACCGGATAGCCGAGGAAGCGCGCGCGCTCTTCGTTCTCGCGGATCGCGCTGAGGACGCGGCCTGTTGCCGAGCGATGGACACGCCACAGCAACAGCGCCGTGAGCAGGCCGATGACGGCGACGACGGCGTAATAGATCCACGGGTTCGCGAGATCGACGCCGAGCGCCGACGGCCGCGTCACAGTGACCCCGCTCTCGCCGCCGGTCACGGCGCTCCAGCGCCACGCGATCGCGGACAGCATCGCCGCCAGCACGAAAGTGAGCGGCGCGAAATAGGCGCGTCCGCGGCGCAGGATCAGGAAACCCGCAAGCCACGCGACGATCGCAACCGCCACGATCGCGACCAGCGACGGCGCGACGATCGCGCCGGGAAACCACTGGCGCTGCGACAGCGCCGCCGCATAGCCCGCAAGGCCGAAGAAGGCGCCTTGGCCGAACGACACCAGCCCGACCCGGTCGAGCAGGACGTTCAACCCCATGCAGGCGATCGCGAAGATCACCGCGTCGGTCGCGCTCGCGAGCGTCAGGCCGAGCCCGAGCAGCACGAGCGGGAGAGCAACGACCGACCCAGCGGCAGCGAGCAGCGGCAGGTATTTCGGCGCAATCCGCATCGCGCTACTCGAACGCCAGGTGTTCGCCGGACAAGTGTTCGCCGAACAGGCCGCGCGGCCGGAACAACAGCGCCAGCAGGAGCAGCCCATACATCGAGACGTCGCCCGCCGCCGGCAGCGCATAGGCCGCAAGTCCCCGCACCACGCCGACCAGCAGCGCGGCCGCGACGACGCCGCGGAACGAGCCGAGCCCGCCGATCACCACGACGACGAACGCGGCGGTGAGAATTTTGTCGCCCATGGCAGGCTGGATCGTCACAACCGGCGCCAGCAGCGCGCCGGCAAGGCCGGCGAGGCCGACGCCGAGCGCCGCAATGGCCATCCTGTAAGGCGCAAGCGAGATACCGAGCGCGCCGACCATCTCGGGGTTCTGCGCGCCCGCGCGGACGACGCGGCCGAACGGCGTGCGGTAGATCAGGAGCCAGGTGAGCGTGACCGCCACCACGCTGGCGGCAAGCATCACCAGCCGATATTCCGAATAGACGAAATCGCCGAGCCGAATATTGTCCTGCAACCCGGCCGGCGCGGCGTAGAGCAATGGCGACGCGCCGAAGATCGCGCGCAATGCCTGCTCGGCGACCATCGCGAGGCCGAAGGTTGCCAGCAACGCGAGCATCGGGTCGCCGCGATGGAAGCGCGACAGCAGCCGCTCGATCGCGATGCCCAGCAGGGCGACGAATGCGGGTGCAGCCACGAAACTGCCGGCGAAACCGATGTGCGGCGTCAGCCGCACCGCCAGATAAGCGCCGATCGCGTAGAACGCGCCGTGCGTCAGGTTGACGACGCCGCTGAGCGAAAAGATCAGCGACAGGCCGAGCGCGACCAGCAGATAATAGGCACCGATGAGCAAGCCGTTAAGGAGCTGGTCGATGATGACGATGGAATGCACGCGTTAACCGAACAAGATGTTCGCCCCATGGCCCCGCAGCGATATCGATCCGAGCATAGCGAGGATCGGCCGTCCGCGGGGCCCGCGTCATCGGTAGGGTAAAAATGGGCGGCCGCGGCCCGGCTTGCCGCACTTTGTGGTGGGGACTACGGTCGCGCGGCGATCAGCGAAACGCAACTGGGACGAGGACTGTTTGGCCGCCAATGGCCGCGACACGCCGAGCCTGCACCGCCGTGCCCTCGTGCTGGCGGCGCTCAATGGCGTGCTCGTGTTCTCGGCCGGTGTCGCGCGCGCGCAACAGAAGATGACCCGGGCACAGGCTGAATATCAGGACGAGCCGAAAGGCATCCTGATGTGCGGGACATGCTCGCTGTTCATCCGGCCGGCTGGCTGCAAGGTGGTCGAGGGCGATGTCGCGGTCACCGGCTGGTGCAAGCTGTTCGATCTGGCGGATTGAATGATGACGGCGGGAGCAACTCGCGACGGCAGGGAGGAATCATGAATCTCGGCATCAAGAACCTGAAGGTGCTCGTCACCGCGGGCGCGGGCGGGATCGGGCTGGAGACGGCGCGTTCGTTCGCCGCCGAAGGCGCGCGGGTGCATGTGTGCGACGTCGACCGGAAGCGGCTCAACGCCCTCGCCAAGAGCGATCCGAAGATCACGCGCTCGGTCTGCGATGTCGCCGACCGCAAGCAGGTGGCAAAGCTATTCCGGGAGGCGCTTTCCGCGCTCGGCGGGCTCGACGTGCTGGTCAACAACGCCGGCATCGCGGGGCCAACCGGAAAGGTCGACGAGATCGCGCCGGAGGACTGGGATCGCTGCCTCGGCGTCGACATCACGGGGCAGTTCAACTGCACGCGGCTCGCGGTGCCGCATCTGCGCAAGAGCAAGAACGCCTCGATCGTGAACCTGTCGTCGGCGGCGGGCCGGCTCGGCTTTCCGCTGCGCACGCCCTATTCGGCGGCGAAGTGGGCGGTGGTCGGGTTCACGAAGTCGCTCGCAGCCGAGCTTGGGCCGGAAGGCATCCGCGTCAACGCGATCCAGCCCGGCATCGTGTCGGGCGAGCGGATCGACCGCGTGATGGAGAACAAGGCCCGCGCAAGAGGCATCAGCCCCGCCGCGATGCTGGAGGAAGCGCTGTCGGTCGTCTCGATGCGCACCACCGTGACGCCGCAGCAGATCGCCGACGCGATCGTGTTCATCTGCTCAACGCGCGGGCGCACGATCTCGGGCCAGGCGATCTCGGTCTGCGGCGATACGCAGATGCTGCCGTGATCTCTCCGCAAGCTCGCTTCCCCTCCCCCCCTTGAGGGGGAGGGTGGCTGAGCGAACGTGAGTTCGCGAAGCCGGGAGAGGGGTTTCTTTGCAAGAGTCGCGACGAAGAGACCCCCTCTCCCGCCCTTGCTCGGCTATCGCCTCCGCTCGGGCACCCTCCCCCTCAAGGGGGGAGGGGAAACGTGAGGCGGCTTCGCCCGATTTGAGAGCAGTCACTCCGCCTTGAAGTTCAGCGCGACGCCGTTGATGCAATAGCGTTCATGCGTCGGCGGCGGGCCGTCGGGGAACACGTGGCCGAGATGGCTGCCGCAGCGGGCACAATGCACCTCGGTGCGGCTCATACCGTAGCTGCGGTCGGTCGTGGTCTCGACCGAACCCGGAACGGGGCCGTTGAAGCTCGGCCAGCCGGTGCCGCTCTCGAACTTGGTCTTTGATACGAACAGCTCCTGGCCGCAGCCGGCGCACGAGAAGCTGCCGCTGCGTTTCTCGTAATTGAGCGCGCAGCTTCCCGGCCGCTCGGTGCCGTGGCCGCGCATCACGGCGTATTGCTCCGGGGTGAGCAGCTTGCGCCACTCGGCATCGGTGTGGGTGACGGGGTATTGCTTTGCGTCCATTGGTTTTCTCCGGAAGATTGAGCCTAATATCGTCATCCGGAGCTACTCTCTCAAGACTTGCGCGCTCAAGCTTTGCGCTCCAACACCTCGATCGAGGTGCCCTGCGGGCCGCGCACGAAGCAGATCTGGATGCCGGGGCGCGGCGAATTCAGCTCCATGGTGAACTGCGCGCCCTTGGCCTTGAGGTCGGCGACGACCTTCTCGATGTCTTTCACCTGAAGGCCGAAGTGATCGAGCCCCTGATAGGGCGTGACCGGCGGCGCATTGACGCCACTGTTGGGGCCGACGTCCGCGATGAAGACGTTCTGCCCACCGATCTTCATATCGATGCGCGGCTTGCCATCCTGCATGGTGCGGATGATCTCGGCGTCGAACATGTTTTGGAAATAAGCGGCGGTCTCCTCGGGGTTCGGGCTGCGCAGATGGATGTGGTCGAAGGTGAACGTGGCCATGGGCTCCTCCCTGAAGTGTTGGGCGCGAGCTTAAGACAGGCACGGGCGCGCCGCCAACCCCGTAACCGTCGTTGTCTGGAGCACCCGCTGACCGCGAGGCTTGCGTCTTCAACAGCCTAACGCGTTGAAAAATCGCCGGAATCGATTCTTCCGCAAGCGCCATGAACCGGATCGCGGTACGCGACGACTAATGGTTATCACGGGCCCCACGGCTCCACAGCGAACCCCACGGAAGGGTCTCCACCATGAACAAGTTCACCAAGATCGGAGCCGCCGCGCTCACCGCTCTCACAATTGCCGCAGGCGCGCTGAGCGTCTCCACCGAAGCTCAGGCCGGCCCGAAGAAGTGGGGCCCCGTCGGTCTCGGAATTGGCCTCGGCCTCGTCACCACCGCGATCATCGCGGATGCGGTCTACGCGAACAGCCAGTGCCAGATGGTCGACCAGTACAACCGCTACGGCCAATACGTCGGCACCCGCAGGATCTGCGGCGGCTACTAAGAATTCAGAGCTCGATCGGCGCGTCCGCCCCCCCCTTCCACCCCCCGCGCCGATCTAACCGACCCGCCTGGACAGTCCCCGTCCAGGCGGGTCGTGCTTTTTGGGAGCACCGCGCTCCGCCCTGTTCCCTCCCCCTGCGGGTCGCCTTCCTCCGCAGCGACAAAATCTCTTGCGCTGCGGTGCAGCAGACGGTCTTATTTGCTGACCGCTTTGCCGCGCGGACGCAGGATCACGGGGCCGCACATGACTTCCAGCCTGAAACGCGCTGCGGCGAGCGCCGTCGCACTGTCGGCTCTCACCGGCACCGCGCTGGCGCATCCGGGCCACGGCGAGGCCGGCGGCTTTGCGCACGGCTTCATGCATCCGCTCGGCGGGATCGACCACGTGCTCGCGATGGTCGCGGTCGGCCTGTTCGCGGCGCATCTCGGCGGCCGCGCGCTGTGGGCCGTTCCCGTCACGTTCGTTTCCGTCATGGCGCTCGGCGGCGCGCTCGGGATCGCCGGCGTGAACCTGCCGTTGGTCGAAACCGGCATCGCGCTCTCGGTCGTCGTGCTCGGCCTCGCGGTCGCGGCGCGCCTCAGCGTGCCGACGCGTGCCGCGATGGCGCTGGTCGGCTTCTTCGCGATCTTCCACGGCTACGCCCATGGCGCCGAGATGCCGGTCGACGCTTCGGGCGCGACCTATGCGGCAGGCTTCATGGCTGCGACCGCGCTACTGCATGTTGCCGGCATCGCGATCGGGCTTATGATCGGGAAGTTTGGCGATCTTGCCGGCCGGCGCGCAGTCCAGTTTGCCGGCGGCGCGATGGCGCTCGCGGGCGTGGCGATACTGATGGGCGTGTACTAGCAAGCCGATACGCCAAGATCGTAGCCCGCATGAGCGAAGCGACATGCGGGATGATAACCCCGGATATCGCTACGCTCATCCGGGCTACGCATTAACGAGAAAGCTTACGCCTCGTCCTGGATCGGATTGCGCAACACCCCGATCCCTTCGATCTCGACTTCGCAGACATCGCCCTGCTTCATCCAGATCGGGTTCGGCTTGCGCGCATGGCCGACGCCGGAGGGCGTGCCGGTGAAGATGACGTCGCCCGGCTCCAGGGTCATGCCCTGCGTGACGTAGACCAGCATCTCGGCGACCGGGAACATCATGTTGTCGGTGTTATCGGACTGCATGACCTGCCCATTGAGCCGGGACTGGATCTTCAGCCCCTTGCCGGCGTCGGGCAGTTCGTCGGCGGTCACCATCCACGGGCCGAAGCCGCCGGTGCGGTCGAAGTTCTTGCCCATGTCCCACTGCGTGGTCTTGCGCTGGAACTCGCGCACCGAGCCTTCATTGGCGCAGGAATAGCCCGCAATGCACGAGGTGGCGTTCGCCAGCGTGAGGTGCTTGGCGCGCTTGCCGACGATCAGCATCATCTCGGCTTCGTAGTCGAGTTGCTCCGACACCTTCGGCCGGATGATCGGCTGCTCGTGCGGCACCATGGACGTCAGTCCCCGCATGAAGATGGTCGGAAATTTCGGGATGTTGTCGCGCTGCGAGCCTTCCTTGACGTGCTCCAGGTAGTTGAGCCCAAGGCAGAGGATCTTGCCCGGCCGAGCGACAGGCAAGCCGAACTTGAGGCCCTGCAGCGGACGGCGCGCGGCAGCCGGCGCGCCTCTGGCGGTGTCGGCGAGATAGCCGAGGTCGCCATGGGTGGCGGCGAGCGCCGCACCGAGGTCGGTCGGCAGGTGGGCGTTGATGGCGTGCAGGTCGATCACCTCATCGCCTTCGATGATCCCGAGCCGCGGCCCGGTTTCCGACTCAAATCCGATGACCTTCATGGACGCTTCCCCAATCGCTGTTTACTTGACGTCTCGGCGCGGGATAAAGCACCGGGCGGGCCATCCTGGCAACAGACCCGGTGAACAATGCGGATTTTCCTGACCCATATCCCCGACATGCTGGAGAACTATTACGGCCCGCGCGCGCTCGCCGCGATGCGCAAACTAGGAGAGGTGCGCACGAACACAACCGGCAAGGTGCTGGACGCAAAGGCTCTGGCCGAAGCCGCGAAGGGCTGCGATGTCATCGTGTCGGATCGCCAGACGCCGGGGCCGCCCGAGTTTTTCCCACTGGCGCCGGATTGTTGCGCGTTCCTGCGCGTCGCGGTCGACATCCGCAACATCGATGTCGCGGCGGCGAGCCGCGCGGGCGTGCTGGTGACGCAGGCGACGCCGGGCTTCATGGCGTCGGTCTCCGAGATGGCGATCGGCATGATGATCGATTGCGGGCGCAAGATCACCGACTCCGTCATCGAATATCGCGCCGACCGCGAGGCCGAGCCGCGCAAGGGTGTGCAGCTTCACGGATCGACGCTCGGCATCATGGGTTACGGCGCGATCGCGCGGCATCTGGCCCCGATTGCGGTCGCGCTCGGCATGAAGGTGCTGGTGGCGGACCCTTACGCCAAGGTCGAGGACTCAAGGCTGCATCAGGTGCCGCTCGAGACGCTACTCGCGGAATCCGATTTCGTCATCTGTCTGGTGATCGCCAACGAGCAGACCGAGAACCTGATGAACGCAGCCAACTTCGCGCGCATGAAGAGAAGCGCCTATTTCCTCAACCTCTCGCGCGGCAACCTGGTCGACGAGGCCGCGCTGATGCAGGCGCTGGAGGACAAGCAAATCGCCGGCGCCGCGATGGATGTCGGCCGCGCCTTCGATCAGCGGCCCCCGCTCGCGCTCGCGCGGCGCGCCGACGTGATCGCGACACCTCACACGGCTGGCCTCACGCCGGATGCGATCGAGCATCAGGCCTTCGACACCGTCAAACAAGTGGCCGAGCTCGTTGCCGGCCGCGTGCCCCCCGGCGCGGTGAACACGCGACAAGCGACGCGACTGACGCGGCTCGGCATCAACGACCTGACTTGACTCGGGGCGCCGCCCAAGCAACCAACGACGGCAACGACATCGGGAGGACACGCGTGGCGACGCGGACGCTCGGCATCATCATGAACGGCGTCACCGGACGCATGGGGCTCAACCAGCATCTCGTGCGCTCGATCCTGGCGATCCGCCAGCAGGGCGGCGTCGTGCTCCCGAACGGCGATCGCGTGATGCCCGATCCGATCCTGGTCGGTCGCAACGCCGAGAAGATCGCGGCGCTTGCTGCGCAATACGGCGTCGCGCGCCACACCACGGACCTTTCCGCCGCGCTGAAAAATCCGAACGACACCGTGTTCTTCGATGCCGCGACGACGCAGATGCGTGCCGATCTCGTGACGCAGGCGATCGAAGCCGGAAAGCACATCTACTGCGAAAAGCCGGTCGCGGATTCACTCGACAAGGCGATCGCGATCGCGAAGCTCGCGAAGCAAAAAGGCGTCAAGAACGGTGTCGTGCAGGACAAGCTGTTCCTGCCGGGTCTGCGCAAGATCGCGATGCTGCGCGATGCCGGTTTCTTCGGCCGCATGCTGAGCGTGCGCGGCGAGTTCGGCTACTGGGTGTTCGAGGGCGACTGGGGCCAGCCGGCGCAGCGCCCGAGCTGGAACTACAAGAAGGCGGAAGGCGGCGGCATCATTCTCGACATGCTGTGCCACTGGCGCTACGTGCTCGACAATCTCTTTGGCAAAGTACAGGCCGTGAGCTGTCTCGGCGCGACGCATATCGGCAGCCGCGTCGACGAGAGCGGCAAGACCTACACGGCAGACACCGACGACGCCGCCTATGCGACGTTCCAGCTCGAAGGCGGCGTGATCGCGCACATCAACTCGTCATGGGCGACGCGGCTGCGGCGCGAAGACCTCGTGACCTTTCAGGTCGACGGCACGCACGGCTCGGCGGTCGCGGGGCTCACGCGCTGCGTCACGCAAGCGCGCGTGAACACGCCGCGGCCGGTGTGGAATCCCGACGTGGCGCAGACGATGAAGTTCAACGAGCAGTGGGAAGAGGTGCCGGACAACGTCACCTACGAGAACGGCTTCAAGATCCAGTGGGAGGATTTCATCCGCCACGTAGTCGCCGGCACGCCGTGGAAGTACGATCTCGTGGAAGGCGCGAAGGGCGTGCAACTTGCCGAGCTCGGGCTGAAAAGCTGGGCCGAGCGGCGCTGGCTCGACGTGCCGGCGCTGAGCATCTAGGGAGGCGTTTGTGGCAACGATTTCACTGCCCACGAAAGATCGCAGCTTCGCGCCCTACACGACCGGCGAGCCGATCGTGCTGCCGAAGCGCGGCGCGGCGCTGAAGTTCAACCGCGTCGCCTATGCGGCCGCGCACGTGGTCGCCGATCCGCTCGCCGACAACGATCCGTGGCTCACCGCCGCGGTCGACTGGGACAAGACGATCGCGTTTCGCGAGTACCTCTGGGACCTCGGTCTCGGCGTCGCTGAGGCGATGGACACCGCGCAGCGCGGCATGGGGCTCGACTGGAGCGGCGCGCAGGAATTGATCCGCCGCGCGCTCGATGCCGCGAAGGCGCGTCCCGGCGTGAAGATCGCCTGCGGCGCCGGCACCGATCATCTCGACGCCAACGCGCGCGTGACGATCGACGACATCATCCGCGCCTATGAGAAGCAGATCGAGACGATCGAAGGCATGGGCGGGCAGATCATCCTGATGGCGAGCCGCGCGCTTGCCCGCGCCGCCTCGGGTCCGGAGGATTATGCCCGCGTCTACGACCGCATCCTGCGGCAGGTGAAGCAGCCCGTCATCATCCACTGGCTCGGCGAGATGTTCGATCCCGCGCTCGCCGGCTATTGGGGCAACGCCGACCATATGGCGGCGATGGAGACCTGCCTCGCGATCCTCAAGGACCACGCGGGCAAGATCGACGGCATCAAGATCTCACTCCTGTCGAGAGAGAAGGAAGTCGCAATGCGCCGCCGCCTGCCAGCAGGTGTGCGCATGTATACCGGCGACGACTTCAACTATGCGGAACTGATCGCGGGCGACGAAGAGGGTTACTCGGACGCGCTGCTCGGCATCTTCGACGCGATCGCGCCGGCCGCCTCGGCGGGCTTGGCAAGGCTTTCGGCGGGCGACCTGCAGGGCTTCCACGGCATCCTGGAGCCGACCGTTCCGCTCTCGCGCCACATCTTCAAGAGCCCGACGCGCTTCTACAAGACCGGCGTCGTGTTCCTCGCCTGGCTCAACGGATTGCAGGACCATTTCCTGATGATCGGCGGGCAGGAGAGCGCGCGTTCGCTGCTGCACCTCGCCGAACTGTTTCGCTTGGCCGACAAGGCGCGCGTGCTGCA
>PLJS01000105.1 GCA_003140315.1 Hyphomicrobiales bacterium
CTTTCTGACTCAGTAGGATTAGAAAATGCCGCTTCCTCCCTCTCCGGAAACGGCCGCGCACCTTTTATCACGGGATTGCGCCGATGACAGCGCCCTGATCGGGGTCAGTTCGGCTTCGGATCGGGCGGCTTGGTCTCCAACGGCTTCTTGGCCGCGGCTTTCGTCTCGCCCGGCTTCTTCTCGGCCTTCTTTTTGACCGGCGCGGGCGAAGGCGGATTGGCCCGCAGCGCTTGCTGCGTCTGGCTCTCGCGGAGCGCCAGCAGATCCGATTCGAGCTTTTTCTGCTCCTCGGCGGTCAGCGGCTTGAGTTCGCGCGTCGCCGGCGCCTGGTAGACATTGGGAAATGCGGCGGGTTCCGCCGGCCGCACTGGCGCATTGCTAGGCAGACCGCCGAATCTTTCCGGCAGCGCATCGAATCTCGATGAGGCACAACTGGCGAGCAGGAACGCGACCGCGATCCCCGTAAACGGAGCCAGCCCGCTACGTCGTGCGTTCGATACCATCAGGCGGTAAATTCACACTGCGCTGCACAACGACAAGAGTATCCAACAGGATGGCTTCAAAGAGGTTTATGCCGCTAAGATGGCGAAACAAAGGACCATAGTCCTTAAGGACAAGCTGCCCAAGGGTCGGAAACGCGTGCAGAACGTCGCCGCCGTCAAGGAACAGTCGCCGCCGCCGCAAGCTGGCGCGGTGGACATCGAGCAGTTCTCCAAGAACATCGCGCGCGTGGTCGAGGAAGGCGGCAAGGCGCTCGCCGCCTACCTGAAGCCGCGCGAGGACGGCTCGGTCAAGACCGAGGCCGCCGAAGAGGTCGCCGACGTCGTCAAGACGCTCGGCCAGGTCGCCGAATACTGGCTGTCCGATCCACAGCGCGCCGTCGAGGTCCAGGCACAGCTCGGCAAGGCCTATCTCGACCTGTGGGCCGCGGCGGTGCGGCGCATGACGGGCGAGCCTCCAAAGCCCGTGGTCGAGCCCGACCCGCGCGACAAACGGTTCGCCGACCCGGAATGGACGTCGAACGCGTTCTACGACTTCCTCAAGCAGAGCTATCTGCTCACCACCCAGTGGGCCGACCGGCTGGTAGCGAACGCGCCGGCACTCGACGACCATACCCGCCACAAGGCGGCGTTCTATGTCCGCCAGATCGGCAACGCGATCTCGCCGTCGAACTTCGTGCTCACCAATCCGGAAGTGCTGCGCGAGACGCTGTCGTCGAACGGCGAGAACCTCGTGCGCGGCATGCACATGCTCGCCGAGGACATCGAGGCCGGCCACGGCGAACTGAAGATCCGCCAATCCGACGTATCGAAATTCGCGCTGGGGCGAAACATCGCGCTCACGCCCGGCAAGGTGGTCTACCAGAACGACCTGATGCAGTTGATCCAGTACGCGCCGGCGACGGAGAGCGTGCTCAAGCGGCCGCTGCTGATCGTGCCGCCCTGGATCAACAAGTTCTACATTCTCGATCTGTCGCCCGAGAAATCCTTCATCAAATGGTGCGTCGACCAGGGCCTGACCGTGTTCGTCATCTCATGGGTCAATCCGGACGCGCAGCTCGCGACCAAGACCTTCGAGGACTACATGCGCGAGGGGCCGCTGGCCGCCCTCGACGCGATCAAGGCCGCGACCGGCGAGGACGAGGTCAACGCGATCGGCTATTGCGTCGGCGGCACGCTGCTCTCGATTGCGCTCGCCTGGATGGCGACCAAGGGCGACAAGCGGATCGCCTCGGCGACGCTGTTCGCCGCGCAGGTCGACTTCACCTATGCGGGCGACCTGATGGTGTTCGTCGACGAGGACCAGCTCAAGACGCTCGAGGCCAAGATCGCCGAGCGCGGCTATCTGGCCGGCGAGAAGATGGCAAATGCCTTCAACATGCTGCGCTCGAATGACCTGATCTGGCCGTATGTCATCAGCAATTATCTGAAAGGAAAGCAGCCCTATCCGTTCGACCTGCTCTATTGGAATTCGGATTCGACGCGCATGCCGGCCGCGAACCACGTGTTCTACCTGCGCAACTGCTATCTCGATAACAAGCTCGCCAAGGGCCAGATGGAAATCGGCGGCGAGCGCATCGACCTTGGCAACGTGACCATCCCGATCTACAATCTCGCGACCCGCGAGGATCACATCGCGCCCGCGAAGTCCGCTTTCCTCGGCTCAAAATTCTTCGGCGGGCCGGTGACGTTCGTGCTCGCGGGCTCCGGCCATATCGCGGGCGTGATCAATCCGCCGGGCAAGCCGAAGTATCAATACTGGACCGGCGACGCCCCGATCGGAAACCTCGATCGCTGGATCGCCAAGGCGCACGAGCATCCGGGCTCGTGGTGGCCCGACTGGGTCGAATGGATCAAGGCGCAGGACGGCGCAACCGTGCTGGCGCGCGAGCCGGGCAGCGGCGTGCTGAAGGCGATCGAAGACGCGCCGGGGAGCTACGTGAAGGTCCGCGATTGAGATTGCAGGCCTGCGGCGGCGAGACTAGTTTTACCTCATCGCGCCGGCCAAGGAAGCGAAGCGATGACACAATTCGTCAAGGCGTCGGAGTTCGAGGGCAAGTTCGTCGCACTGGTCGAGGAGGTCGCGCGCACCGGCCAAGGCGTGGTTATCACCAAGGACGGGAAGCCGGTCGCTGACCTATTGCCACACCGCCAGACCGCCAAGAACGCGCGCGGTATTTTGAAAGGCGAACTGATCATCACCGGTGACATCATGTCGCCGATCGATGTGGAGTGGGATGCCTTGAAGTGATCCTGCTGGATACGCATGCAGCGATCTGGTTCATCACCGACGATCCGGCGCTTGGTCAGCAGAGCCGCTTGGCCGCCGAATCGGCTCTTTCAGAAGGCCAACTCACGGTTAGTGCGGTCACGTTTTGGGAAATCGCGATGCTCGTTTCGAAGGGTCGGATGAGAGCATTGCGATCTTCGAAGGAGCAGCGCACAAAGATTCTGGATGCTGGAATCCTGGAGCTGCCGCTCACAGGCGACATCGCCATCATCGCGGTCGAACTCGCTGACTTGCACGGCGATCCCGCCGATCGATTCATCGCCGCAACCGCGATCGCGCACAATGCGACGCTGATGACCGCGGACGCGGCGCTGCTGCGCTGGCCGCATGCGGTCGTCCGTCAGGACGCCGAAAAATAACGCGCCGCGGATTAATCCCGTCAGCTCGCGAGTTTGAACGGCTCGGTCATTCCAGTGCGGATCGGAGCCGTGGTCTCGTTCACGACCTTCTGGGTGAGCGCGGCGAGCTCCTGCATCTGCGCGGCCGCAAGCTCGAACTGCCGACGTGCACGGCTCGATGACAGCTCGACCAGTTCGGTCGGCGACTTCGCCGCCATGGCTTCCATGGTCGCATCGAAGACAGCGTTCGCGTTCGTACGCGCGATCTCCATGACTTTGGCGCGGTATTCCACCGAGCCGCGGTTGGCGCAGTTGAACGCCTCCTCGAAGGCCTCGGTGCCGGTCTGGAAGATCTCGGTCATTTTCTCGTGCGCGTCCTTGGCGCGCGCCAAGCTCTTCTCGAACAGGTCGGTGAATGAGGCCGGCATGCCGCTCGCGGCCGCGGTCTGTGTTCGCATGGTGGCATCGCTCATGATTTCCTCTCCTGTTGGCTGGTGACGCAACGCAGGGCGAACACCGGCCGCTCCGCTCACTGGCGGCCGGCCGATCGCCACGCACGCAACAAAACAACAACAACCGGCGCGAACGGCCGGACGACGCAACTCGATACGGATTCGTTATGCGGCTCGCGCTTCGAGGCGCGGGCGCGATTCTTCGACCCAGGCGTCGCGCGCAAACCAGCGATGGTTCGACTCGCAGGTCGCACAATAGGTGTCGGCAAAAAACACGGGCGTACAGGCGAACGCGGAACGCTCGGTCTTGATCCCGGTCGGGATCGCGGCGCCCGTTGCCGGGCAACTGATCATAACCGTACCCATCGAAACCTCCTGTCATCGCCCGACCTGAGACGGGAGCGATAAAGGGCTCGTGTGAATCCGGTGCGACAGCTCTGTGAGTGAGGCTTGGCCGTAGTGTGACCATTTTCGGGCGCAGGCGACGGCGCTGTGACATTGCTTGCGATCCGGACCGGATCGTTCCGGTTCCGCCGCGCCGCTTCTCACGTTAACGTCAGTCGAGCCCGAGCATCAGCCGCATGTTTTGCACCGCTGCGCCCGAGGCCCCCTTGCCGAGATTATCGAGCCGCGCGACGAGCACCGCTTGGCGGTAGGCCTCGCTTGCGAACACGTAGAGCTCCAGCATGTTAGTCTCGTTGAGCGCCTCCGGCTCGAGCCGCCCGCTCTTCGCCGCCGCATTGTCCAGCGGCATGACCGACACGTAAGTGCAGCCGGCATAGCGCTTGGCGAGCGCCGCGTGCAGATCGGCCGCAGAGGGCTTGCTCGGCAGCGTGTCGAGATATAGCGGCACCGACACCAGCATGCCCTGCCGAAAATTACCGACGGAGGGCACGAAGATCGGCTGCCGGGTGAGCTTCGCGTTAACCTGCGTTTCCGGCAGGTGCTTGTGGTCGAAGCCAAGGCCGTACAGCTCGAAGGACGGCGCCGTGCCGCCCTCGAAGGCCGCGATCATCGACTTGCCACCGCCCGAATAGCCGCTCACCGCGTTGATGGTGACGGGATACTCGGCCGGCATCAGTCCCGCATCGACGAGCGGACGGATGAGCGCGACCGCGCCGGTCGGATAGCAGCCGGGATTTGCGACCTTGCGCGCCGCGCGGATCTTGTCGGCCTGGTCGGGCGCAAGTTCCGGAAAGCCGTAGGTCCATCCGGGCGCGACGCGGTGCGCCGTCGAGGCGTCCAGCACCTTGGGCGTGGCAGCGCCCATCGCGTCGATCAGCGCGACGGTCTCCTTCGCGGCGGCATCCGGCAGACAGAGGATGACGAGATCCACCTCGTCGAGCAGCGCGCGCTTGGCACCGGCATCCTTGCGCTTCTCCGGCGCGAGGCTCTTGACGGTGACATCGCTCTGCCGGTCGAGACGCGTGCGGATGCCGAGACCGGTCGTACCCGACTCACCGTCGACAAAGATGGCAGGCTTGACCGTGTTGGTGAGCGCTTGGCCTTGCGGCGGCTTGGCGTCGGTGAGGGGCATGGCGTCTTTCCTTCAACCCGTGAGTTCGCTGACAGGCGCGGGTGACGCGTAGTCGAGCTGCGGCCGCAGCTCGATCATGCGCTTCGCGATCGCCTGCGCGGCGGGATCGCCCTGCCGCGCCAGCGCATTGGCGATCGCCACGTGGTCCTCATCCGATTTGTGCTGGTTGAGCTTGAAGCTGCCCTCGACGCTCTCCACCGTCATCTCGATCCCGATGATCGCAGTCAGCAGCATCTCGCGCCGCCGGTCGCCCACCTTGTCGAGCTTCCAGATCGGCTTCGGCGCGAGCCAGGCCTCGAACGTGTCGCTCAGCCGCTCGACATGACCGCGCGTATGGTCGCCAGGAATGACCCGGACAGGTCCCGACAGATGCACGGCCTCATAGAGCCAGGTCGGAACTTGCTCGGCGCTCGCGTACCAATCAGGCGACACATAGGCGTCATGCCCCTGCACGGCGACGAGCCAGGTCCCGCCCTTCTCGGCGATGGCGCCCAGCGGGTTACCGCGCGCCACATGGAATTCAAGCTTCGGCACCTTGCCGTCCGCTTCGATCAAGCGAAACGGCAGTGGCGAGGCGACCGGACGGCCGCCATCGCACGCGATCACGAGACCGAAGCCGCGCGCCGCCGCGAAGGCGAGGCTTGCTGCTGGGTGCACTTTGAAAGCGGGTTGAGCGTACATGGCGGTCTCCGGTTGGTTCACCACCGGAGACAGGGACTTCGCGGATTTTCAAGGGGGGTATGCCGCGGAGTCGTCTCCGGCGGCAGGGCAGACGATCAGATGCGATCGAACGCCGATACCGCCTCAAGGAGGCGGCGGCGACGGAGTTCTGTGGTTGCAACGATCATCATGGCGGCGGTTATATAACTTCGGCGTGGCCCAGCGTCAAGCAAACGCCCGCTCGCACGAGGGCGAGCGGGCGCCGGGCGCATCTCCCGGGTCAAGTCTTGGTCACGGCAGGTTGAGGATCGTGACCCAGTTCGGGTCCTTGCCGACCGGATACTGCTTGAGCTTTGCGAGTACGCCGGTCTTGCCATCGATCGAATAGCTGGTCATGCCGTCGGAGAGTTCACCCACCGTATAGAGATACTTGCCGGTCGGATCGATCTCGAAGGCGCGCGGCTGCTTCTCGGTCGGAACGCTGCCGTTCGCCATCAGCAGGCCGGTCTTGAGATCGACCTTGTATTGCGAGATCGTGCTGGTGCCGCGCTCGGTCGCGTAGAGATAGCGGCCGTCCGGCGTCAGATGGATGTCGGCGGCCCAGATCTTCTCCGCCGGCCCTGCCGCCGGGATTGCCGAAATGGTCTGCAACTCCTTGGTGAGCACGCCCTTCTTGGCGTCGTAGGCGAACACGATGATGATCGCCTTCAGCTCATTGAGCAGATAGACGAACCGCTCGTCCTTGCTGAAGCGGAAATGGCGCGGACCGGCCTTGTCGACGACCTTGGTATTGGGCGGATCGTTCGGCGTGAGCGTGCCGGTCTTGGCGTCGAATTTGAACTGGTTGACGACGTCGGCGCCGAGGCTAGCGGCCAGCACATGCGTGTTCGACTTGTCGGGCAGGATCGAATGCGAGTTCGGCAGGTTCGGGATGCTCTGTTTCACCGCCTGCACCATGCCGTCCGCGCCGATCGGATTCACGGTCACCTTGTGACCCGGATAAGAGGCGCTGAGCAGCCACTTTCCGGTGTGGTCGGTCGCGACATACGCCATCGAGTCCGCGAGCGGCCCATTGCCGAGATGCTTGAGCTTCCCGGTCTTCGGATCGATCGCGAAAGCGGCCGCGACCTGCGGCTCGCCGCGGAAGCCCGCATAGAGGAATTTCTTGTTCGGGCTGACCGCCATTGGCATCGAACCGCCGGCCTTGGTGATGCCCGGAACTGTGAACTTGTCGATCGCCGTGAGGTCGCCGGTCTTTGGATCGAGCGAGAAAATGAAGATCTCGTTGCTACCGGCGTTGCCGACGTAGAGATAGGTCGCGGCGCTCGCCGCCGTCGCCATCATCGCAAACGCCGCGATGAAAAAGCCGCGCACAAGCGCGGCAAGCCCGATCCGCATGGTGTCCTCCCCGGCATTGTGAACTCTTTTCTTGAGCGACAGTTGACCGCGTCCGCAGCCGATCTTCAAGTGCCGCATCAAGCAAAAGGCCGCTCGCGGGCGGCCTGGCCGATTTCAAGACGGCGGCAATGCGGCCGTCACGGCTCGATCTGCGCCCGTAGACACAGGTCGACCATGATGCCCGCGTCGGCCAGCACGCCAACGATCTTCGGCAACAGGTAGAGCGCGAGAAGGTCGTCGCCCCCGTTGGTGAAATGCACGCCATCCGCGTTCCGGATCTGCATCGGCCGGCCGGCTCTGTCGGGCGCGTAGACCGAATAGGTCTCGCGCCCCGACGAATTCAGCTTCCACGGCTCGACGTAGCGCACATTGGGCGCGCCGCTCCTGGCCACGGCCTCGGCATACATGGCGTTCTTCGCCGCCATGTCGGCGTTGAAGTACCCGTCACGCATGACTGGAAGTCCGACGAACAGAACGATCGCCTTGTTGGCGACCGCGCCGTCGAGAAATTCCCTGATCTGCTCGCGATACTTGTCGGTCCAGTTCGGCGCGCCCCAGACGATCGGAACGCCTTTCGAGTTGATGATCCCCTGACGATCGTTCAGGCCGATCGTGATCACCGTCACGGTCGGATTGTAGGCGTCGTCGACCCGCCTGATCTCGCGCAGCCAGTTGAAATAGGCGCTGTTGGCGAGCCCGGTGGCCGGGCGGCCGAAGCGGCCGAGGTCGACATTGCGCTTGAGGCACGGATCGTTCGCGACGAGACGCATCACGCCGGCCCAATAGTTCTGCGCCAGCGAGTCGCCGACAAAGGCGATCCTGGCCCTGGCGTCGGCGGGCGCGGCATCGCCCGCAGTCGCGGTCAGCAGCGACAGGCACGAGGCAGCGCTGATGTTGCGCACGATGCGGATCAGTTCGCGGCAAAGCAACCGCGGCTCGGCGCGCAACCTCGATCCATGGACTTGGCGCATCGGCCGTCGCTCGGTGAGACTTTCCCCGGCACGAGGCTAAACTGCAGAGATCGAATTAATTGTAAACGCGCTCCAAAATTGCACTTCGCAACCACGTTTGTGGTCGCCCCAAAAGCAAAGGGCCGCCCGCCGGCGGCCCCTCGTTACGTTTGGCAAGCACGGTCAGATCGACGGATTCCACGCCACCATCGTCTCGTGATAGCCGGTGGCGGTCTTCTCGATGTAGGCGCGCGCGGGGAACGGATAGTGGAAGCCCTGCACCATCATCTTCTCGGCCGCCAGCATGTCGTAGACCTTGTGCCGCGTCGCCTGCGCCATCGCGGCATCCTGATCGTAGAAGGCGTGCCAGTCCGGATGACGCGCGAACAGATACGGCACGTGCGTCACGTCGGCCTGGACGTAGACCTTCGCCGAGCCGGACGAGACGACATGCGAGGTATGGCCGGGTGAATGCCCGGGCGTCCCGACCGCGAGCATGCCGGGAACGACCTCTTTGTCCCGCTCATAGGTGCGCAGGCGCTTGAGCACCTCACCGGAAAAGACGCGGCGATTATTCTTGAACAGGCCCTGCACGCGCTCGCTCGACGCACGGCTCATCTCGCCGTCGTCCATCCAGAATTTGTGCTCGTTCGCCGGCACCAGGATCTCGGCATTCGGGAAGGTGAGCGAGTTGTCGGCTCGCAGCAGGCCGTTCACGTGATCGCCGTGATAGTGCGAGATCACGACCGTGTCGAAGTCCTTCGGGTCGAGCCCGGCCGCCGCGAGATTGGTCAGGAACTGACCCATCTTGCCGCCGCTCTGCTTGTAGCCCGCTTCGCCGATGCCGGTGTCGACCAGCACCAGCTTGCCGCCGGTGTTGAGGACGATCGGCGTGTAGGTGTTCTCGATCACGTCGGTGTCCATGTAGGACGCCGCAAGCGCGGCCTGGACCTCTTCGGGCTTGGCATTGCTGACGAAATCGGCTGGCCGCTTGAAGCGGTTGACGCCGTCGGCGACGACCGTGATCTCGATGTCGCCGACCTTGTAGCGATAGAAGCCCGGCGCCTGCTTGCCGGCGGCCGGCACCGCGGCTTTCGCCGGAATGTTGAAGGCCGGCATGGCGGCGAGCGCCGCCGTGCCGAGAAGCGCCGTCCGGCGCGTGATGTTGGCCATGATGGTCCTCCATGTTTCGATGTTGTTTCGCGGCTTGCGTCAGATCGCCGGATTCCACGCAGCCGGGATCAGGCGATAGCCCGCGCCATCCTTCTCCACATGCCCCGCCGCCGGGAACGAGAAATGATAGCCGACCACCGTCGCCTTCTCGGCCGCCGCCATGTCGTAGAACTTGTGGCGGGTGGCCTGCGCGAGGTTCGGGTCGTTGTCGAAGAGCACGTGCCAATCCGGATTGCGCAGGAACAGCTCCGGAATGTTGGTCACGTCCGACTGGACCAGGATGCGCGCATTGCCGGATGCGAGCGCGAACGAGGTGTGACCCGGCGTGTGGCCCGGCGTACCGATCGACGTGATGCCGGGCGCAACCTCCTTATCCCACTCATACTTGGTCACCTTGTCGGCGAGACCGTCGAAGGTCTTCTTCACGCTGGCGAACTGGGCCTTATTGAAGCCGTTCGCCTTGCTCTGATTGTCGTCGTTCATCCAGAACGCCCATTCGACCGCCGGAACCTTGATCTCGGCTTTCGGATACGCGAGCGAGCCGTCGGCTTTGCGCAGGCCGTTGATGTGATCGCCGTGGAAATGCGAGATCAGCACGATGTCGATCGCGTCCGGATCGATGCCGGCGGCCTTCATATTCGCCGTCGTCTGTCCGACCACGCCCTTGCTCGCCTCGAACGCGCCGAGCCCGTTGCCGGTGTCGATCAGGATGAGTTTGCTGCCGGTGTTCACCACCATCGGGTTGAACGGAATGGTCACCTGCCCCTTCGGGATATAGGCGGCTTCCGCCGCCGATAGCGCCTGATCCTTGGCGACATTCTGCACAAATCCGTCGGGCATCGGGAAGGTGCGCGCGCCATCGGACAACTGCGTGATCTCGTATTCGCCGACCTTGAATCGGTAGAAGCCGGGCGCCTGTTTGCCGCCGGCCGGCGCAGCCGCGCGCGCGATCGAGGGCAGGCCTGCGGTTGCGAGTGCGGCGCCGGCCGCACCGGCGAGCAGTGAACGGCGTGTGAGCTGGGTCATGTGTCCTCCGCGATGTTGAAAACGGGCTTATTGGATTGGGCCGTTGGCGCGGATGCTAGCGCGGTCGGGTCCGAGGCGAAATGGGTTTGCGGCGCAACCCGGAACTTAAAGTCCGACCGCGTCAGGACGAACACCTTGGCAAACCGGCAATTCCCTGAGGCGTCGCGTGTAGGGCTCGGCTTCACGTCCTGTTGATCGCACCGCTACGTGGTCGAAGGCTCGCTCAGTGCCACACGAGGGCGATCAGCTTCGTCACCACGTCGCCGAGCGTGAGCAGCACGCCGGCCCACACGAAGGCGGAGGTGAAATTGGCGATCTGGAAACGCCAGAACGGCATCTCGAAAATTCCGGCAATCAGCGGAACCGAGGCGCGCAGCGGCCCGGAGAAGCGTCCGATGAAAATGCCGATCGCGCCCCATTTCTTGATGAACTGCTCGCCGCGCGGAATGAGGTCGGGATGTTTCGACAAAGGCCAGATGTGCTGGACGCGGTATTCAAGCTTGAGGCCGACCCAGTAGGAGAGCCAGTCGCCAAGCGCAGCCCCGACCGAGCCGGCGATCCAAACCGGCCAGAAACTCAGGTCGCCCGCCGCGATCAACGTTCCGATCAGAACCAGCGCGCCCCAGGCCGGAACCAGAAGCGAAATGAACGCAAGCGACTCCATGAAGGCGAGCGCGAACACGACCGGCGCCGCCCATGCCTCATGGACGCGCGCGAAGTCGACGATGGGTTGGACGTAGTCTTCGAACATTCGGCGGCCGGTTGATGGCCGCCAGGGCTTAGCCTGCCGCGGGCCTATTGGCCAGCGTTAGGGTGACGCGGTCGGCGTCACGCCCGACGACAGGGTCGCGCCGCTCAGTTCGAGCCGTCGCCGGTGAGCGGCGCCCATTGCGCGGGGACGGCCGAGGCCTCGACCGGCACGATCCGCATCTGCTCCACGGCAGGCGCGTTTTCACGCACAGCGATCGCGGCCGCCGTCTGCGGCGAACGTGCAGAAGCGGAGGGATTGCGGATCATCGGCACGACGAACAGCAGCAGCGCGCCCATCACGAGCGCGATGCCGGCGGCGCCGAGAGTCCAGATCTTCGGTTGCGTGCGCATCGGTACCTCCAATGTTTGCTCGGAGCCCTCCAGCAGTCACATTAGGTGGTCGCCTCCCGACATCGCGCGGTTCGAGTTCCACCGTGAAAACGGCGGTTTGCTGTTTCGTAGCAATTCACGCGCCGAACGCGGCCGTATCAGGGCGAAGGCACGCTGAAAATTTCAGCGACGCGATGCATCACGATGCACGACCTCATACATACGCCACGACCCATCGCCAGCGTGGCATATTCGACGCGAAGTGATTCGTTCATCCTTACTGGATACGCGGCAGGAGACATGGCCAAGACCGCTGCAAAGACAGCGCCGAAATCCGGCGGAACGAACGACCTATTCGAGGTTTCGGGCACTGCGCAACGCCGCGCTGCCTCGACGACGACGCGCGCCAAGCCGACAGTCGCCGGCGAGAGCTACACGGCGCGCGACATCGAGGTTCTCGAAGGTCTTGAGCCGGTGCGGCGGCGTCCCGGCATGTATATCGGCGGCACCGANNGAGAAGGCGCTGCATCATTTGTTTGCAGAAGTCATCGACAACGCCATGGACGAGGCGCTCGCCGGTCACGCGGACTGGATCGATGTGAAGCTCCATGCCGACGGATTCGTCACCGTGGTCGACAACGGGCGCGGCATCCCGGTCGATCCGCATCCGAAGTTCCCGAAGAAGTCCGCGCTCGAAGTCATCATGTGCACGCTGCACGCGGGCGGAAAATTCGACTCGAAAGTGTACGAAACGTCGGGCGGCCTGCACGGCGTCGGCGTGTCGGTCGCGAACGCGCTCTCGGAGCTGATGGAGGTCGAGGTCGCGCGCGGTGGCAAGCTCTATGCGATGGCGTTCGCGCGCGGCGTCCCGCAGGGCAAGTTGAAGGAACTCGGCCGCACGCCGAACCGGCGCGGCACGTCGGTGCGCTTCCGGCCCGATCCGCAAATCTTCGGGGCCAAGGCCGCGTTCAAGCCGGGCCGCCTGTTCAAGATGGCGCGCTCGAAGGCTTATCTGTTCGGCGGCGTCGAGATCCGCTGGTCATGCGACAAGGCGCTGCTCGCGGGCATCGACGACGTGCCCGAGCAGGAGACATTTCATTTCGAGCGCGGGCTGACCGACTTTCTCACGTCGGCGCTGCACGGCACGACACTGGTGCATCCCGACATCTTCGCCGGCAAGGTCGGCAAGACCGGCAGCCACGGCGCGGTCGAATGGGCGGTCGCTTGGGTCGCGGATGCCGACGGGTTCGTGTCGTCATACTGCAACACGATCCCGACGCAGGACGGCGGCACGCACGAAGCGGGACTGCGCGGCGCGTTGACGCGGTCCTTGCGCGATCATGCCGAGCGTGCGGGCCAGGCCAAGCGCGCGGCATCGGTCACGCAGGACGACGTGATGATCGGCGCCGGCTGCATGCTCTCGGTGTTCATCCGCGAGCCGGAATTTCAAGGGCAAACCAAGGACCGGCTTGCGACCGTCGAGGCGCAGCGCATCGTCGAGCAGGCCGTCAAGGATAGCTTCGACCACTGGCTCGCCGGCAACCCGAACCAGGCCAACAGGCTGCTCGACTGGGTGATCGAGCGCGCCGACGAGCGCGTGCGCCGCCGGGCCGAGAAGGAAACCCAGCGCAAGAGCGCGACCCGTAAGCTGCGCCTGCCCGGCAAGCTCGCCGACTGCACCAACACTGCGGCGCAGGGCTCGGAGATCTTCATCGTCGAAGGCGACTCGGCCGGCGGCTCGGCGAAGCAGGCGCGCGATCGCGCCAACCAGGCCGTGCTGCCGTTGCGCGGCAAGATTCTCAACGTCGCCTCCGCCACCAAGGACAAGCTTGCCGGCAACCAGCAGCTTGCCGACCTGATCCAGGCGCTCGGCGTCGGCATGAGCACGCACTATCGCGACGAGGAACTGCGCTACGAGAAGGTGATCGTGATGACCGACGCCGACGTCGACGGCGCGCACATCGCCTCGCTGCTGATCACGTTCTTCTACCGGCAGATGCCGCAGCTCATCGAGAAGGGGCACCTCTATCTCGCGGTGCCGCCGCTGTTCCGCCTCTCGCATGGCGGCAAGACCTTCTATGCGCGCAACGAGGCGCACCGCGACGAACTGCTCAAACAGGAATTCCACGCCAACGCCAAGGTGGAGATCGGCCGTTTCAAGGGTCTCGGCGAGATGATGGCGAGCCAGCTCAAGGAAACCACCATGGACCCGAAGAAGCGCACGCTTCTGAAGGTCATGCTGATGACCGACGACCGCGAGGGCACGGCGGACTCGGTGGAACGGCTGATGGGCACCAAGGCAGAGGCACGCTTTGCCTTCATCACCGAGCGGGCGGAGTTCGCGACCGAAGAGCTGTTGGACGTTTGATGCCGGTGCCGGCCGACGCGCAGCCGGTCGTCCTGCGTTCAGCGCGGCGTGAGCTTCTGCTCCAGGCTCCCGAACAGTCGGTCGATATTGAAGAACACGCTGTCGGTACCGCCGGTCTTGCTCTCGACCGTGAACCGGTCGTAGCGATGGCCGTCCGCCTGAATGAGCGCCTGTCGAACCTTCTTCAGGACAAGCACGGTCATGAGGTTGTATTCCTCCGCGAGCGAAATGACGACGAAGGCCGTTTTCGGGCTCTTGCCGTCGCCGCTCTTCATGATCGAGCCGAGCAAGCCGCGCGCCATCAGCTCATGAGGCTTTGCTTGTTCAGGCTGATCGAGGCGGCCATAGCAAACATCCAGCGTCGCGTGCGCGTCGATATGGACATAGTTTTTCTCGATGATGGACTGCGCGCTCTTGATCGCGTTGGCGCAGTCGCTGGCGCTGAATGCCTTCATCATAGCTGATCGCAACTCAGCCTCGGCGGAATCGTAAGGATCGTAAGAGGCACTTTCCGCGTAGGCATAGCGCAACGCGCCGAAATCCATTCCCGCCGGGTCGCGCTTCGCCTGCGCGAGCAAGTCCTCGTATCCGGCCGCGGCCAGATGGGCAGCCGTGATGACGAGCAGGGCGACGCCGATAACGGCGGCTCCGGCCAAGGATTTTCCGCTCACGACGACCTCATTTGGTTCAAGGTTTCATTCACGTTGTCTATCCCCTCTTCGGAAACACGAAATGCGCGCCGACCGCGCGGTCGAGCGATTGCCGGGCGAGCGCCGAGGATTCCACCGGCGATTTGCCCAGCGCCGTTCGATAGTGCAATGCCAGCGCACGCAGCGCCTGCGGATAGAGCGTCTGCATACGCCGGTATTGCGCGCGGAAGATCGCGCTCTTGCGCGACCAGACCTTCAGGCCCTCGGCGATCTCGGCGGCTGAATTATACGGCTCGGCCACGACCCACGGACGCAGCGCGAGGTTGGCGACCGCATTCGCCGCCGCGAGATGGACGCGGCTCGTCGCCTGCAGCGTCCCCTCATCCCCGGCCGGGACACCGATGATGTCGTCGAGCAGCGCCGCGAGGCGGCGCAAGGGCCCGGCCGGCAGCAGATCGACCGCGCGCTTCGCCGGCGGGCGGAACGCAATGTGGCACGCCACGACGGCCGCGCCGTTCGCGATCTTGTAGACGATCCAGTCCGCGACGAAGTCGGCTGGATGCTGCGTGTCGATGGCGACAACCTGCGGGCTTTCCGGGTCGCGAATGAGCCACGGGCGCTGCCAGGTGTTATCGAAGACCACCTTGGCGCCTTCTTTCTTCTCGCTTGAGAGCACTTCGGCGATCTTGTCGGCATCGAGCGAGGTAGCGATGACATAAAGGCCGTACCAGTCGCCCTGCCAATTCATCTTTTGCTGTGTGACGGCGAAGCGGAAGCCGCCGATCGGCGCCTTCTGCAGGAACACTGCCTTCACGTCGCCCGTGACGTCCTTCCGCTCGACCGCCGAGTCATCGACGATGAACTCGCCGCCCTCGGCATTGCCGGCACCGTCGGGGGCGAGCAGAATCCCGAATGCGGGCTTCTTCTCCTTCAAGATCGCGGGCGCCGCGTCGGCGAGCGTCGGCGCGGAGGACTCGAACGCGAGCTTGCCGACGACGAGCGCATGCCGGCAGGCCGCCGCGTCGCTCGCCTGCGTGATGCGCGGCCAGGACGCCGGCTCGGCGTGCGCCGCGCCCGCGAACAAGAGCGTCGCAAACGCGAGGCCGCGCGAAAACCGAAAGCTCGCCATGCCGGCCCTCACGTCTCGCTTCTTGGAGTTGTCGCGGCCGGTTGCTATGAGGTTCGATCGCGGCGGAACTGAGTTTCATCGCGCATCGCCGAACCACGCCGGAGCCGCTCCGTGTCCGACCAGCCATCGAAGACTGCCCTGATCCTCGGCGCCTCGCGCGGGCTCGGCTTGGGCCTTGCGCGTGAATATCTCTCGCGCGGCTGGCGCGTGATCGCCACCGCGCGCGAGAACGCGTCGAAGCTCGAGGACTTGGCGAAAGGCGCGAAGGACAAACTGCGCATCGAACGCGTCGACATCACCGACGCGAAGGGTCTGGCGGCCCTGCGCAAGATGCTTTCTGGCGAGACGCTCGATCTGTTGTTCGTCAACGCCGGCATTTCCGGCTCGATCCCGAAGCCGCTGCATGAGATTTCGCCGCAGGAGGCAACCCACGTCTATCTCACCAACACCTACTACCCGATCGTTGCGGCCGAGGCCCTCGCCGATCTCGTCAAGGCCGGCGGCGTCTTCGCCTTCATGAGCTCGCGGCTCGCCAGCGTCGCGATGAACAGCTACGGCCAGTGGGAGACCTACCGCATCAGCAAGGCCGGGCTGAACATGGGGGCGCGCAGCTTCTTCTGGCGCCATCCGTCGCATCCTGTTCTGTCGGTCGCGCCCGGCTGGGTGCGCACCGACATGGGCGGGCCGAAAGCGGACTTCGACGTCGAGACAAGCTGCCGCAACGTCGCGAACGCGATCGAGCAGCACGGCGACAAGCCGGGCCATCGCTTCGTGAACTACGACGGCGCCGAATTGCCGTGGTAGAGTTGCGCCTCATCCCCTGAGCAGTCGTCCATGGCCGCGCCATCGCAATCCAACACGATCGACTTCTGGTTCTCCATCGGCAGCATGTTCACGTTCCTCACCGTGATGCGCATCGATCGCGTCGAGGACACGACCGACATCCGCTTCGTGTGGCGGCCGTTCTCGGTCAAGAACATCATGATCGAGATGGACAACCGGCCGGGGTCGATGCCGACGAAACTCGCGTATCTCTGGCGCGACCTGCACCGGCGCGCCGAGATGTACGGCTTCGCCTTCGAGGGCGAGGCGCCCTACCCGCTGAAAAATTTCGACCTCGCCAATCGTGTCGCGATCCTCGGCGCGCGCGAGGGCTGGTGCGCGGACTACGTGCGTGCGACCTACCGGCGCTGGTTCGTCGAGCACCAGGAATGCGGCAGCGAGCCGAACCTGTCCGATAGTCTGCGCGAGATCGGCGAGGACCCGCGCCGCGTGATCCCGCTCGCGCAGTCCGAGGAGATCGCGCGCGCTTATAAGGGCGCGACCGACGAAGCGCGGCGCCTAGGAATCTTCGGCGCGCCGAGCTTTGCGGTGCGCGGCGAAGTGTTCTGGGGCGACGACCGCCTCGAAGATGCCGTTACCTGGCAGCAGCGCGGCACACTCGGCGCACCGCGGGCGCCGTAGGCGCTACTCCGGAAACTCCAAATTCGCGGCCTTCACGACATCCGAGACCGTCTTGATGTCGGCGTCGATCATGGCGCGGAATTCAGCGGACGGCCCGCCGCCGGGCGTGACCGCCATCGCCTTGAGCTTCGCGTTGACGCCGGGATCGGCGACCGCGCGGCGCAGCGTCTCTTCGAGCTTCTTCACGATCGGCTCCGGCGTGCCGGCGCGAACGAACACGCCGCTCCACAGGCCGGTGTTCACCTCAGGATAGCCGACCTCGGCCATGCTCGGCACATCGGGCAGCTCCGACGAGCGCTCCGATCCAGTGACCGCGAGCGCGCGCACCTGGCCGCTTTTCACCAAAGGCACGGTCGGCGGCCCGTCGGCGATCGTCAGCAGCGTCTGTCCGCCCATCACCGCCACGAGCGACTCGCCGCTGCTCTTGTAGGGGATCGCCTGACTCGGCGCGCCGGTCTTGAGCTTGAACAACTCGGTCGCGATTGTGAAGGCCGGCGAGGACGTGGCGTAGTTCGATTTGTCGGGATTGGCCTTCATCCAGGCGACCAGTTCCGCCACGGTCTTGGCGGGATGGTTCGCCGGGATCGCGAGGATCAGCGGGAAGTTCGCGATCATCGTGAGCGGCACGAAGCTTTTCGTCGGATGATATTTGAGATTTGGATAGATCGCGGACGCGATCGACATGCCGCCGCTCGCCGCGACGAGGAGCGTGTAGCCATCGGCCGACTCCCGCGCGACATAGTCGTTGGCAAGCCGCGCGCCCGCGCCGGGCTTGTTCTCGATGATGACGCTCTGGCCGATCAGCTCGGACAGCTTCGCGCCGATCAGGCGCGCGAAGATGTCGTTGCCGCCGCCGGCCGCGAAGCCGACCACGATGCGGATGGTCCTGTTCGGATAGTCCCCCTGCGCTTTGGCCGATGTCGTCGCAAAAGGTAGCAGCGCAGCCGCGGAAATCAGGCGTCGACGCGTGACCGCGTTCATGAAATCCCTCCCGGACGTTATCTCGTTTGTGGTTCGATCCGTGGCGTTCAGTGTAGCGCGGCCGCCGCGCGTTGCGACCGGAAAAGGCTACACCGGCCAGCCGTAGCGCGGCACTTCGCCCTTGTAACGCCGATAGTCGTCGCCGAACTTGGCTTCGAGATTGCGCTCCTCGCGCAGCACCACGCCGACATGCATCACTAGCGCGCCAAGCGGCAGAGCTAAAAAAATCCAGTCCGACGTGAATGCGAAGGCGATGCCGAGCACGAACAGGCCGAAGCCTTGATACATCGGGTTGCGGGTCCGTTGTAGATTCCGCGCGCCACGAGAGCAGTGGTCGGCTTCCACGGCTCGGGCTTGGTGCCGGCGAGGCGAAAGCGCCACAAGGCGCGCGCTACCGCCCAGGCGGCGGCGACGATGAGCGCGCCGCCGATCACGACTCGCACGGAGTATGGAAAGACAGCGCCGGTGACGCCGATCGGCGACAGACGGTCGAACGCGGGGCCGATCAGCAGGACCGCGAGCGCGATCAACGGCGGCGGCGCGATGACGCCGGCCGTGTCGCGTCCGCTCATTACGCGTTCATCCAGGCGGCGAGCGCCGCGTTGACCGCCTCCGGCCGTTCGACGGTCGAGAGGTGTCCGCACTCCGGTATCTTCACGAGCAGCGCGCCCGGGATGCCGGCTGCGATTTCGTCAGCCAGATGCGGCGGCGTCGGCTCGTCCTGCGCGCCGACCAGCACGAGCGTCGGGCATTTGATCGAGGACAGCATCGGGCGCTGATCGATGCGCGCTCGGCACGCCTTCTGCTGGCGCACATAAGCTTCCGGCCCGACGTCACGGCACATCGCGACGTGGATTGCCTTGTGCGTCCCGCCGGTGCGGAAGATCGGGTGGACCAGCGGACCCCACGTCTCTTCGATGACCTCCTCGAAGCGCCCGTTCTCGGCGAGCGCAATGCGCTGGCCGCGCAGCTCCGTGATCTCCGGCACGTCGGCGCGGGCGCTCGTGTCCAAGAGCGCAAGCTTCACGACCCGATCGGGCGCCTGCCGCATGACTTCGAACGCGATATAACCGCCCATCGAAAGTCCCACATAGGCAAAGCGTGGAGGAGCGGCGTCGAGAATCCGTTTGGCGATCGCCGCCATGGAGTCGTCGCGGGTATGGTCCGCGACCGTGACCGGCCCGAAGAGCCACAATTCCGGTATTTGCGGCGCGTAGAGCCGCGCCGAACAGTTCAAACCGGGCACAAGCACGATCGGCAGATTTTCGGCCATCAGAGCGGGTTTCCTCTTGGGAATTTGCGACCAACTATTAGGCTTTTCTCGTCTTATTGCAGTGCAGCACATTGACTTTGGGGCGCGGATCACTATGTTCCGCTGTGACCGGTTCGAATACAAGATTCGACCGTCCCCTCCCCGCGCAAATCGTCATCGTTCCGTGTCCGGCGCGGTGTAATCCCCGGGGGCAGTCACTAACCCGAGGCTCCATGTCCTTTTCCCATCTCGGCTTGTCCGAAAAAGTTCTCTCCGCCGTTGCGGCGACTGGCTACACGACCCCGACCCCGATCCAAGAACAGGCGATCCCACACGTCCTCGCGCGACGCGACGTGCTCGGCATCGCGCAGACCGGCACCGGCAAGACCGCCGCCTTCGTGCTGCCCATGATCACCATGCTGGAACAGGGCCGCGCGCGGGCGCGCATGCCGCGCACGCTCATCCTCGAACCGACGCGCGAACTCGCCGCGCAGGTCCAGGAAGCCTTCATCAAATACGGCGCGAAACACAAGCTCACCGTCGCGCTCATCATCGGCGGCGTTTCGTTCGACGACCAGGACGCCAAGCTCACGCGCGGCGTCGACGTGCTGATCGCGACACCGGGCCGCCTGCTCGACCACCAGGAGCGCGGCCGCCTGCTGATGACCGGCGTCGAACTGCTGGTCATCGATGAAGCCGACCGCATGCTCGACATGGGTTTCATCCCCGACATCGAGCGCATCTGCAAGCTGGTGCCGTTCACGCGCCAGACCCTGTTCTTCACCGCGACCATGCCGCCGGAAATCCAGCGCATCACCGAGCAGTTCCTGCACAATCCGGTGCGCGTCGAGGTCTCCAAGCCGGCGACCACGGTCGACGCCATCGCCCAGTCGCTGGTCAAGACCGGCCGCGATCCGGCCGAGAAGCGCGAGACGCTGCGCGCCCTGATCCGCGCCGCGGAAGGCCTCACCAACGCGATCATCTTCTGCAACAGGAAGCGCGAGGTCGCGACGCTGCACCATTCGCTGGTGCGCCACGGCTTTTCGGCGATCGCGCTCCATGGCGACATGGATCAGTCGGCGCGCACGGCCGCGCTCGAGCAATTCCGCCGCGGCGAGGTCAAGCTGCTGGTGGCTTCCGACGTCGCCGCCCGCGGGCTCGACATCCCGGCCGTCAGCCACATCTTCAACTTCGACGTTCCGCACCATCCCGACGACTACGTGCACCGCATCGGCCGCACCGGCCGGGCTGGACGTTCGGGCACCGCGATCACGCTTGTTGCGCCGATCGACACCAAGGCAGTGGCGGCGATCGAGAAGCTCACCGGGCAGACCATCGCCTGGGCGGGCGAGCCCGTCGCAGCCGCATCGCCCGAAGAACGCTGGCCGCGCGAACGCTCCGCTTCGCGCCCACCACGGGGCCAGGCTTCAGGTTCGTCGTCGTCGCGGCGCCACGCTTCGCCCGCGCCGGAGCGCCAAGCTTCGCCGGTCCCGCAGCCCCAGTCTGCGCCGGCGCCGCAGCGTGTGGGACCACCCGCAAAGGTTGCGCGCTTCGGCGAAGCCCAGCCGCGCCGCCCGGCCCGCCATCCTGAGGCGGACGACGGTGACAGCAGTCATCTGCCGGCCTTCCTGCTGCGGCCAGTTACCGTGAAGGCTTGACGACGCAAGCTCAGATATTTCATAACACTTCATCTTTTGATTGCCGCAGGCGTTGCTGCGGCTCCATCAACGGAATACCGCCAAACTGATCGCGTAATTACGCTTTCACACCCGCGTCATCTCCGCAGAAGCCCAAAATCGCGGCTGTTTACCCCCCGTTTATCCCTGTCCAATAGGTTGAATCCCGTACGGCCGGACTGAGGGGTCCGCAGGCAGGAGCCTGCGAATAGGGTATCAAGAACATGACCGTGCAGACTGATGAGCACGATCGCTCAATGGCGTTCGCCGAGATCGCCCTTGGGCAGATCAAGGCTTTGCACCAGCCCGCATACCCGCGCAATTACGAGGTCTGGTACAATTACGCGACCGGCTACATCCCGTCGCTCAACCAGACGATCAACGAGGCGCTGGCGCGCAACGGCACGCTGACCGGCGCTGAAATCGAACAAATCTACGACACTTATCTGTCGCCGGCCCGCCTCACCGACCGCATGGATACGGTCGGCGGCCAGATCGTCGACGAGATCGAGCAGGTCATGGCGATGATCGACGCCGCGGTCGGCTCCGCCACGAACTACACCGAAAGCCTCGCGAGCGCGACGCAGAGCCTCGGAAGCGCGAAGGATCGCGACGGGTTGCGCACGATCGTCGAGAGCCTGGTGCTCGCCACCAAAGACATGGAGCAGCACAATCACCGGCTCGAGGACAGCCTGAAGGCCTCGAAGCAGGAGATCAACCAACTCCAGGTCAATCTCGAGGCGGTGCGCAACGAAAGCCTTACCGACCCGCTGACCTCGCTCGCCAACCGCAAATATTTCGACATGACGCTCGACAAGGCAATCGCGCACAGCACCGCGACCGGCGAGCCGATGTCGCTGATGCTGACTGACATCGATCACTTCAAGAAGTTCAACGACACCTACGGCCACCTGACCGGCGACCAGGTGCTGCGCCTCGTCGCGCTCGCCGTGAAGCAGAACGTGAAGGGCCAGGACACCGCGGCGCGTTATGGCGGCGAGGAATTCGCCGTCATCCTGCCGGCGACCGCGCTGCAGCCTGCGCTGACCGTCGCCGAGCACGTGCGCAACGCGGTGATGACCAAGGAGCTGATGAAACGCTCGACCGGCGAACATCTCGGCCGCGTCACCGTCTCGATCGGGGTTGCGTCACTGCACCGCGGCGATAGCGCGCAATCGCTGATCGAGCGCGCCGACGCGAGCCTCTACGCAGCCAAACGCTGCGGGCGCAATCGCGTGATGTGCGAGACCGATACCGAAGTGGCGCCCGTCCCCGCACAGCAGGTCGCCTGAGCGGGCTACCGCTTCGGTTTCCGCGTTGCCGTCGATTTGGCTTTCTTCGGCTTTCCCTTCGCGCGTAAAGCCGCCGCGAGCGCATTGCGCGCCCAGCGCGCAAGCTGATCCGGATCGTCGTAAAGCCGGTCCGGCATCCGCCAGTACGATGTGAGGACGTGCTCGCCATTCTTGGTGGCGTAGCGAAACGGCGCGCGTCCTTCCTGCTCGAAGGACGGGATCGTCTCGGCGTCGGCCTTGAGATAGATCTCGCCGCGCGCGACCAGCGCGATCATCAGCCCGTCGGCGAAGATGCCGATGCCGCCGAACATGCGGCGCACATCGACCGGGCCGAAATCCCTGAACAATTCGCGGATCGTTTCTGCGTCCAACTATGCGGCGATCTGGGAGAAGACGCCGGGCCCCGAATTCGTCGCGCGCCACGGCCTGACGCCACAGGCCTACCAGCAGGAATTCGATAAGTGGACCGGCCAGGGTTACTGCCTGACGCTGGTCAGCGGCTATTCGGTCGCCGGCCAGGACCGCTACGCGGCGATCTTCGAGAAGAAGCAGTGCCCGGCCTATGTGGCGCGCCACGGCCTGACGTCACAGACCTACCAGCAGGAATTCGACAAGTGGACCGGCCAAGGCTACCGGCTGACGCTTGTGAGCGGGCACAAGATCGGCGGCAATCAAAGTTACGCGGCGATCTGGGAAAAGACGCCCGGCCCGCAATACATCGCGCGTCACGGGCTGACGTCGGACCAGTACCAACAGGAATTCGACAAGCAAATCGCGCAGGGCTTCCGGCTCGACCTCGTCAGCGGCTACTGACCGCGTCAAGGACCTGAGGCGACCTCGGCGTGCGCGGTGTCGGACGCTGGCGTCAACTGCACCGACTCGCCGCAGCCGCAGGCCGAGGTTTGGTTCGGATTGTTGAACACGAAGGTCGACGATAGTTTGTCGACCTTGAAGTCCATCTCGGTGCCGAGCAGGAACATCACGGCATTGGGATCGATCAAAAGCTTGACACCCTTGTCCTCGACCACCTCGTCAAATTTCGCGGCGCTTTCCGCATATTCCATCGTGTAGGCCATGCCGGCGCAGCCGCCGTTCTTCACGCCAACGCGCACGCCGGCGAACGGCTTGTCGGCCTTCGCCATGATGTCCTTGATGCGCGACGCCGCGGCGTCGGTGAGCCGCATGACTTGTGGACGGGGTCTTGGCGTTGCCATGACTGTTCTTTCAAACCGTTATAATCTCTGGCGAATCCAGGATAACAGAAACGCCATCATTGTCTATTTGGGCACGCGCCGCGCAGCGCGCAACCTCACCACATATTGAGCGTCGCGCGCGCCTCGTCCGACATCCGGCTCTGCTCCCAGGGCGGATCCCACACGATGTTGACCGTCACCGGGCCGACGCCCGCGACGCTCGACACAGCGTTTTCGACCATGATGGGAAGTTCCTGCGCCGAGGGGCAGTTCGGAGTCGTCAGCGTCATGTCCACGACGACCGCGCGGTCGTCGGCGACGTCGACCTTGTAGATCAGGCCGAGCTCGTAGATGTCGGCCGGGATCTCGGGATCGTAGACGGTCTTGAGCGCTCCAATAATGTCGTCGGTGATGCGCCCGAGCTCCTCGGCCGGGATCGCGCTCGAACCGGATGTCGCAACCGCGTTCGGGGCCGGCGCGGCGGGGGAAGCTTCGGCAGTCTTGGTGTCGTCGGTCATGTGAAAAAATCCTGTGCCTTGAGCGACTTATTCGTATTCTCACCGTTGCTCATAGCTCCTCATAACCACCTGAGCCAATTGCGAAATTCGAAACGGCCGCGTACATCTCTACCCATCGTTTCTCCCCCCATTTCGCCCTCTAGATGAGTCTAGGAGGAGTCTTGAAACTGTCCGACGCCCTCATCCGAACCCTGAAGCCCACGGGCAAACAGGTGATGTACAGGGATGATGTAATAGCCGGTTTCGGCGTTCGCATCACCCCGAAAGGCGCCAAGTCGTTCGCGCTCATGCACGGGGCACAACGCACCATCACCACCATCGGCCGCTATCCCATCATCACGCTTGCGGAGGCCCGTGAGGCCGCCAAACGCATCTTGGCCAAGAAGACACTCGGGCAGTACCAACCGCGCTCCATCCGCTTCTCCGACGCGCTCGACCTCTTCGTCCAAACCCACTGCTCCAAGATAAAGACCGGCTACGAATACGAACGGATGCTGCGGCGGGAGTTTTTTCCGAGACTTCAATCCACAACCCTGGACAAGATCACTCCGTACGACCTCGTGCCCATCCTGGATCGGCTCTCGCCCGCGACCGCCTACCACGCCTTCATTTACCTCAAAGCCTTTTTCAACTGGGCACTCCAACGGAACTACCTCGAACACTCGCCGTTGGTGCGAATGAAAAGGCCCAAGAAGGGAGTTGCTCGCGATCTCACCGACGACGAGCTGCGGAGAGTCTGGTTGGCCGCCGCCGGGATGGGGATGTACGGGCGCATCGTCCAGCTGCTTGCCCTGTGGGGAGCCCGGCGCGGCGAGGTAGCGGCATTGAAATTCGATTTGTATGAGGAGCCAGAT
>PLJS01000224.1 GCA_003140315.1 Hyphomicrobiales bacterium
GGGCGCGGCTCGGCGGCCAACTCCGCGGTCTGCTATTGCCTCGGCATCACCGAAGTCGATCCCGGAAGGATGTCGGTGCTTTTCGAGCGCTTCATCTCGAAGGAGCGCAACGAGCCGCCCGACATCGACGTCGACTTCGAGCATGAGCGTCGCGAGGAGGTGATCCAGCACATCTACAAGAAATACGGCCGCGACCACGCGAACCTCACCGCCACCGTCATCTGTTATCGCGGCCGCAGCGCCATCCGCGAGGTCGGCAAGGTCTTCGGGCTGTCAGACGACACCATCGGGGCGCTCGCCGGCATGCTCTGGGGCTGGTCGGCAGAGGGCGTGAAGGAAAAAGACGCGCGCCGGGCCGGGCTCGATCCGTCCGACCCGCGGCTCAATCAGGTGATGACGCTCGCCGAGGAACTGATCGATACGCCGCGTCATCTCTCACAGCATCCTGGCGGCTTTCTGATCACGCGCTCGCGCATCGACGAGGTCGTACCGGTCGAGAATGCCGCGATGGACGAGCGCACGGTGATCGAATGGGAGAAGGACGATCTCGCGACACTCCGGCTGTTGAAGGTCGATGTGCTCGGCCTAGGCATGTTGTCGTGCCTGCGGCGCGGGTTCGATCTGCTCCGCATTCATTACGGACGAAGCGATACGATCGGTGCGCTGATCGCGGATCAATACGACAACGACCGCGAAAGCCGGCCTGTCTACAACATGATCCAGCGCGCCGACACGCTGGGCACCTTCCAGATCGAGAGCCGCGCGCAGATGTCGATGCTGCCGCGACTGCGGCCTGAGAAGTTCTACGACCTCGTCATCGAAGTCGCCATTGTCCGCCCCGGCCCGATCCAGGGAAAAATGGTGCATCCTTATCTGCAACGGCGAGAGAACCTGAGAGATCGAAGGCAAGAGCCGGAATACTACTCGCCCTCGCCCGAACACGGCGACAAGGATGAACTGAGGGAAATCCTGAAGGAAACCCTCGGCATTCCCCTGTTCCAGGAACAGGCAATGCGCATCGCCATGGTGGCGGCAAATTTCTCTGCGGTCGAAGCGAACGGATTGCGCCGCGCCATGGCGACGTTCAAGCGCGTAGGGACGATCGAAAACTTTGAAAAAATGTTTTACGAACGGATGGTCGCACGCGGATACGATCCGGCTTTTACCAAAAGCTGCTTCGATCAAATCCGCGGCTTCGGCGAATACGGATTCCCGGAAAGCCACGCGGCAAGCTTCGCCAACCTCGTCTACGTCTCATCCTGGATGAAATGCTATTACCCCGACGTCTTCGCCGCGGCGCTCTTGAACAGCCAGCCGATGGGCTTCTACGCGCCAGCCCAGATCGTGCGTGATGCAAAAGAGCATGGCGTGGAGGTGCGTGAAATCGATGTGAACAAGTCGGATTGGGATTGTGCTCTAGAGCGTCGTCATCCTGAGGTGCGAGCGCAGCGAGCCTCGAAGGATGACGCCGTCGCCCTTCGAGGCGCGCCCGACTTTGTCGGACGCACACCTCAGGGTGACGGCAATCTCCATCTGCGCCACGTCTCAATGAAAGACGCCATCCGCACCAAGCACGCGTTGCGGCTCGGCTTGCGGCAGATCAGCGGCTTCTCCGAGGAGCACGGAAAGATCATCGAAAGCGTGCGTGGACGCGGCTTCGATTCCATCCGCCATCTCTGGCTGCGCACGCGTCTGCCCCCCACCACGCTGGAGCGGCTTGCGAATGCCGACGCCTTTGGTTCGCTCGGCCTTTCGCGACGCGATGCGCTGTGGGCGGTGCGTGCGCTGCAGCGCGCCGGCGATAAGGACGACCTGCCGCTGTTTGCCCGCGTCGCCATGCCGCCGCTCGAACCGGACGCCGCGTTGCCACCGATGCGGCCTGGCGAGCAGGTGGTCGAGGACTATCGCCATCTGCATCTCTCGCTGAAGGCGCATCCGGTCTCGTTCCTGCGCCCCGATCTCGAGGCGCGCGGCATCCTGCCTCACGAGCGCCTGCCGACCGTCCCCTCCGGCCGGCGGGTGACCGTCGCAGGCCTCGTGCTGGTGCGCCAGCGGCCCGGCACCGCCAAAGGCGTGATCTTCATGACACTGGAGGACGAGACCGGCATCGCCAATACGATCGTGTGGGCCCGGACATTCGAGACGTTCCGCCCGGTCGTGCTCGGCGCCCGCCTCATCGCCGTCACCGGCAAGCTGCAGAACGAATCCGGCGTGATCCATGTGGTCGCCGACCAGATCGACGATCTCACGCCGCTGCTGCGCCGTCTCTCGGACGATCACGGCTGCGTCGACGCGTTGGCCCATGTCGACGAGGTGCGCCGCCCCGTGGTCGAGCGGCATCGCCATCCACGCAGCGGCGACTCGCTCGTCACGCTCTTGAAGGAGACCCCCGCGCGCGCGGACGAATACCCGGCGGCGGCGGATACGGCGCAGGTGATGCCGAAGGGCCGCAATTTCCACTAGCTGTTCGTTTGAGCATGATCTTATCCGAAAACCGGTTTCCACTTTTCGGGATCATGCTCCCGGCCGCTCGCGCTCAGCGCGTGAATCGCACCGACAGCGTATCGAAGGGCTCAAGCGTGTACGAGAACTCGGTCTCGTCTGGCTCAATCAGCGGCGGCGGCACGATCGAGCCGGTAATGATCACGTCGCCGGCCCGCAGCCGCTCGCCATAGGCGGCAAGCGTGCCCGCCACATGAGCGACGATCGCAATGATCTCGCCGATGTTGGCCTGCAGGTCGGTCTGACACGCCACTTCCTTGCCGCGGCGGACCACGAGGCCGCGCATGCCGTCAAGCCGCGCACCGGCGCGCGCGCCATCGAACGGCCCCAGAATCACGTGGCGGTGGAAGATATTTCCCACGAGCGCCGCCTCCACGTCGGTCGGCGGCGGATTGAGGTCGGCGAGTTCGATCGCGGCGGCGAGGCCCGCAATCGCCGCAATCGTCGCGGCTCGATCGGCGCCACCGGGCAGGTCGGCACCCATGCGCACGGCGGTCTCCGGCTCCGCCACAGGCTGGGTCCAGCCCGCGACCGAAGCGGCGCTGCCGTTCGGCAACAGCGACTTCTGCATCATGTAGCCGACCAGCGGCATCGTGATGCCGAGGCGCTCCATGGCGCCCTTGGCGCCCAGCCCCACCTTCCAGCCGAGCGGCGTTTCGCCGGCCGCAATACGCGCGCGGCGCTGCTCCAACTGCCGCGCCATGCCGCGCGCGATGCGCGGATCGTCCCAGGCGTTCACACGTGCCTCTCCGTGATCGGATGGCGCGGGACCGTCGCCGAACTGCCCCTCCCGAATCTTGGCCGTCGTCCGCCGGATCGCCTTCCCAGCGCACCACCGAACATCTCCACTTTTGATGTCATGGCTGACGCGGCTATTTCCAGAACTGCTTTGAGGCAATGCGCGCGCCCTCTGCGAGCGCCGCGAGCTTGGCCCACACCACATCGGCATCGACCGCCGCCTGCCCGACCCAGGTGCCGTAGCCGCAATCACTGCCGGCCATGACGTTTTCCCGCCCGACCAGGTTGGCGTAGCGCGCGATGCGCTGCGCGATCAACTCGGGATGCTCGATGAAATTCGACTTCGACTCGATCACGCCGGGGATCAGCACCTTGCCGTCGGGCAGCTTGACTCGCTCGAACAATGTCCATTCGTGCGCGTGGCGCGGATTCGCCGCCTCGAACGAGATCGCATTGGGCCGTGCCTTGAACACAAGGTCGATAACGTCCGCGAGCGGCACGTCGTAATGGTGCGGGCCTTCATAATTGCCCCAGCACACATGGATGCGAAGCTGCTCGGGCGGGATGTTGGCGAGCGCGTGGTTCATCGCTTCGATGTGCATCTGCGCGGCCTTGCGGAAGGTCGCGAGGTCAGCCTGGTAGTATTGGATATGGCGACCCATCGCGAGATCGGGGCAATCGATCTGCAACACGATTCCCGCTCTCGCGACGGCCTCGTATTCGTGCCGCATCGCCTCGGCGATCGCGTAGAGATACGCCTCATGGCTCGGATAATGCTCGTTGCGGAAGAACAGCGACACCACGCCGGGCGATGCCGCGCTCATGAACGCACCGGCCGCCTTAATGCCCACAAGCGCGGCCGTGAGATTATCGGTGTCGTCCACGGCCGCCTGCGGGTCGCGTACCGTGATTGGCGCGTTGCAGGCCGGCGTCTTGCGGCGCGAGCGTCCGGGATCGCCGAACACGCGCTGCTGCAGTTTTGGGAAATCAGCGAGATCCTGGTAGACGAACGTGTTGCCGGTGCCGCCAAAGCCGCCGAGCCGGTCCTTCACGTAGGTCGCGTAGCTCGGCTTCGACAGTTCGCCGTCGTTGACAAGGTCGACGCCGGCATCGGCCTGCTTGCGCACGATTTCGCCGACGGCCGAGCGTATGCGCGCACCGAGCACCGCCCGATCGACCGGGATGCCCTCCTCCTTGGCGTACATCATACGGATCAGATCGTCCGGCCGCGGCAGACTTCCGGTATGGGTCGTGAGAAAACGCTCGAT
>PLJS01000161.1 GCA_003140315.1 Hyphomicrobiales bacterium
CTGGGTGGCGCGGTCTCGGCGATCAGCCTCTCCGTGTCCGCGCGGCAGCCGGACTCGAACGGCCCGTCCGCATCGCACACGATCGTGATGCCTTCGCGCGCGATACGCTCCGGCGTGATCCATGGCGACAGATAGGCCGAGAAGTTCGCATAAGTCGACGGACGATCGCTGCCGTAGAACGCCATCGTGCTGACCAGCACGAACGGCCCGGCTATCAGCTTCAGCGGCTTNNCCCGCCATTCGCGCTCGGTCGCCTCCATGAGCAGTCGCGCATAGGCGGCGTCGTTCTCGACCCCGACCTTGAGAATGACGAACGCGATCGCGGGCGATGCCACCACGACGCCGAGCGTGATGGCGGCGAGGACACCGGCCATCCGCACGACCGCCGTTCGCGGCACCGACACGAGCGGGGAGGCGAGCGCCATGACCGGCAGCAGGCTGAGCGCCGGCATGTTCCAGATCGACAGCATGCTGATATTCATTGCCAGCGCCGGCACCATCGGCAGCGCGAGCGGCGTCCAGAACAGCACGGTGGCAGTACGGCGTTCGTCGCGCGGGAACCAGCTATCGGCGATCGCCGCCGCCTTCGGCCTGATGAACGCAAGCACCAGCAGGAGCGCGAGGCCGGCGTAGCCGACGGTGCCGAGCCAGTATTCGCCGAGCGAGCGCGGTCCGTCCCAGAACGAGACCGCGATGCGGCGCGTCGTCACCCATGTGATCGGCGGGAAGTGATTGACGACGAGCCACACCACGTGGGGCGTCACGCACAGGATGAAGGTGAGCGCCGTCACCCAAGGCGCCGCCGAGCGGAAGTATCTTGCGCGCCACGGTCCGGCGAGCGCCGCCACCGCGAGCGCGACCAGCAAAAAGCCGGACCAGTACTTGGTCAGCGTCGCGGCGGCGGCCGCGATCCCTGCGAGCGCCGCCCAGCCGAAAAGCCGGGTGTTGAGCGCGCGCATCATCGCCCACATCGCGAGCGGCCACAGCGGCAGCAGTGCGGAATTCGCATCGTATTTCAGCGCGAGGAAATTGTAGAACGGAACGGCCGCCAGCAGGAACGGCACGGCCGCGCGCTTTTCGCGGTCGAGCCACTCCCCGGCCAGCGCGAATGCGAGACAGATCGCGGCCGACATGTTCACGACCGCCAACAGGATGTAGGCCCAGTCGGCCAGCGGGAATAGCTTGAACCAGCACCACAGCACCCACACGGGAAACGGCGGATGCTTCGGATAGCCGAGCGCCGGCTCGCGCATCCATACGATCATCTCGGCCATGTCGGCGTTGAGGTCCTGGCTCGACTTCGCGATCAGCCCATATGCGAACCAGAGCGCGCCATAGCCGAGCGCGAAGGTGAGCGCGGAGCGGCGCGCTCGCGCCGGATCGCTCAACCCGTCGACGAGGCGCGCGAATGCGCCGTTGACGCTGCGGAACAAGGATGACCCCGGCATCGGTGTCGTATGGCATGCGCTCCGCGGAGCCGTCTACCGGCCGGCCGGCACATGGCGCATTGAAATGACCGCCCACATCGCGATATCACCGCCCCGATGACCAGCGGCTCTCCTGCGATGCTGCCTGCGCGCGAACCGCGCGCGTCCGCCATGGCCGGGCCGCCGGCGCCGGATCTGAGCGTCGTGGTTCCGACCTTCAACGAGCGCGACAACATCCCGCTGCTGGTCGGCCGGCTGGCGCACGCGCTCGCCGACGTCGGGTGGGAGGTCATTTTCGTCGACGACAATTCGCCCGACGGGACGGCGGCGGTCGTGCGTACGATCGGAGCAGGCGATGCCCGTGTTCGCTGCATCCGCCGCATCGGCCGGCGTGGCCTCGCCGGCGCCTGCCTGGAGGGCATGCTCGCCTCGCAGGCGCCCTACGTCGCCGTGATGGACGCCGATCTGCAACACGACGAGTCGCTGCTGGCGACCATGCTGGAACGGCTGCGCGATGATGCCGATCTCGTGGTGGCGAGCCGCTACCTCGACGGCGGGTCGGCGGCCGGGCTCTCGGGCACCGGCCGGACGTACACAAGCCGCCTTTCGACCGCGCTCGCGCGGCGACTGCTGGGCGTGGCGCTGAGCGACCCGATGAGCGGCTTTTTCATGATGCGCCGCGACCGCTTCGAGCCGCTCGCGCCGCGACTGTCCTCGCAGGGGTTCAAGATCTTGCTCGACATCGTGGCGACCGCGCGCGGCGCGTTGCGTGTCGCGGAACTGCCGTTCGTGTTCGCCGAGCGCCGGCATGGCGAGAGCAAGCTCGACGCCCGCGTGGCGCTCGATTTCGCCGCGCTGCTGCTCGCCAAACTCACCAACGACGCAGTCTCGTTCCGCTTTCTGCTGTTCTGCCTTGTCGGGCTGACGGGCATCGCGATCCACATGGCGACGCTGCAGTTCGTGCTCGCCACCGCGAGGCCGAGCTTCGGCGTCGCGCAGGCGGTTGCGACCGTCGCGGCGATCACCTGGAATTTCGTGCTCAACAACATGTTCACCTATCGCGACCAGCGCCTCGCGGGCTGGCGATTTGTCGCCGGGCTCATCCGCTTCCAGGTCATCTGCGCCGTCGGCGCGCTGTCCAATGTCGGCATCGCGAGCTGGATCTACGGCGACGACCTGGACTGGTGGATCGCCGGGCTCGCCGGCGCGCTGATGAGCGCCGTATGGAACTACGTGGTTAGCGCGGCTTTCGTCTGGCGGCAGCGCTGATCCGGACTCGGGCCGCGACCCGAAAATCGTCGTATTTTCCGGTTGAATCGGCTTTTCACCCGGCCGGAACGCTGTAACATGGTAAAATCGGGCGCCCGGCGAAGGAGCAGTCATGTGCCGCTGGATCGCCTATCGTGGCGAAACCATCACGCTGGAACGCTATGTCACGGCGCCGGCGCATTCGCTCGTCGTACAGAGCATGCGGGCGCTCGAAGGCAATGCCGGCACCAATGGCGACGGTTTCGGTCTCGGCTGGTACGACGACCAGGGCGAGGAGCCGGGTCTTTATCGGGAAGTCCGCCCGGCCTGGTCGGACGAGAACTTGCGGCATCTCTGTCGCCACATCCGTTCGCATCTGTTCTTCGCCCATGTGCGCGCCTCGACCGGCACGCCCACCACGCGGCCGAACTGCCATCCGTTCGCGCACGGGCGCTTCCTGTTCATGCACAACGGGCAGATCGGCGACTGGTCTCTGATCCGCCGCCGCGCCGAGGCCTTGATCCCGGATTCACTCTACAGCTCGCGCATCGGCACGACGGACTCCGAGGCCGCTTTCCTCGCGATCCTCGGCGCCGGCGCCGAGCGCGACCCGGTCGCCGCCACCATGAATACGCTCACGATCCTGACCGACATGGTGCGCGCGAGCGGCACCAAGGAGCCGCTGCGCTTCACCTCGGCCTTCGCCGACGGGCGCGACCTCTATGCGTTCCGCTTTTGCACCGACGACACCGCCAACACGCTCTATTACCGCGAGACGGGCGGTAACGTGGTCGTGGTCTCCGAGCCGCTCGACACCGAGCGCTCCAACTGGAAGCCGGTTCCGCCGGGCTATCTCATCATCGCGCGCGAGGGCCAGCCGGTGGTGCTGGAGCCGATGGTCCTGGAAAAGCGGGTGGCGGCGGAGTAGCTCCTCTTTCTCCTCTCCCGCAAGCGGGAGAGGGGAAGAGCCTTCCGTACCATCGCTTGCCGCACTGCGGCACGAGTGTTATCTGCCGCGCCATGACGGCTCAGCCAATCAACAACATCCGTAACTTCTCGATCGTCGCCCACATCGACCACGGCAAGTCCACGCTCGCCGACCGGCTGATCCAGCTCACCGGAACCGTCGCCGAGCGCGACATGGTCGAGCAGGTGCTCGATTCGATGGA
>PLJS01000087.1 GCA_003140315.1 Hyphomicrobiales bacterium
CCGCAACCGGACGGGCCGAGCAGCACCAGGAGCGAGCCTTCGTCCGCCACGAGGCTGACTTCGTCCACGGCACGCGACGCGCCAAAGTTCTTGGTGACGTGATCGAGGGCGATCGCCGACATGCCGTCACCCGCCCCTGGCCAAGATCCTCGCACGCCGCAGGATATCGTCGCCGTTTTTTTGTTTTGTTTGAGCATGATCTTTTNNTCTTGACGCGAACCGGTGTCCACCCCGGATCAAGTCCGGGGCAGGCTTTTTCGGGATCATGCCCTAGCCGCGCGGAGGCTTTGCCGGCGGCTGTAGCTGCTTGGCGGTGTCCGCCTCGGGCGATCCCGCGGGGCCGACGACGCGCACCAGGTCTCCGGACGCGATACCGTCCGGCGGGCTCTCGACGATACGATCGTCGGGGCTAAGCCCCGTGCCGATCTCGACCTCCTTGCCGAGGTCGCGCGCGATCGTGACCTGCTTGAGAACAATGCGATTGTCGGCACTCACCGTCGCGACGCGTAACCCGTTCTGGTCGAACATCAGCGCGCTCGCCGGCACATGGATCGCGGCCTCAGGGGTCGGCAGTTCGAGACGGACATTGGCGAACGCGCCGGTCATCAGCTCGCCGCTGGAATTGTCGACGCTGAGCAGCATGCGCGTCGTGCCCGATGCGGCCTCGACCGACTGCGCCGACGCCTCCACGATCCCGGTGAAGCTCCGGCCCGGATATTCCGGAACCGTGATCTGTGCCTTGGTGCCGAGCTTGATGCTCGGGACGTAGTTCTGCGGAACATTGACATAGGCGCGCAGCTTGGCGGTGTCGGACACCACGAACAGCGCCGGGCCGCCACTCGATCCGGCATTGATCAACTGGCCGACGTCCGTGGTGCGCGCCGTGACCAGCCCGTCGAACGGCGCGACAATGCGCTTGTATTTCTCCAGCACGCGCAAGCGGTCAAGGTTCGCCTGCGCCGATTTGACGAGCCCATCCTGGTTCGCCGAATCCGCGGCCCGCTTGTCCAAGTCCTGTTTCGACACCGCGCCCGATTTGACCAGCGACTGTCCGCGCTCGAGTGTCTGCCGCGCGAGCAGCGCGTTGGCTCGCGCGCTGGTGACGCCGGCCTCGGCCTGCATGATCTGCTGGTCGAGATCGGGCGCTTCGATCTCGGCGAGAAGTTGTCCGGCTTTGACCGGTGTTCCGATGTCGGCCTTCCATTCCTTCAGATAGCCGCTGACGCGCGCGAACAACTGCGCCTGGGAATAGGCTTCGAGCCGGCCGGGCAGGTCGATCGAGATCCGCCTGCCGCGCGCATCCGGCGACGCAAGACTGACGGATGGCACCGCCTGCTGTTCGGTCCATTCGGAGAGGCGCGCATCGGCCATCCGGCGCGTCGTGACGCCCATGATGACGACGACGGCCGCGAGCGCGACTGCTGCGACTCCCGTGAGGCGGAGCTTGCGGCGCGATAGGACGGCCGCGGGCTCAGCCGGCGCGGCAGGCGGAACGGACTCGGGCGAGTGGGGATCAGGCGACATGTGGTTCTCCAAGCGCCAAAGCGGTCCGTTTGCCTTCGCGTCCGTGCAGGATGCTGAAGACGACGGGAACGAACATCAGCGTTGCGATGGTAGCAAATACGAGGCCACCGACGACGGCGCGTCCGAGTGGCGCGTTCTGTTCGCCGCCTTCACCGAGGCCGAGCGCCATCGGCGCCATACCGATGATCATGGCGAGCGCGGTCATCAGCACCGGGCGGAAGCGCACGAACCCGGCCTCGATCGCGGCGGCGAGCGGATCGCCGAGCACTTCGAGGCGCTCGCGCGCGAATGAGATCACGAGCACGCTGTTGGCGGTCGCGACGCCCATGCACATGATCGCGCCCGTAAGCGCCGGGACCGACAATGTCGTCCCGGTCGCGAACAGCATCCACACGATGCCGGCGAGCGCCGCCGGCAGCGCCGTGATGATCACGAAGGGATCGCCCCATGACTGGAAATTGACCACGATCAGGAGATAGATCAGCACGATCGCGCCGAGCAGCCCGAACAGCAGGCCTGAGAAGGCGCTGTTCATCGTGCGGACCTGTCCGAGCAGGACGACCTGCGCACCCCGGGGGGCATCCTTCGCCATCTCGTCGACGATCTTCTGTACGTCGGCCGCGACCGCGCCGAGGTCGCGGCCTTGGGTGGTCGCGTAGATCTGCACCATGGTCTGGATATTGTACTGCGACACGGACGCGCTGCGGACCACGCGGCTGATGTCGGCGATAGCGCCCAGCGTTTGCGGGGAAGCGCCCGGCGCCGTGATCGGGAGGCTTCTGAGCGCGTTGAGCGTATCGATCTGATATTGCGGCGTCTGCATTACGATCGCGTAGGACACGCCGTTGTCGGGATTGAGCCAGTAGGTCGGCGCGACCTGACCGGAGCCGGCGAGGTTGACCACCATGCTGTTGGTGACGTCGCGCTCGGTGAGGCCGACATATTGCGCGCGCGTGCGGTCGACGTCGACGTTCAACCCCGGGCTGTTCAGCGACTGCTGGATGCGCGCATCCGCAAGCCCGGGCACGTGCTTCAACCGCCGCAGCAGGCTCTGCGCAAAGGCGTAGTTCGCCACCAGGTTCGGTCCGCGGACCTGGAGGTCGAGCGGCGCGGGCGCGCCGAAATTCAGGATCTGGCTGATGATGTCGGCCGGCAGGAACGAAAACGTCACGCCCGGGAAGCGCGCCGGGAGCTCCTCGCGCAACAGCTTGACATATTCCTCCGTCGGCCGGTGGCCTTCGCTCAGCTTGATCTGGATGTCGCCGTCCTGCGTGCCGATGGTCCCGGAGTTGTTGTAGGTCATGTTGATGCCGCTGACCGGGAAGCCGATGTTGTCGACCAGGGTCGCGAGTTCATGCGACGGGATGATCTGGCGGATCGCCTTCTGGATATCGGCGAACTGATTGGCGCTCTCCTCGACCCGCGTTCCAACGCGCGTGCGCGCGTGCATCAGGATCTGCCCGGCGTCGACGGAGGGGAAGAAGTCGCGGCCGAGGAACGGCACAAGCGCGAACGAGCCGAACACGAAGATCAGGAATCCCGTGATGAAGGCGGCGCGGTGCCTGAGCGCCATCATCAGCAACTCGCGATAGCCGAGACGAAGCCGCTCGAACCGCGCCTCGAAACCGCGCTGGAAGCGCACCAGCGGATTGCGCGAGCGCGGCAGCGGCCCGTCGAGCCCGTGCTCGTCGGTATGCGGTGCGTGCTTGCGCAACAGGTAGTTCGCCATCGTCGGCACCAGCGTGCGCGACAGGATGAAGGAGCAGAACATCGCCGACATCACGGCTTCGGCCATCGGCACGAACAGGAAGCGTGAGACGCCGGGCAGGAAGAACATCGGCACGAACACGATGCAGATGCACAACAGCGACACGAAGGCCGGCGTCACGATCTGCGCCGCGCCGTCCATGATGGCGGGCTCGACGTCCTTGCCCTGCTCGAGATGCCAGTTGATGTTCTCGATCGTCACTGTCGCGTCGTCAACCAGGATGCCGACCGCGAGCGCAAGGCCGCCGAGCGTCATGATGTTGAGCGTCTCGCCGAGCGCCGAGAGCATCGCGACCGAGCCGAGCACGGAGAGCGGAATCGAGATCGCGATGATGACGGTCGAGCGCCAGCTTCCGAGGAAGATCAGGATCATCAGGCTGGTCAGCGCGGCCGCGATCACGCCCTCATGGATCACGCCGCTCACCGCGGCGCTGATGAACAGCGACTGGTCGCCGATCAGCGAGATGTTGAGGTTCGGCGGGATGATGCTTTTGAGCTCCTCGACCTTCTGCTTGATGCCTTCGATGATCGCCAGTGTCGAAACCGAGCCGTTCTTGAGCACCTGCAGCAGGACCGAACGGCTGCCCTCGACATGCACGATGTTGGTCTGCGGCGGGTTGCCGTCGCGCACAGTCGCGACGTCGCGCACATAGACCATCGCGCCGTTCACGCTCTTGATCGGCAGGTCCCCAAGCTCGGAGATCACCGACGGCGCGTTGTTGAGCTGGATCGCGTATTCGAAGCTTCCGATCTTCTGCGTGCCGACCGGCGTGATCAGGTTCTGCGCCGCAAGAGTATTCGCGACGTCCTGTCCCGACAGGTTGCGCGCCTGCATGGCAGCCGAGTCGAGATCGATCTGAATCTGCCGCGTCTTGCCGCCATAGGGGAACGGGATCGCGGCGCCCGGCACCGAGACGAGCGGCGTGCGCACGACGTTGACGCCGAGATCGGCGAGCGCCTGCTCCGAGAGTCCTGAGCCCGACAGCGCGAGTTGGATGATCGGAACCGTCGAGGCGTTGTAGTTCAGGATCAGCGGCGGCGTCGTGTTCGGCGGCAGCTGCTTGAGCTGCGTCTGCATGACGGCGGTGACCTGCGCGTTCGCGATGCGGATATCGACATTCGGCTGGAAGAACACCTTGATGATGCCGACGCCGTTATAGGAGGTCGCCTCGAGGTGCTCGATGTCGTTGACGGTCGTGGTCAGGCCGCGCTGCGATTGCGTGACGATGCGGCCCGCCATCTGGTCCGGCTGCAAGCCGGTGTAGTTCCAGATGATGGCGATGACCGGAATGCGGATGTCGGGGAAAATGTCGACAGGTGTGCGCAACGCGGCCAGCGGCCCGATGATCATGATGGCAAGTGCCAGCACGACGAACGTGTATGGGCGCCGCAAAGCGATGCGGACGAGAGCAATCATTCGAAGAACGCTCCTAGGTCACGAGACAAGTCCCGCGCCGCCCCCAAGCGGTGTGCAAGCCGACTGTCGACAGATAGCTATGCTGCACCGCACAAGCAGAGCGGCAATATGTCGAATTTCGGATCGTTCGTCCATACGGGCAAAAGCCGCACCCCGCCAGCCAAATATGGGTAAAGGTTTAACGCCGCACCCGCGTCATCAACTGCAACTTGCAGACAGGCTCGGGCGTGTGCGTCAGGCGTTCGGTTCCACGTCAAGTCTGACCACAATGCCCTCAAGCTCGGGGCTCGGCGCCGGATAGCGCTTCATCACCTCCGGATCGTGTCCCGGAACGATGTGTTTACGCGTCGGCGCGGCGGCGACGAGCTTGTCGAAACCTTCGAGCATCTGGCCGATGTGGAACGCGGTGGTGAACGGCCGGCCGGTCTCCATGTTCTCGTAGAAGTGCGTCACGTCGGACGCGACAACCACCCAGCCGCGCCGTGTATGCACGCGCGCAAACTGCAACCCCATCGAATGGCCGGGCGCAGGATGCAGCGTGATGCCCGGCGCGAGGTCGACCGGCCCGTTGTGCATGTTCACGCGGCCGGCGAAGTTGAGCCGGACCATGCCGACCACATCCTCGGGCTCGAACGAATGCGACAGGCGCGGATAGCGCATGTAGCGGCCGGTGGCGTAATGCATTTCCGGCTCCTGCAAATGAAACTGCGCGACCGGAAAGCGGTGGAAATTGCCGACATGGTCGTAATGCATGTGGGTCAGGACCACGTCCTTGACGGTCGCGGCATCGACGCCGAGCAGGCTCAAGGAATCGATGGGGCAGCGCAGGAAGGTGCGCTTGCGTTTCGCGGCGATTTCCGCCGTGAAGCCGGCGTCGATGACGATTGCTCGCTCGGGCGATTTCGCCACCCAGAGGAAATAGTCCATCGGCATCGGCCCGTCATGCGGATCGCCGCCGATGAAATGGTCGCTGCGGCGAGCCTCGCGCATCGCGTAGCGCAGCGCGAACAGGTCGTAGACGGGGAGGTCGGTTGTCACGAATCACACCGCGATGTTGACGAAGCGTTTCTCGATGGCGTCGAGCGTGTCCTTCTGGGTGATGCGGGCGCGCTCCTCCATGGTGATCATATCGGAGAGGATCGCGGCGGAGTCGCCCGTTGCGTGCAGGTGCGCCAAGCTTTTCTGGATGGCCTTGACGCTCGACCGCAGCACGAGGTTGGCGTAGATCGCGAGCTTGAATCCCATCGCCTGAAGGTCCCTGGCGGGAACGATCGGCGTCTTTCCGCCTTCGACGATGTTGGCGATCTTCACGCCGGGAAGATCGCGCCCGATCTGCGCGAGTTCCTCTGGCGAGCGCGGCGCTTCCACGAACAGCGCATCGGCGCCGGCCTCGTGATAGGCGCGCGCGCGGCGCATCGCCTTGTCAAACCCCTCGACCGCGATGGCATCGGTGCGCGCGATCAGCACGAGATTGCTGTCGCCGCGCGCTTCGACCGCCGCCTTGATCTTGGACACGGCCTCCTCGAATGGGATGACTTGCTTGCCGGCGAAGTGTCCGCACTTCTTCGGGATCACCTGATCCTCGATCTGCACCGCCGCGACGCCGGCGGACACGAATTCGCGGATCGTGCGATGCAGGTTCAATGCGTTGCCGTAGCCGGTGTCGACGTCCGAGATCACCGGCACGTCGACGGCGCCGACCATCTTGCGCACCTGCTCCAGCACCTCGGTCATGGTGATCAGGCCGAGGTCCGCGAGCGCGTACTGTGAATTGGAGATGCCGGCGCCGGTCGCGTAGACCACCGGAAATCCAGCGTCCGCGATCAGGCGCGCCGTCAGCCCGTCATAGGCGCCGGGCGCGATGATGAAGTCGTCGCCGCCGAGCAGCCGGCGAAGCTGGTCGATTTTCGACATCAAGAGTCCTTTTGTTTTCGGCAAGCCAAAAGACGCATCACTGAGACAGCCCAGATTACGCCACGTGCTCTGGGACGCGGGCATAGTCCTTCGTGGTGACGCGGCGCAGATCGCGCGGATGGGTGGCGTCGTCGTAGGGACGTCCGCGATGGAGCGTGCATCGATTGTCCCAGATCACCAGATCGCCGACGCGCCACTCGTGCCGATGGACGAACTCGCGCTGCGTCGCGTGCTCCATCAGGTCGCGCAGCAGAAGCCGCCCCTCCGGCATCCGCCAGCCGACGATGTGCGAGGCATGCGCTCCCATGTAGAGGGTCTTGCGCTTCGAGCCGGGATGAATTCGCACGAGTGGATGAAACACCGAGGGCAGGGCGGCGCGCTCCGCTTCGGTGTATTCGGTGTGCCCGAGCTGTCCACGCGAGTAGAAGATGGAATGCTCGGCCACAAGATCGTCGATCCGCGCCTGCATGTCCGCCGGGAGCGCGTCATAGGCGGCGCGGAGGTCGGCGAACTCGGTTTCCCCGCCGACCGGCGGCACCACGTGCGCGAACAGCATCGACAGCGCGCCGGGCACTTCGCGGAACGACGCATCCGAGTGCCAAAGCCGGTTGCCCAACGAATCGAGGCGCCGGTGATCGTCACGCGCGCGGAGTTGGTTCCTGGAGTCGAGGTTTGAAATATCGGCAAGCTCTGCGTGCTTGAGGCGAAGCTCGACGCGATGGTTGCGCGGCGGCTCGACGTCCCCGAACAGGCGGCCGAGCGCCAGGAGCCGGTCGTCATCGAGCCGCTGGTCGGGAAAGATCAATACCGCGTAGCGGTTGATGGCGTCGTTGAGCGCGGCGACCGTCTCGGCCGTCAATGTGGTCGAAAGCTCGACCCCCGTGACTTTGGCCACGAATTGCGGGTGAACCTGTCGTACCTCGATGGCCATCGATTCCTCCCGCCTTCGTCGCCGAAGTGCATCACGGCGCGCGCTCCTAGAGAGCACAACCGTTTTACAAGGCGACGCGTCGCGGCGCCAGCATAGCTGCTCTGCGTCGTATCACGTCCACTCAGGCACCCTGGATCGTACCGCCCAATTGACGCGACATGCCCGCTGCGGCCTCGACGAGAGCCCGCACCACGTCGTCTTTCGGTGATGATGCCCAGCGGAACTCGGGGATCAGAAATCCCAAGCTCCCGATGACCTTGCCTTCGCCGTCGAAGAACGGCGCGGCGATCCCTACGGTGTTCAGCGTGCGATGCGCATGCGTGATGCCGTAACCGTCCCGCCTGATCTGTGCGAGCGACTTGCGCAATTCTGCTGGTCGAAGTTGGAGACGAAGCGCCGGCGAGGGTTCGCGGCGTTCGATCGCGGCCGCGATCTCCTGCTCGCCGAGGTGTGCCAGCAAGACGCGCGCGGTCGCACCCCAGACGAGCGGCTCCGGCGCGCCGAGCTCGATGTTGTAGCGCATTGGATCGCTCGGCGAGCCTTTCGCCGCGTAGAACATCTTAAGCTGTTCGCGCGCCAGCAAAGCCAGGATCGAGGTCTCGCGGAACTGCGCCGACAGGGCCTGCAGGTATGGCTCGGCGAGCTTGCGATAGGGCATGCGCGCACCGAGCCGGCCGGCGATGCGGAAGAGCTCGCTGCCCGGTCCGAAGCCGCCGCCCGGTTCATTGTCGGCAAAGCCGCCCGCGCGCAGCATCGCGAGCAGGCGATGCACCGAGCTGCGCGGCAGGTTGACGCGCGCCGCCAGGCTTTGCGCCGAGTCGCCCGGCCGGTCGGCAAGGTTGCTCAGCAGCATCAACACGCGCCGCACCGTGCCGGTCTCCCGCTCCGGCGGGGGCGATGGCGCGATCGTCCGCTTGCCCGTGCCTTTGCGCTTCGCCTTCACGTCGCCCTCGCGCGGGATTGACAAATACCACGCCCTGCCGAAGTCTATCGGCTAACGGACGATGGTCTCACTCAGTGAGACATTCGTCAATTGTGAAAACGTGGGGGTCGCCGATGGAGCTGGATTTCAAGGGGCGCACCGCGCTGGTCACCGGCGCAAGCCAAGGCATCGGCCGTACCACGGCGCGCATGCTGGCATTGGCCGGCGTCGATGTCGTCGCGGTGGCAAGACGCGTCGCATTGGTTGAGGAGCTTGCCGCCGAAGTGGCGGGACACGGCCGCGGAAAGATCATCCCGCTCGCGGCCGATTTCTACGACGAGGATGCGCCGGAGCGCGTGGCCGCCGAGGCGCTGCGCGCTCTTGGCCATGTCGACATCCTAATGAACGCGGCCGGCCAGAGCCGTCCGGTCTCGTTCGACGCCGGCAAGGAGCAGTGGGAGGAGGGCATGGTGCTCAATTTCTACCGCATCCGCGAGCTGACCCACGCGATCGTGCCGAACATGCTCAAGCAGAAATGGGGACGCATCGTCACGTTCACCGGCACCTCCGAGCCGCGTATGCTCAACGCCGCGTTCACCGCGAAGGCGGCCGTGCACATCTGGTCGAAGGGCCTGTCGCGCGAAGTCGCGACCGACGGCGTCACGGTGAATTGCCTCAAGCCTGGCCGCATCCACAGCGAGCAGATGACAAAGCGCTACCCGACGTTCGAAAGCGAGCTCGAATATTCGCGCGCCGAAATTCCGGTCGGGCGCTTCGGCGAACCGGAGGAGATCGCCGCGGTCGCGATCTTCCTGGCCTCGCCGCTCGCGAGCTACGTGACCGGGACCGTCATTCCGGTCGACGGCGGCTCGAGCCGCTTCGCATTTTGACCGCGATGCAGGCAGCATCACAACGCAATGCCGAGCCGGCCAGCGTGCTTGAGCGGCTGGCGACGCTCGCGCATGCGGTGCGGTTCGAGGATTTGCCGGTCGCGGTGGTATCGGACACGAAGGCACGCGTGCTCGATACGCTGGGCTGTGCGTTCGGCGCGCTCGACAGCGATGTCGGCCGCGCCGTGCGGCGCATGGCCGCCGATTGCGGTGGCGCGCCGCAATCGACGTTGATCGGCACTGGTGAAAAAACTTCAGCGCCGCTCGCGACCCTCGTCAACGGCAGCCTGCTGCGCTATCTCGACAGCAACGACTATTACTTCGCGCGCGATCCCGCGCATCCGAGCGGTAACATCGCGGCGGCGCTCGCGGTGGGCGAGCGCGAACACCGCAGCGGTCGCGACGTGATCGCGGCGCTGGTCGCGGCGTACGAAATTCAGTTGCGGCTCTGCGATTTCGCCGGTGAGCCGTCGCTCTGGCGGCGCGGCTGGCATCACGGCACCAATGCTCAGTTCTCGACCGCCGCCGTGGCGGCGCGGCTTAGCGGCGATGACGCACTTGTCACCGCGCACGCGATGGCGATCGCCGGCAGCCACCAGAACACACTGGCGCAACTGCAGAGCGGCGCGATCTCGATGATCAAAGGCACCGCCGAGGGCTGGGTGGCGAAAGCAGGCGTCGAAGCCGCGTTGCTGGCGCACCACGGCGTGACCGGGCCGCTCGCGCTGATGGAGGGGAAGGCAGGCTGGGCCGAGACCGTGGCCGGCGCGGTCGATTTCGAGGCGCTGTGCGCGCCGCTCGACGGCCGCTACCGGTTGACCGACACGTGCATCAAGCCTTATCCCGCCGTCGCCACCGCGGTTGCGCCCGTTCGCGCCGCGATCGAATTGCATGCCGGCCTGCCGCCGCTCGGTGAGATCGAGCGGATGACGGTGCTGTTGCCGGCATTTGCGCTCGGCACGCCGTCCGCGCATGCGGGACGCCGCTATCCGGCGCAGATCGAAAGCGCGCAGCACAGTTTCTATTATTGCGCCGCGATCGCGCTGCTCGATGGCGCCTGCGGCGACGCGCAGTTCACCGCCGCGGCGATAAATTCAACGCGGGTACGGGACCTGCTGGCCAAGGTCGAGCTGCGCGAGGACCCGGAGTTCACCGCGCTGTGGCCACGGAGCGCCGGCGGCGCGGTCGAACTGCATCTGCGTGACGGCAGGACGCTGAGCCACCGTTGCCCCTATCCGCCCGGGCATCCGCGTCTTCCCCTGACCGACGACGAGCTCGCCGCCAAGTTTCATGACTACACCGACCCGGTCTTGGGGCGTGCCGGCGCGCTGGCGTTGCGCAAGGCCGTGCTCGATCTCGACGCGTGCGCCGATATCCGTGAATTCACCTGCCTGCTTGGCGCCCGATGATGCACGCGCGCAGGAGATAGCCATGGTGCGATCGAAGGCGATGCGACGAAGCCTCGATATGCGGCGCCGAGTGCTGTTCGTCGCGCTGTGTCTTTCGGCGTTGCCAATCGTGCCTCAGGCCGCGCTGGCGCAGGACTATCCGAACCGGCCGGTGCACCTGATCATCCCGTTTCCCCCGGGTGGCGTTGCCGACGTCATCGCGCGGCCGATCGCCGACCGGCTCTCCAGGACGCTCGGTCAGCCGGTGATCGTCGAAAGCCGGGCCGGCGCGACCGGCACGCTCGGCGCGGCGTTCGTCGCGCACTCACCGCCCGACGGCTACACGCTGCTGCTCGGCACGACCAACGAGATCGCGATGAGCCCGACGCTGTATCAGTCGCTGCCCTACGATCCGACGACCGCATTCGCGCCGATCACGCCGGTCGCCGTGTTTCCCAACGTGCTGGTGGTCGGCAAGGACACGCCGTTCAAGACGCTCGCGGATCTGATCGCGGCGGCGCGCGAAAAGCCCGACGTACTGACATTCGCGTCGTCCGGAATCGGCAGCACCAATCATTTGAGCGCGGAACTCTTCAAGCGTGAAGCCAACGTCAAGGTCCTGCACGTTCCTTATCGCGGCGGCGGACCGGCGCTGATCGATGTCGCGGGCGGTCACGTGACCGCGATGTTTGCGACCCTGCCGTCCGCGATCACGCTCATTCGCGGCGGCACGCTTCGCGCGCTCGCCGTGACCGGATTGCATCGCTCGCCTATTCTTCCCGATGTTCCGACCGCCATTGAAGCCGGCTTGCCCGGGCTTGTGGTGACGACCTGGAACGGCGTGCTGGCACCTGCCGGAACGCCGCCCGAGATCGTGGAGCGCCTGCACAAGGCGCTTGCCGAGGCGGTCGCCGAGCCTTCGCTCAAGGAGACGTTCGCCGCCGTCGGCGCCGAGACCGAGCTGATCACGCCGCCGGAGTTCGTCGCGCGCATCCGCACCGATTTCGACCGCTGGTCTTCGGTCATCCGGCAAGCCGGCATTTCGGCGCAGCAGTGATCGCCATGCGCGCACGTCAGGCGAGAGGGACGACATGAGCGCATTGATGGGCAGCGGGGCGCTGATGCTGTGGCTGGACGTAGCCCCCGAGTTCAATCGCGAGACGGACGGCTGGTACATCGACGAGCACATGCCGGAGCGGATCGACATCGGCGGCTATCTGCGCGCGCGCCGCTTTGTTGCGGTCGAAGGAACGCCCGCCTACCTGACGCTCTTCGAGGCGCAAACGCCGGCGGCACTCGCGAGCGAAGGATATCTGCGCCTGGTCGGCCGGATCAGTGAGCAGTCGCAGCGTATCCGCGCCGGTTTTTCCAACGTTGTGCGCAACACGTTCGCGGTGCGCCAAAGCCTCGGCCGCGGCATCGGCACGATCGTCGCAAGCGTGCGCCTGGCGCCGCGCGACGCAATGCGCGCCGAGGCTATCTTGGAGGCGCTCGACGCGCAGGTACCGCAGATGTTGCGCCAGCACGGCGTGGTCGGCGTGCATTGGCTGCAAGCCGCGCCGGATGTGCGGGCGAAGATGGACGCCGTGCGCGTCACCGGCGTTGCCGATGCGCGCGCCGACTACGTGCTGCTGATCGAAGCGACGCGTGTCACCGACGTGCAGGCCGTGCGCCGCGACGCGCTCTCGGCCGCAACGCTCGAACGACTGGGCTGGGTCGAGCAGGCATTCGGCATCTACAGCCTGATGTACGAAGTGTCCGCCGAAGGCGACGAAACAGTGCTGGGAGATCGACTATGAAAGCTGCGATTGCCGCCCGCCTTCTGACGCTGCTCGGCGTTGTCTGCCTGTTGGCGGGCGCAGCGTTCGCCGCGGACTATCCCGACCGGCCGATCCGTTGGGTCGTGCCTTATCCGGCGGGCGGGACCACCGACGTCATCGCGCGCAACGTCGCGCAGACGATGTCGCAGATCCTTGGCGTCGCCATCGTGATCGACAATCGCGCCGGCGCCGGTGGCCGGATCGCGATGAACGCGGTCGCCAAGGTCGATCCCGATGGCTACCTGCTGCTCGTCAGCGACGCGAGCCTCGCAACCGCGCCGAGCCTGTACGCGCAGTTGCCCTTCGATCCGGCCAAGGACCTGCAGGCGATCGCAATGTTCGCGACGGTGCCGCATATCGTGGTGGTCAGTCCGGAGGTGAAGGCGAATTCGCTCGCTGAACTGATCGCTTTGGCCAAGCAAGACCCGGGCAAGCTCAACTTCGGCTCCGGCGGGATCGGCTCGCCGCTGCATCTGGCGGGCGAGGCGCTGCGCATCGAAACAGGGATTCCCTGGACACACATTCCCTACAAGGGCGCGGGCTCGGCCATTCTGGCGGCACTCAGCAACGAGGTTCAGGTCGTGACGCCATCGCTCCCGGCCGCGTTGTCGCAAGTGCAGGCGGGCAAGCTGCGCGCGCTTGCGGTCATGAGCCCGAAGCGCCTTGCGGTGTTGCCCGACGTGCCGACGGTCGCCGAATTGGGTTTCCCGAAAGCGACCGCGCAAGGGTGGGTTGGGCTGCACGCGCCGGCCGGTACGCCGCCGGCAATCATCAGCGCGCTCCAGGCGGCAGCGGCCAAAGCGTTGCAAGATCCCGGCTTGCGCGAGCGTCTGGCCGCGCAGGGCGCGGAAGTTTCGGCCGAAATGGGCGCTGCCTACAGCAAGCTCGTGGCCGACGAAACCGCGCGCTGGAAACAGGTCGTGGAGGCTGCCGGTATTCCACCGCAACAGTGAGCAAGACGGCTGAGAAAACCGGCTAAGCGGCTGCCATGACGGCTGGGCGCGTCTGCCGTTGCACCAGATCGCGATAGGGCCCGTTGCGACGAAGCAGCTTGGCGGGAGCGCCGTCCTGCACGATCCGCCCCGATTGAAGCACGATGATGCGGTCGAAATTATTCAGCGTCGACAGGCGATGTGCGATCGCGATCACGGTCCGGCCGCGCATGAGATCGCCGAGCGCTTCGCGCACGGCATCCTCCGACTCGCTGTCGAGCGCGGACGTCGCCTCATCGAGCAGCAGCAGCGGCGCGTCCTTCAAGAGCGCGCGCGCGATCGCGATACGTTGGCGCTGTCCGCCCGATAGTTTCATCCCGCGATCGCCGACGAGCGTCGCCATGCCTTGCGGCATCGCCCCGATGAAATCGAGGCAACGCGCGGCGCGCGCCGCGTCCTCGACCTCCGCGTCGGAAGCATCCGGTCGGCCATAGCGGATGTTCTCCATGACCGAGCGATGGAACAGCGAGACGTCCTGCGGCACCACCGCGATCGCGGCGCGCAGGCTCTCTTGCGTGACGCGTCTGATGTCTTGACCGTCGATGAAGAGGGCGCCGCCTTGCACGTCGTAGAAGCGCTGGAGCAGGGCAAACAAGGTCGACTTGCCGCCGCCGGACCGGCCGATGAGCCCGACACGCTGTCCTGGCTCCAACCGCAGGTCGAGGTTCTCGAAGACGGTCTCTCCGCTCGGATACCGGAAGGCGACGTGCTGGAACCGGACACTCGCGCCAAACCGAAGGAGCGGGGCTGCCTCCGGATGGTCGCGTAGATCGTGCGGCACCAGCAGGGTCGAGATTGCCTCCGACAGGCGCGCCAGATGTTGCGTCACATCGACGAGCGCAACTGCGAGGTCACGCGTCGCGTGCAGCACCGACAGGCCGAGCGTGCAGGCGAGCACGACGTCGCCCGTGGAAATCTTGCCGTCCTGCCAGAGGAGGATCGCCCAGGCGAGCAGGCCGACCGTGAGCAGCACCGTCATCAGCGCATGCAGAACACGCAGGCGTTCGAGATAGAGCAAGCTGCGCTGCCGGGCGGTTAGTTCGCGGTCGACCGTCATGTCGAAACGGCGATGCTCGCGGCGGCGACCGCAAAACGCCCGCACCAAGGACATGTTGCCGATCACGTCGACCATCTCGCCATCGACCGCGGCGGATTTGGCCGCGAAGTCATGATGCAGCGGCTTGCCCGCCGCGGCCAGACGAAACATCACGACGACGATCACGCCGCCGAGCGCCGCAAGAGTCAGAGCCATCGGCACACTCACGATGGCGACAAATGCGATCGCGCCGATCATCGCGGCACACGGGGGCAATACGTTCCATACGAACATGTTCTCCGCCGTGAAGACGGCATTCGATGTCGACGTGATGCGGCTCGTCAGCATGCCCGGAAGCCGGCTGGTGAAATAATTCGGCGAATGTCCCGTCAGGTGGGAGAACAAGTCGCGGCGCAGATCGCCGGTGACGCGGACGAAGGTAAAGCTTCCGATCCAGCCGGCGACGCGCCACAGCAGGTTGTCCGCCGCGATGAGCGAGACCAGCAGGAAGAACGCGAACCAAACCCCGCGTGTGCCCGACCCAGAAAGCGCATCAACGAGATATTTCACGCCGTATTGCGTCGTGATGGAACAGGCGACCGCGGCGAGAACAGCGGCCAGGATCACGCCGTGAGAGAACGCGCGACGACGCACGTAGCGGAAAATGAACGCAAACGGACGATCGGCCAACCGGGTGAGTTCGTCCATGCGTCCTCGGCTTTCCAGACCTCTCCTGAATGCATGATGCCCGGAGAATCTGCGATTTCGACGTTGTTGTTAACGCTGCCGCCACACAGCAATCTCGGCGCCCGCCCGGCCTGAGCGCGAGACTGGTGAAAAGGCACGCTGCAACGCAAAAGTTCCGCGCAAATATGAAAATAGTTTCCTTGTCCGTTTCACAAAATCTGTCTCAATGTGAATTGCCGGATTATCGGGGACACGGGGGCTCTCTGATCTGACAGGAGCTCTTCCACATGCACATTGCTCAAGTTGCGCCGCTGACGGAGGCGATACCGCCGAAGCTTTATGGAGGAACCGAGCGCGTTGTTCACTGGCTGACCGAGGAATTGGTCGCGCTCGGTCATGAGGTCACGCTGTTCGCGAGCGGCGACTCGTGCACGTCGGCGAAGCTTGAGGCGTTCTGGCCAAGGGCGCTGCGTCTCGATGGCTCAATCCGCGATCCAAACGCGTTGCACATGGCGATGCTCGAGCACGTGCGCCGGCGTACCGATGAATTCGATTTCCTGCATTTCCACTTGGACTACTATCCGTTCTCGTTGTTCTCGCGTCAGCGCACCCCGTTCGTGACCACGCTGCATGGCCGCCTCGATCTGCCCGAGCATCAGCCGGTCTTCGACACGTTTTCCTCCGCTCCCGTGGTGTCGATCTCGAACGCTCAACGGCGCCCGCTCCCGCAAGCGCACTGGATCAAGACGATCCCTCATGGTCTGCCCGAACGTCTTTTGATGCCGCAGTCGGTCAAGCCCTCCTATTTTGCTTTCCTCGGGCGCATCGCGCCGGAAAAGCGCCTCGACACCGCCATCCGTGTCGCGGAGCACTGCGGGGTAAAGCTGAAGGTCGCCGCCAAGATCGATCGCGCCGATCGCGATTATTACGAGGAAAAAATCCGACCGATGATGAGCAGCCCCTATGTGGAATACGTCGGCGAGATCAACGATCACGAGAAGTCGGCATTCCTCAGCGGCGCCACGGCACTGCTCGTGCCCATCGATTGGCCCGAGCCGTTCGGGCTGGTGATGATCGAAGCGATGGCCTGCGGCACTCCGGTCATTGCGTTCAACCGCGGCTCGGTCCCGGAAATCATCGAGGATGGGTTGACCGGGTTCATCGTGGAAGACGAAGCCAGTGCGATCGGAGCGGTGGATCGTCTTTCGCAGTTGTCGCGTCCGGCCATCCGCGAGCGCTTCGAGCAGCGCTTTACCGCGCGCCGCATGGCGCTCGATTATCTTGCCGTCTATCGGGAGCTGATGGCTGGCGCGGCGCCGCGCCTTCACCTGGTGTCCGACGCGGATGCCGCCAAGGCGACGCTTGCGGCGCATTGACCGTCCAGGCGCACGAAGCGTCAGGCCGGCGTCGGTGCTGACGTTTCGTCCGCGGGCCGCGTCTCGGGCATGAGCGCCCACACGGCGACAAGGCCCAAGGCCGCGATGGTCGCAAGCCCGAAGAATGCGAACCGGTTTCCGAACTGGTCGCTCAAGTAGCCTGCGAGCATCGGACTGATGGACGCACCGATGCCGACGGCTGTGCCGACGATGCCCTGTGCAAAATTGAAGCGGCCCGTACCCCGCGTGATGTCGGCGATCGTCAGCGGGACCATCACGCCGAGCGCTGCCGCGGTCACGCCATCGAGCAACTGAACCGCGACCAGGAGATGCGGGTTCGTCACCGCGGTGAACAAGAGCCCCCGCAGCACGAGCGCCGCGAATGCGATCAGGATGAACCGGCGGCGACCCCAGATTTGAGCCTGGTGGCCGACCCATGGCGATATCGCGGCGACCACGATCTGCGGAACCACGATGCAGGCCGCGATCAGGACGGTCGCCCATTCGGCGGAGCGCATCGTGACGACGCTGGCCATCAATGGCAGCATCGAGGCGTTGGCGAGATGGAACAGCGCCGCGCATCCGGCGAGGATGAACAGCGAACGCTGTCGCAGAAGGCCCCGCAAGCTCGACGGCCGCGTGTTATTTTTCCGCTCTGCGGCGGCACCATGGGCAAGCTCCGGATCGACTTCGCTCGGCCGAATGCGGTTCAGCGCGACTAAGGTCGGCAGCAGCAACGCCGCGGTGACGAAGAAGACCGCCTGGGCCGAGAAAAAGTATCCGCACGCCCCCATCGCGGCCGCCGCAAGGCCGTTGCCGATGGATGCGAAGCGCGCATTGCGGCCGAGCCGGTCACCGATCCCCCCATACCCGACGAGGCCGAGGCTCAGCGCCACGATACAGGGGCCGAGCACGCAGCTTGCGGCGGCATGCAGCACGGCCGCGCTGAACACGAGCGGAAAAATCGGCCAGCACGCATAGGCGAGCGCGCTGATGCTGATCACGCCAAGCGCAATTCCCGCGACGAGACGTTCGGACCGTGCCGAGTCCACAATGAGGCCACCCGGCATTTGACCCAAGAGGGCCACGATGCCGCCGATCGACAGCACAAATCCGATGTCGACCTGCGTCCACTTTTGAGTCGTCAGATAGACGGAGATGAATGGACCAAAGCCGGTCTGCACGTCCGCCACGAAGAACACGAACCAGTCGAGACCACGAAGACTGCGACGCGAGGGATGCTGATTCATCATTTCGGCCGGGTGCTCGAAGCCCGGCTTCCGATCCTGAGGTTTCGGCATCCGCGCGTGCACAGTCACGCCGGCGTCGTCTCGCGGCTGCTATTGATGCGGATCGGGCGGGGGCAGATCGGCCGCGCCGAGAACGATGACGGCACTCTTGTCCTTGTATTCGGGCGCCGCCTTGATCTGTTCACGGGTCAGTTCCAACGTCACGGCGTTGGACTTGTCTGGGTCGGACGTAAAGGTCAGCACATTCCAGTCGACAGCGATCTTCCTGGTGCCGACGCCAAAGAATCCCCCAAAATCGATCACGGCGGCGCGCACCTGCCCGGTTCGGTCCACGATGACGTCAACCAGGCGGCCAAGGCTCTCGCCCGTATTGCTGCGGATCTCCTTGCCGAGGACGCTTTCCGCCTGCTTCGAGCCAAGGATCGTCATCGAAGGCGCGGGAGCACTGGTTTGGGCACCATCCTGCGCGGCGACAGGAGCCGAAGGGCCGACAAAAAGCCAGATGAGCGAGACCGTTGCGGTAACGGCGCTGAATTGACGACGCATCTCCCCGCTCCCGATTGAGTTTCACCAGATCGATAGAGGGGAACACGGAGGAGCCCGATCGGTTCCGGCGATGGCCGACCTGCTGAAAAAAAAGTTCGCTCAGTGCGAGGAAATAACCGAAACCTGAATGTTCCCGCGCGAGCGCAGAAGTTCCACTGAAATCTGGTCCCCATGCCGGCGCACCTTGAGGTCGCTGCGCGCGTCGCCGAGTTGAAGATCGCGCAAGATGACTTCGTCCAGGAACGGCGGCAGATGAGGCGTGCGGAGCCGGATTTCGTTCGTGGCGGGTACGAATTCGAGCCCGAGCGAGGCCTGGATCAGCGCAAACGGCGTTGCACTCGCCCAGGCCTGCGGAGAGCAGGCGACCGGATAGAGCGTCGGACCCCGCCGCCGTTCCCGGTTGAAGCCGCAGAACAACTCCGGCAGACGGCGAAGATCCATGTAGCTCGCCGCGTCGAACAATCCCTTGGAGACCTGGGCAACCGCCCGATTAAGCCCATAGCGCGCAAACCCAAGCGCGATCAGTGCGTTGTCGTGCGGCCAGATCGATCCATTATGGTAGGACATCGGATTATATCGGGCCTCGTCGCGCGCGACCGTCCGGATTCCCCACCCCGAGAAGAACCGAGGGCTGAGCAGTCCCTTGGCGACAAGCATGGCGCGGTCCGCGCGCGCGATCCCGGTGAACAGCGTCTGGCCGGCGTTCGACGTGCGCACAGCGCACGGCACCTTGGCGCCGTCGAGCGCAAGCGCATAGCTGTCGATCGCCGGACACCAGAATGCGGCCTCGAAGCGCTCGGCCAGTCGCGCCGCATCCGCTTCGAGCCTTTGCGCAAGCTGCACGTGTCCGAGGCGCAGCGCGCACCGCGCGGCGACCTGCTTGGCGGCAAAGACGTAGCCTTGGACTTCTGCGAGCGCGATGGGACCTTCGGCCAGCTGGCCATCGGCATGAAACACCGCGTCGAGGGAATCCTTCCAACCCTGATTGGCAAGGCCTTGGTCGGTTTTGCGGTAATATTCGACGAACCCATCCCGATCCGCATCGCCCGGCCCATCGATCCAGCCGAGCGCGGCCTCGATCGCAGGCCACAACTCCTTCAGCGTCGCATCGTCGTGGGTTCGCTCGAAATATAGTCCGGCAAGCAGGACGAATAGCGGCGTTGAATCCACGCTGCCGTAATAAAGGCCGAACGGAACCTCGTTGAGCGCGGCCATCTCGCCCGAGCGCATCTCGTGCAGGATCTTTCCCGGCTCTGAATCCGCAGCGGCATCGCTGTCGGTCGCCTGATAGGCCGCGAGCCGGCGCAAGACGCCGCGCGCCATGCCGGGATCGCACCACAGCATCTCGATGGCGGTGATCAGCCCGTCACGTCCGAACGTGGTCGAGTACCAGGGGATGCCGGCATAGGGATAGCGGCCCTGCGGCGTCTCGGTCATCAGCATGCCGAGATCGGCGGCGGCGCGGCAGAGCACTTCGTTGAACACTTCGTTGGATGTCTCGACCGTTGCGATATCCCGGGTCTCTCTGCGCAGCTCGCGATGCGCACCGAGCAGGCCGCGCAGAAATGGGGTCGGGCGTTCGGCGATCGCCTCGCGGCAGCTCACGAGCAGGAAGATCGGACGCGCTTCATGGGGCGCGAGCACGAATCGATAGCTTGCGGAATTCGCCGTGAGCTCGGTCGGCGGCGGGTCGAAGGCAAGCGTGGTCCGGCGCCATGTGTCGTCGAGGCCCTTGTAGCTCAACAGGACCTGCGCGCCGCCGATCACTCTTTGCGAGGTGGTGCCGCGCCGGGCGCGGTGCTCACCGCGCACCTCGAACAGATCGGCAAAATCGTTGTCGAAGCTCAGCGACAGAAGCAGCTCGACAGGGCGGAGCCCGTGATTGCGCACGGCGATGCGCTGATAGGCTGTTCCCTGCCAAAGGAAGATCGTGCGCGCGACGTGAACGATGTCTTTTTCAAGTACGCGCTGCCCATCGACATAGAGATCGGGGTTGGTCAGATCGACCGCGAGCAGCGTGTTGTCGTCGCGCACATTCGAGCCGAGCAGCAGCGGCTGCGCATCGTTCAGCCGCAGTTCGAGACGGGAGAGAAAACGTGTGTCGTCATGAAACAGCCCATCTGCCCCCCCGGCCGAGGCGCCGATGTCCCCATGGCTGTCAACGACGAGAAACGTGTCGCCGTGCTTGAGCGCGCGGCGCGGACGCGTCGTGGATCGGGTCGCCGCAATGTAGAACGGAAGCTCGGGCGGATCGTCTTGGACCGGCTGGGGAGCTTTCAGAGTGTCCAACGGCATAAAAGGGCCTTCATGATTCTTGGCCCCCGCCCAGCCGCCTTATACGGGAGTTCGCGGATGCGCCAAAGACGGACTTAAGGGTAAATCACGCGATTGCGACGGTCTGGCTCCCGTGGATCGCCTGCTTTGTGGGCGCTGTGGAGCGATTCGACCGTTCCGGATCGATATACGTGTTCACATCGCCGCCGTGGTCCAGGCTACCAGCTCGACAGCGAGCTTGCCGAAGGCTTCGTCGAGTGCGGCTGCGGTTGCGGCGGCGTCCGTTGCTGCGGGTCGCACCGTCGCGTGAAATATGCGCGCATCGACGATCCGGCCATTGGTGGCCAGGATCCGGGCAGCGAACTCAACATCCGCCACGGGTTCGGCGAGCATCGAAAGTTGAAAGCTGCGAACATCGATCAGGAGCTGATAATCGGCGGTGAGCGCCTCCATCGGCCGCGTGACCGTGCGCAGGAGATTTGCATTCTCGAAACTCTGGATGATCCTCGCTTGAAGGAGCTTGGGCAGGTTGTCGCTCCATCGCGCATTGGCGAATGTCGGCCCTTCGACCCCGCTCGGCCGAACCAGGATCTTCTGCGTGTCGAACATGAGTACGCCGGTCGGCTCCATCACGGCGAGCAGCCCCGAAGGTGCCTTGGTGGCGGTCGGAAAAACACGCGCTGCCGTCAGGTCATAGACAATCGGCGGCGCGGCCGCGGGGCCGCCACCGACCATTCGCTCCACACCGGCTACGATACCGTCGAGACGATCGGAATTGCGCGCGAGCGCCGCCGAGAACACCTTGAGATTGGCGATCGTCTCGCGCAACGGCTCCGAATTTTCCGATAGGACCGTGTCGACGCGTCGAAGTGCATCGCGCGCCGCCTGAGTCATGCTCTGACCGGCCAGAGGATCGGCAACGAGGACAGGCGGCTCGCCCGGCGGCGTGAGCCACACCGGCGCCGCGCTGCTCCCGCCTTCGAGCGCGATCACCGGAACCCCCGTCAATCCCTGAAAGTCCAGTCCGACATGCGTATCCGGACGCACCGGCGTGCTTGGGGCAACGGCGATCGTCGCCACGATCTGTTGCGGATTGTCGGGGCTGAGTTGGAGATCGGTGACCTCCCCAACGCGGATGCCGTTGAACAGAACGGCCGCGCCCGGCAACAATCCCGCGACGGTGTTCTCGAAGCGAACGTGATAGACGGTCCGTTTGTTCAATCCGCCGGTGTTGTGCAGCCAGTAAACGAAGCCGAAGACCGCACTGATGGCGACGAGCACGAAGAGTCCGATCAGGGCGTAGGGCGCGCGGGTTTCCATCGGTCGACCTTAATTCAGCGGATGTGTCAGCGCACGTCCCCGTTCGCCTTGGAAATAGGACTTCACCCAGGGATGATCTGAGGCGAGCAGCGCCCCGATCGGCCCCACCGCGACGATCTTCCCATCGGCGAGAGCCGCGGTCCGATCGCAGACCATATGAAGGCTCTGCAGGTCATGGGTGACCATGAAGACCGTCAAGCCGAGTGTCCGCTGCAAAGTCTTGATCAACGTATCGAACGCTCCCGCGGCGATCGGGTCCAGCCCCGAGGTTGGTTCGTCCAGAAATACGATCTCCGGGTCAAGGGCCAGCGCGCGCGCGAGTCCGACGCGCTTGGTCATGCCTCCCGACAGCTCGGCGGGGAATTTGTCGCCGTCTTCGTCGGTCAGGCCGACCATTTCAAGTTTGGCGGTGGCGAGCTCATCGAGCAGCTTGTCCGAGAGATGCAGGTTCTCACGCATCGGAAACTGCACGTTCTGGCGCGCCGTGAGCGAGGAGAACAGCGCCCCTTGCTGGAACAGGACGCCCCAGCGCCGTCCGATCGTGGGGGCATTATGCGGGCTTGTCCGGTCGAGGCCGATGCCAAGCACCTCGATGCTGCCCGCCCGCTTGGGCAGCAGGCCGATGATCGTGCGCAACAGGACCGATTTGCCGCCGCCCGACGCGCCGACGAGGCCCATGATCTCTCCCCTCCGCACGTCGAGGGAGAGATGGTCGAGCACGACCTGATCGCCGAATCCGACCACAAGATCGCGCACCCGGATCGCCATCGGCTCGCTCGACGAATCCATAAGTCACATTCCGATCGAGGCGAAGAAAATGGCGAATACGCCGTCGAGCACGATCACCAGGAAAATCGATTTTACCACGGACGTGGTGGTCCGCAGGCCAAGCGATTCGGCGCTGCCTTTCACGCGCAGGCCTTCGCTGCATGCCACGACACCGATCACCAGCGCCATGAAGGGCGCCTTGATCATGCCGACCTGGAAATGCGTTACCGAGATCGCCTCGCGCAGCCGGGCGATGTAAATCTCCGGGCTCATTCCGCCGTATAGCCAGGCCACCAGCCCGCCGCCATAAAGCGCGGCCAAAGAGCCGAAGAACGTCAGGATCGGCAACGCGACGACCAACGCGAGCACGCGCGGCACGATCAGCACCTCGACCGGATCGAACCCCATGGTACGCAACGCGTCGATTTCCTCGCGCATCTTCATCGAGCCGAGCTCGGCGGTGTAGGCGCTGCCGGACCGGCCCGCGACCATGATCGCGACGATCAGGACGCCAAGCTCGCGCAGCACCAGAATGCCGACCATGTCGACCACGTAGGCATCTGCGCCGAATTTGCGGAAATGGAAGAATCCTTGCTGGGCGATGATGCAGCCGATCAGGAAGGTGATCAGCAGGACGATCGGCATGGCTTGCCAGCCGACGCGATTGAGATGATGCACCGCGGAGATAAACCGGAAGCGGAGCGGGTGGACGAGGATGCGCGCGAGCGTCACGCTGAGGTCGCCGAACATCTCGACAAACGCAAGAATATCGCGTTTGAAGCCCACCGTCGTGCGGCCGAGATTGTCGAGCGCGGAGATGAAACGGTTGCGTCTCGCGCGCAGGATGCGTGGCTGGCGGTTCACCGCGCGCACCTCGTCGAGGAGGCTGCGGTAGTGTTCCGGCAACCGGGTGAAGTCGGCGTCCTGTCCGCGTTCCCGCCCGCGACGGATCAAGCGCTCGAGCAGCCAGGCCCCGAGCGTATCGAGCTCTTGGACACCGGCCATATCGATCGCCATGCTTCGGGTATTCGCGACTTGCAGCGCACCAGCGTCCACCAACCGCTCAAGTGCTTCGGAATGAGCGATGGTCCATGATCCAACCGCGGCGAATTCCAGCCGTTCAGCGCTGATCGTGCTGTTCAGGGCTGGTTCGAGGTTCATGCCCCCTCCATCCGAGCGCGTGCAATCATCAACAATCGGCCGTCTGCTCGAGCAGCGCGACCGTGCGGTTGTTGGACCTTCATCACAAGGCCGATGATCACTTCGATCCGCGCGCCAGATCGATCGTGATGTCCGACATCTCGCTTCCCGGCGACTGAATCGAAACCGATTGCCGCGAGCCGCGCGTCGTTACGGCCAAGATCGCCGTGAAGGTCTGACCTTCAGCCCTTGCCCGGATCTGATTGGCGGCGGCGGTGCCGGTGATGGTGCCGCCTACCCCGCGTGTCGACTCGTTCCACGAGCCCGAAATCGCACGATCTTTGTAGCTGATGTGGCTTTGCAACTCGAACTTATAGCTGTCGCTCGTGCAGCTGAGCTCCAGCCGGAGATCGACGTTGCTGCTGTCGAGACGATATGTCGCCCGGCAACGAATGCGCTCCTTCGCTCCGTTGGCAAGGGCAATGATCCCTGTGCCGGTCCACGAGCCGGGCAGCCCCGCGAACGGTCCTTCAGCAGGCTGCTGGGCGAAGCTTTGGGACGCAAGAAGCGAAAGCAAGACCGCGAATACGGCCCGCACGAGCGCATAACGGTAGCCTCGCGTCGATTGCAGTGACAGGAACTCCATGCTGCATCCTTTGGTGACCGTTGAACCTGGTGCGGAGCTTTCGACCTCCGCAGAAGCGCAGTTCCGAGGAATGCTCGGAGCGCTTTTTCATGACCTTGAAATCATACCAGACCGAACCCGATCCGCACCCTCAAATCGAGCACAACTTTGGATGATGCCCAATGCGAAGAAGCAGACGACCCAGCGGCCTATATCAGATCGCTCGCCAGGTAGCGCTATGGCGCCATAAGGCCAAGTGAGTTGAGGTAACCACCGTTGACGCGGCCGTTCCTGAACCTTGCGGCTTCCAGATAGGCGTCAAGGATCGCCTGCGCCTGCTGGCGAAACGGAAACAAGCTCGCCTCAGGCGCTCGGATGTCGGAGCCGCCGACATTGGCGATCAGATCCCATCCCGCCGGCGTTTGAATCGAGATCACGGTCGAGTCGGAATCGAGGTTCTTGTAGGGCCAGAAACACCATCCGATGCCGAATTGCTCATGGAGCCGGCGGAACCTCTCGTTCCAATTATTGGTGAGCTCGCCGGTCTCGCCGATGAGCAGAGGCACATTCCAGCGATTACTGAAGTTCAGGTAGCCCTGAAGCGAGTCGCGGGTCGGGTTGGCCCAGAATTTATGATAAGTGTAAATGGCGTTGGCGTCGAAAGGCCGATCGAACACCGCGAAGTTCGTGCTCCATTGCGCGCCGGCGAGCAGCACGCCGTGGTTTGAATCGACGCTGCGGATGGCGGCAACGATCTCGCGGTAGAATGTCTCCAGCCGCGGATTGAGATAATTCTCGTCGCTATAGGGCGAGATCGGCTCGTTGAGCAGATCATAGCCGAGTATGGCCGGCTCGTCGCGGTAACGCACGGCGAGCTCGCGCCACAGCGCGACGGTCAGCCGCCGATATCGCGGCACGTAGAACGTCAGCGGGAATCCGGTGCCGTCGTCGTGGTTGACGCCCGTCTGGCCACCGGGCGCGGCATGCAGATCGATGATGACGCGCAGGCCGGCTTCCCGGCACCATGCGACAAGGCGATCGAGAAGAGACCATCCTGGTCCTTCGAACCGGTCCGCGCCGCCATCGCCGGGCTCGACGAACAGCCGCCAATGCAGCGGCACACGCACCGTGTTTGAATCCGGCGGCCTTGATGAAACGGATATCCTCTTCGGCGACATAGATGTCGCGAAATTCGCGCCAGAAGTGCGATGCCTCCGCGGGACCAACCAAGGCCTCGACGACCCGGGCGATCTCGGTCGGCGCGCGGGCGTGCGCGAACTTGAACATGTAGCCTTCGGGCACCAGCCAGTTGCCGAGATTGATTCCCTTGACGGTGAAACGGTCGCCGCGGGCGTCCACGAGACGAGCGCCTTCCGCGTGAATGAAGTCTTGCGGTGCGGCGGCCGCGGTTCCGATGGCGAGCGTGACGACAAGCGCCAGGACGCCGAGCTGGCAGAAACGAAGGCAACCTCCAGCATCGCGGACGCTCATCGACCGAGCCCTTTCAGGATCAGCGCGATGCCAAAATCATGCCAGCTGCAACGCAGCCGCTTGCCGACGGTGTATGCCTGAAGAGCGTTTGTCCTACCTGCGGATCGCAGAGATCATACTAAGATGAATGTATGGCGTCGCCGGACAACTGGCGGAATGGGCGCAGCCTCGTGCTCCCATGAGCGAGGGCAAATAGTCGATGTCCAACATGCCTTTATTCCAGGCACTTCTTTTGCTCGCAGCAGTCATCATTCTCATCGTTGCAATTCAGCGCCTGCGTTTTCATCCGTTTCTCGCAATCGTGATCACCGCCTCGGCTTTTGGTTTGGCCGCCGGGTTTTCGACAGGGCTTCTCGGCAAGGCCTTCGGCACTGGCTTTTCCCAGGCGATCTATTCCCCCGGACTGGTGATCGTGGCCGCCGGTTTTGTCGCCGGTCTCGCCGAAAGCACGGGCGCGTCCGATCGGCTCAAGGCCGCGATCGATCGTTGGCGCTGGTTGGGGTCCACCAGGATAGCTGCGTTCTTCGGCCTGATCGCCGGGATCGGCGCTTCGCCCGCCAGCGCCTTTGCGCTCATCACGCCGCTGCTTAGGGCCATCAGCGGCGGAGCGGCGCCCAAGCGCGAGGCCGTCATGATTGCGCCGGCGCTCGCGATTTCGGCGAGCCATGGTCTCTTATTGTTTTCGCCGGTCCCGATCGCGGCCGCGTCCATCCTCGGCGCCGCTTGGAGCCGCGTCGCGCTGTTCGGCGTGCCGGTTGCGATCTTGCTTGTCGTCGTCGGCGTGGCGTGGGCGCGATGGCTGCCGGTTCTTGGGGAAGTCGCGCCTCGGCCGCTGATGCAGGAGCCAGCGTCCGTTATCGAAAAGCGCGGCGGCTGGTCCGCGATAGTGCTGCTTCTGGCGACGGCGGTGCCGTTGCTGATGCTGATGGTCCAATCTCTCGGCGACATTCCGAGCGAGCCGCTCGGCGGCGGGCCGGCGCGGGAGATGATCCTCGGGCTCGGCCGTCCGCTGATCCTCTTTCTGGTTGGTCTCGGCATCATGGTCATCGGCCTTTGGCGGCAAAGTGCCGAATTTCTCGCAAATTCCGCTTGGATCGAGCGAATTCTCGGCAATGTCGCGGGTCTTCTGCTGACCGTCGGCGCCGCCGGCGGCCTGCAGCGGCTCTGCCAGGAGACCGGCATGGCCGAACTGCTCGGCGAGCGTCTGCTTGGATGGCACGGCGGCTTGCTGGTCCCGTTCCTGATCGCGGCGGTGATAAAAGCTTTACAGGGCTCATCCCTCGTCGCGGCGATCACCACGGCCGGTATGGTGCAGCCGCTTCTGCTGTCGCTTGGATTGGGCGACGAGACCGGAAAGGCTCTCGCCACGCTCGCGATCGGCGCTGGCGCCATGACGATGTCCCACCTCAATGACGAATATTTCTGGCTGGTTTCGGCGAGCGCCGGACTGTCGCCACTGCGCTCCCTGGCGGCGATCACCGCCGGAACGCTGCTGCAGGGCCTTGTCGCCGTCACGGCATTGCTCGTCCTATCCGTGCTCGTCTCCAGCATCTGATGTGGCCGACAATCCAGGAGGCAATGATGGCCGGCCAATCTGTGTCATCGAAGATTGCGAAAGCTGGCAGCCCATCGCGCCGCGATGTGATCAAACTGGCGGGCGCCGGCGCGCTCCTGCCTGCAACGGCAGCCAGCGCCCAAACGGCTGACGTACCGGCGGTTTCGGCGTCGCGCAGTTTTCCGCCAGGTTTCCTTTGGGGCGCCGCCACGGCCTCGTATCAAATCGAAGGCGCGTGGCAGGAAGACGGTCGCGGCGAGTCCATCTGGGACCGGTTCGCACATGCGCCCGGCAAGATCCGGAACGGCGACACGGGCGACGTGGCTGACGATCACTACCACCGCTACCGGGAAGACGTGCAATTGATGAAGGCGCTCGGCGCGCGCACGTATCGGTTCTCGACCGCCTGGCCGCGCGTTTTTCCGCAAGGCACCGGCAATCCAAATCCCAAGGGCCTGGATTTCTACAATCGCCTCGTCGATGAGCTGCTCGCCAACGGGATCGAGCCGTTCGCCACGCTCTATCACTGGGACTTGCCGCAGGCGCTGCAGGACAGCGTCGGAGGGTGGGAATCACGCGACACCGCGAAGGCCTTCGCGGATTATGCTGGGTACGTCGCCGAGAAGCTGAGCGACCGCGTCAGAAAGTTCTTCACCACCAATGAGCTCTCGGCCTTCGTCGAGTTGGGTCACAGAGACGGGATCTTCGCACCCTTCCTGTCATCTGCCGGAGCGGGCGTACCGAAGTTCACCGACGAGGATTTGAGAGCGATCGCAAGTCCGCTCGATTTCGTCGGGATCAATGTTTACACGCCCGTCTACGTGCGTGCGATCGGCGCGCCGAGCGGCTACGAGGTCGTGCCACCCGCCAAATCCCACCCGCGGATGGCATCGTCCTGGCAGCTCTTCGGGCCCGAGGCGCTCTATTGGGCGCCACGGCACCTGCAGAAAATCTGGAACGTGAAGGAGATCTACATTAGCGAAAACGGCTGCGGCGCGGCGGACGAGCCGGCGGCGGACGGCATCGTCTATGACACCGACCGCATCATGTTTCTGCGCAGCTATCTCGCCTCGCTGCAACGCGCGACTGCCGAAGGCGTGCCGGTGCGCGGTTATTTTCTGTGGAGCCTGCTCGACAATTTCGAGTGGGCCGACGGATACGGCACCCGCTTCGGATTGGTCCATGTCGACTATGCGAGCCAGAAGCGCACGCCCAAGCTGAGCGCCGCGTATTATTCCGAAGTCATAAGGCGCAACGCGTTGCCGTGAGTCGTGCCCCTTGGCTTGTGGCGCCTCGATGGACTGCGATACGCTTCCGATCGTTTCAGCTTGCTGGGCAGCGTTTGGGGGATTTCGATGAAGCAACATGCGTTTCTGCTCGCGGGCGCGATCCTGTGCGCCGCCTCTCCGCTGCTGGCTCAGGAAGGCCCGCCGCTGAAAACCGTGGTGGACGGCACCTTCGCGCCACACGCGATGCCGAAGCTCGGCGGCGGCTATGAGGGCTTCAACATCGATCTCGCCAATGAGATCGCCAAGCGCCTGAAGCGCCCCTCGGTCATCGACGCCGTGCAGTTCTCCGGCATCGTCCCGGCGCTGCAGGCCGGCACCTACGACTATGTCGCCGCGCCCACGACGGTGACCAAGGAACGCGCCGATAACATGCTGTTCACCGAGGGCTATCTCAACACCGACTTCCAATTCCTGATCAAGAAGGGCGCGCCCAAGGTCGAGAAGCTGGAAGACCTCAAGGGCAAGATCGTGTCGGTGAACAAGGGCTCGGCCTATGACGCCTGGGCGCGCGAGCTGGAGCAGAAGATCGGCTGGAAGGTGGAATCCTTCGGCACGCAGACCGACGCCGTGCAAGCCGTGCTCGCAGGACGCGCCGACGCCAACGTCGCCGGCAATACGGTGATTGCCTGGGCGGTGAAGAACAATCCGCAACTTGAACTGTCATACCTGCACTCGACCGGCCTCGTTTGGGCGGCGGCGCTGCGCAAGGATTCAAGTGAGCTGCGAAAAGTCATCGAAAACGCCATCGAATGCATGAAGCTCGACGGCACCATCGCCAAGATGCACGAGAAGTGGTTCGGCACGAAGCCCGCGCCCGGCTCCGCGGCGGTGACAGTGTTTCCCGGCTACGGCGTGCCCGGTATGGCCGGATACGACCCGACCGAGCACACGCCGAAGTGCGACTGAGTGACGATGGACGCCGCGCGGCCGCCGATCCTTGAAGTTCGCGGCCTGCGCAAGAGCTTCGGTCATTCGGAAGTGCTTCGCGGCATCGACCTTGCCGTCGCGCCGCAGGAGATGGTTTTCATCATCGGTCCTTCCGGCTCGGGCAAAAGCACGCTTCTGCGCTGCTGCAATCGCCTTGAAGAGCCGACGAGCGGCGCGGTTCACCTCGGCGGCGTCGACCTGATGGCGCCTTCGACCGACATCAACGCCATGCGCCGCAAGATCGGCATGGTATTCCAGTCGTTCAATCTCTATCCGCACATGACGGCCCTCGGGAACGTCACGCTGGCGCTGCGCAAGGTGGCGGCGAGATCGCGCACCGATGCCGAGACGCTCGGCATGGCGGCGCTTGACCGCGTCGGCCTCGCCGCAAAGGCGAAGTCGTATCCGGGGGAGCTTTCCGGCGGTCAGCAGCAGCGCGTCGCGATCGCCCGCGCGCTGGCGCTTGAGCCGACCGTGATGCTGTTCGACGAGCCGACTTCGGCGCTCGACCCCGAGCTTGTCGGCAGCGTGCTTGCGGTCATGCGCGAACTCAAAGCCGCCGGCATGACGATGCTGGTCGTCAGCCACGAGATGCGATTCGCGCGCGATGCCGCCGATCGCGTCATCTTCATGGATCACGGAGTGATCGTCGAGGAAGGGGCGCCGGACCAGATTTTCGCCAAGCCGCGCGAGGCAAGGACGCGGGCGTTCATCGCGGGGCTGACGCGCTCATGAACGACTGGTCCCGCTTCGTCGAAGCCTTCTTCAAGTCGAACCTCATCGAGCAATACCTCCCCTCGATCCTGCAAGGCGTGGTCACGACGATCGAGATCGCGCTTGCTGTCGTCGTAACGGGGTTGGCGTTCGGCCTGGCGCTCGCCGTCGTCCGTTCGTTCGAGATCAGGCCGCTCAACGTGCTGATCATCATCCTTGTCGACATACTTCGCGCGCTGCCGCCGCTGGTGATCGTGCTGATCGTCTATTTCGGCCTGCCCAATGTCGGGGTGAGCATCCCTTCTTTTGCGGTGCTGTGGCTGGTTCTCTCGCTCGTGCTTGCGGCGTTCGCGGAAGAGATCTTCTGGGCTGGCATCCTCTCGGTGCCGAAGGGCCAATGGGAGGCGGCACGCTCAACGGGACTGAGTTTCCTCGGCACGCTCGGCTACATCGTGCTGCCGCAGGCCGTGCGCCTCACCGTGCCGCCGATCACGAACCGCACGGTGGCGATCACCAAGAACACCGCGCTCGGCACCGTGATCGGCGTACCGGAAATCCTCAATCAGGCGACCACCGCGCAATCCTTTTCCGGCAACGCCACACCGCTGATGATGGGCGCGCTCGCCTACATCATCCTGTTCATTCCGGTCGTTGCGCTCGGCCGGTACCTCGAAACACGCTTCGCCTGGCGGAGGAACTGATGGAAGCGATCATCCAGCAGTTCTTCAATCTCGACATCATGGCGCGCGCGCTGCCGCTGGTGCTGGCGGGGCTGAGGCAGACCCTGCTGCTCTGCTTCATCGTCATTCCGCTCGGGCTCGTCGGCGGGCTCGTGTTCGCGCTCGCCTCGTTGTCGTCCTCGCGTACGGTGCGCTGGAGCATGATCGCGGCGATCGATTTCTTCCGCGCCGTACCGCCGCTGGTGCTGCTGATCTTCGTCTATTCCGGCCTGCCGTTTGCCGGCATCCGTCTGTCGCCGCTGACGGCCGTCGCGGTCGCGTTCTTCCTCAATACGTCGAGCTATTACGGCGAGATCTATCGCGCCGGCATCGAGAGCGTCGGGCGTGGCCAGTGGGACGCGGCGCGTTCCACGGGCTTAAGCGCCGTCAGCACGCTCAGCCACGTCGTGCTGCCGCAGGCAGTGCGCAATGTATTGCCCGATCTCGTGTCCAACACCGTCGAGGTGGTGAAGCTCACCTCGATCGCCAGCGTCGTGGCGCTGCCGGAATTATTGTATTCCGCCGACATGGCGCGCTCGGTGACCTTCAACGCCTCGCCGATCGTGCTTGCGGCGGCGATCTATCTCGTCATGCTGTGGCCGGTGGTCCGGCTCATCAGCCGGCTTGAACGAAGAATGGCGTCGTGATGTCCCGCATCCTCCGTGTCGCAGCCGCTCAATCCGGCCCAATCCAGAAAGCCGAGTCGCGCCAGGCTGTGGTGAAGCGCTTGTGCGATCTGCTCGAGCAGGCACATGCGGAAGGCGTGAATTTCGTCGTATTCACCGAGCTTGCGCTCACCACCTTCTTTCCCCGCTGGTACATGACCGATCAGGCCGAGGTGGATAGCTGGTTCGAGCGCGAGATGCCTAACGCCGCGACGCGGCCGCTGTTCGAGAAAGCGGCGCAGTACGACATCGGCTTCTATCTCGGCTATGCGGAGCTGACCCCGGACGGCCACCACTACAACACCGCGATCCTAGTCGACCGCGACGGCAACATCGTCGGCAAGTACCGCAAGGTGCATCTGCCCGGTCATTCCGAGTTCGATCCCGCGCGCGCGTTCCAGCATCTGGAGAAGCGCTACTTCGAGCCGGGCAATCTCGGCTTCCCGGTGTGGCGCACGATGGGCGGCATTTTCGGCATGGCGGTGTGCAACGACCGCCGCTGGCCCGAGACCTACCGCGTGATGGGCCTGCAAGGCGTCGAGATGGTCGTGCTCGGCTACAACACGCCATCGGTCAATTCGCAGAAGGCCGACGAAGGCCCGGAGAAGCGCCTGTTCCACCATAACCTCTCGGTGCAGGCCGGCGCCTATCAGAATTCCACCTTCGTGATCGCGACCGCAAAATGCGGCGTCGAGGACGGCTTCCCGCTGTTCGGCGGAAGCTGCATCGTCCATCCCGACGGCGAGATCATCGCCAGCGCAAAGACCAAGGGCGACGAGCTGGTGGTTGCGACCATCGATCTCGACGACACGAAGTTCAACAAGAACACCATCTTCGACTTCGCGCGCCACCGCCGCATCGAGCACTACGGCCGCATCACCAGCCAAACCGGCGTCACGCTGCCGGAATAAAAGAAAGTCACATGCAAGAACTCTCCTACGACCTGACTACCCTCTCGCCGCACGACCGCTACAAGCTGCTCATCAGCTTGGTGATCCCACGCCCGATCGCGCTCGTCACCACGCTCGGCCGGACCGGGATCGTGAACGCCGCGCCGTTCTCGTTCTTTAATATCTTCAGCGAGGACCCTGCGCTCTGCGTGCTTGGTCTCCAGGCAAAGCCCGGCGGCGGCCTGAAGGATACCTCGGCGCACATTCGCGATCGCGGCGCGTTCGTGGTGAACCTCGTCGACGAGGCGATCGGCCAACAGATGAACCAGTGCGCGGTCGATTTCCCGCCCGAGATCAGCGAGATCGACGCAGCGAAGCTGAGCCTGCTGCCGAGCGAGAAGGTCGCGGTGCCGCGCATCGCCGAAGCGCCGGCCGCGCTCGAATGCCGCCACTACACCACGCTGGAAGTGAGTGCGCTGCGCCGCCTTGCGATCGGCGAGATCGTGCATGTTCACGTGCGTCGTGGGCTGTGGGATCCCGACAAGATGCGCGTCGACATGACACAGTACCGCCCGCTCGCGCGCCTCTACGGCAATTTCTACGCCTCGCTCGGCGAGCCGTTCACCCACGTGCGGCAGAGTTACGAGGAATGGGCGGCGGAGCAGAAGGGGAAGGCGTCACCCTGAGGTGCGAGCCGCGCTCGCGGCGAGCCTCGAAGGGCGACAGCGTGCGCGGCCATCCTTCGAGGGCCGCTTCGCGGCCGCCTCAGGATGACGGCGGAGCGGTTCAACGCGCCAACTGCACCGTGCCGATCGCCATCGTCACCGCGGCTTGCGTCGGATCGATCACCGGAATGCCGAGCGCATCTTCCAGCGGCCGGCGATGCCGCGCCATGCCGGCGCACCCCATCACGATCGCGTTCGCGCCATCCTGATCTTTCAGCGCGCGTCCGACCTCAAGCATGCGCGCGAGTGTGCCTTCGCCGCTCGTGGTCTCGGCGACGGACATTCCGAGCGGCCGCTCGCCTGCGAGCCGGTCCATCAGCCCCATCTGACGCAGATAGCGCGTGTGGCGCGCGATCGACTTTTGCAGAATCGCGATCACGCCGAAGCGTTCCGCGCGCGCAAGCGCGGTCAGCACGCCGCATTCCGCGATGCCGAACACGGGACGCGTCGTGCCCTCGCGGCAGACATGCAGGCCAGGGTCGCTGTAGCAGGCGATGATGAAGGCGTCGGATGCATTGTCTACCTCTACGAGCCGCCGCAGCGGCATCGCGACACTGTCCACGTGCTCCTGCGTCTCGATGCCGAACGGCCCTTCGGCGAGCGTCGAGCACACGAGCTCGGGACCGTCCGCGAACCGGAGCGGTTGCAGCGCCTCGTCGATTCCGCGCGTGACGGCCTCGTTGGAGTTCGGATTGACGACACGGATGCGCGGGCGGGTTTCGGTCATGAGTGTCTCGCGGCAAGGTTCACACCCAGGATAACCGGAATATGTGGGCAGGTCTCGCGCCGACATCGCGGCGCCGGAGTGGCTACAAGAAGGCGTGCCGCAGATCAGATGTTTATCGCTCCGCGCGGAAGATTAACTCTCGTTAATTGATACCTATTATCAAAATTCGTGACTTGATTTTCTGACCCGAGTATGTGATTTAGCCTTCAGTCGAGAGGATTCCATGTTTTCGCTACGCTCATATCGCGGCAGTCCGACCGCCGCCACGCCGTCGTTTGATCGACGGGATGGCCGGTGCGGCATGCGTTGGTGCGTGGTCGGACTGGATACGATCGCGGCGACTGCAAAGCTCGAACAAGAGCTCTGCATCTTTAGATAATCGGCGGCGGGTTCCCGGACCTCCGCCAAACAGGCGAGAGGTTAAAATGGCCCGCAAGATCAAGACGATACATCGAGAATCGGATTCGTGATGGCGTGCGTACCAGGACCCTTGCGTGACGACCGCTGTTTGACATCGTGAACGTCCAGATTGGACGGGCAATCGTGCAACCGCGTCCGGATTAATCTCCGGATCCGCAGCGGGATTACCGTCCGTTTGTCAATTTTAAGAGTTTAAGACTTTTAGCTGGCATAGCTCAGTCGGCAGAGCGCGCCCCTCGTAATGGCGAGGCCGGGAGTTCGATCCTTCCTGCCAGCACCAGCATGCTCTCTTCGTTCATTCGGCAGGACGCCGCCTTGGTATGGCGGAGAGACAGGATCGTACCCTGTAGAGAGCACAGGCCACTAGTCCAACGGCAGAGACAATGCGCTCAGACCGCATCCAGTCGGAGTTCGAATCTCCGGTGGCCTACCAAGAATCGAAGGCGCTTAGCTCAGAGGAAGAGCGTCGGTCCTACAAACCGAAGGTCGAGATATCGTAATTCTCAGCGCCTACCAATCACTGTCCCGTAACTCAAAGGCAGAGCACCTGGCCGATAACCGGGCGACCACGGATCGTTACCGTGCGGGACGACCAACTTCGGAGAACCACAATGCGGAACTGCAAACACGCGGTCTGACATGGACCGCAAGCATAGAAGTAATGCGCTGGCCTTTTAACCCATGAGAACACGGGGCAGTACCGTGGCGGTTCACCAGCGTTTCGGACCACAAGCATAAAGGTAATGCGCGCGCCTCTTAAGCGCTGAGAACGCGGATCGTTACCGTGGTGGTCCTCCAATTCGTGCCTGTACCCCAATGGCAGAGGGATCGCGTTGAGAGCGCGTTCAGTCGGCGTTCAAATCGCCGCAGGCACACCAAGGCCCGTTATGCATCTGGTGAGGCAGCTTGCCTGTCGAGCAAGTGAGAGGGGATCGAAACCCCTACGGGCCGCCAATTTCGTCGCGTAGCTCAGATGGAGAGAGCACACGGTTCCGGACCGTGAGGCCGGGTGTTCGAGCCACCCCGCGACGCCCAAACGGCATGATCCCGAAAATGCCTGCCCCGGACGTGATCCGGGGTGTGCAGCGGTTTTCGGAAACGATCATGCCCGAATCAGGAAGGTGGCGCTCGGCGGCGGGCAACCGGTCTCGAAAACCGGGCCAACGGAAACGTTGATGGTTCGACTCCTTCACCTTCCGCCAATTCGCGCGGGCGAACGCGCGCGACTAATTTTTGGGAAGTGCCAATAAGGACGGCTGGTGCCGTCGCGGCGCTGTAAACGCCGTCCCTTTGCGGCAGGAAGTTCGATTCTCTCCACTTCCCACCATGCGGATGTAGCTCGACGGTCGAGCATCGGAGCGCCACTCCGAAGGCCCGGTTTCAATTACCGGCACCCGCACCAATTCGCCTGAGAAGCTAACTTAGTAGAAGCGCCGCGCCGAAAACGCGGAGGATGACGGGCAGAACGTCACTCAGGCACCATGGGCTGCGCACAAGGGTGCAGATGATCCTTGCAAGATCGTCGCGCGGGGTGCGTTACCCCGGCGGTCCACCAATTTTTCCGGTGAGGCGCTCTAGGCGGGCGCGGCGCGCTGTTAACGCGCAAGCGGCAGGTTCGAATCCTGCGACCGGAGCCAACACGCAACAAGACAACGGGGCCATCTTCTACTGGCTAGGATACCTGACTCTCTATCAGGTGGAGCGGGATCGATACCCGCTGGCCCTACCAATGCGCACGTAGCAAAACTGGAGAATGCGCCAGATTACGGATCTGGAGGGTAGAGGTTCGACTCCTCTCGTGCGCGCCAGTTCAAGCGTTGACGCGTTTTCTGCGGCGAACCGCTCCACACTTCGCCGGAAAACGCTATGCCAGGGTGAAGCTCGTGCAAGAAGAGTCCCGCGCTTGGAACGCGGAGGCCGGTGGGCAGAACACCGCACCCTGACCAATTCGGCGTCGTGGCGAAACGGGAACGCGGCCGCCTGCAAAACGGCTATGAGCGGGGTCGGCACCCGCCGACGCATCGATTTCGTTGTGAATGCGCTGAAGCTCTTGTGGCTCGAATGGATAGGCGCCCGTCTTCTAAACGGGTCCATGCGGGTTCGACTCCTGCCGAGAGCACCAGTTCGGAGAGTTAAGCCGCCAGGGTGCGGCCGGCGCCTGCTAAGCGCTCGGTGCGGCAACGCATGTGAATCGTGCTCACAACTCTCCGCCAGATTTTCGTCATCGCGGGCTTGGGTCATTGGCTGATCGCGCGCCTTCCAAGCGTTGCCAAGGGGGTTCGATTCCTCCAGTCCGCACCAACAAGCTCCGTTCGTCTAG
>PLJS01000012.1:0-3081 GCA_003140315.1 Hyphomicrobiales bacterium
TTGTCAGCAATCATGAGAGTGGACCGACTCTAACTTTTCCTTCCCTCGTTTGACAGCTGCGATGATGCGGTTTGGGCGTCCGGTCCACACGAAGGGTTTGGGGTCGACGTTGGTAACGGCGACAAAGCGGTCGATCGCGGCCTGAAGGTCCTGGACGGATCGGAACACGCCGCGTTTGAGGCGCCGGTTTGTAAGCTTGGCGAAGAATCCTTCGATTGCGTTGAGCCAGGAGCCCGAGGTTGGGGTGAAGTAGAAGGTCCAGCGGGGGTGCTGCGCGAGCCACTTACGCACCTTCGGGTGCTTGTGGGTGGCATAGTCGTCGACGATCGCGTGGATTGCCTTTCGCCTGGGAACCTGGGCTTCGCGCGATTGGGGAATCGTCCGTATGAATCAGTCCAGCTTATGGATTTGGAGGCTCGTTTTGGGGACACGCACGGGACAGCAAGACTCACCACGTGGCGCTCGGCCACTCGATAATTCGGCTGGCAAAGTCAATTTTCAGGTGCGTGGCAGTAGTCGCCTGAACCAGCACCCATCACCGGAAACGGCGGCCAAGTCCGCGGCAGGCGGGCGATTGGCCGCCCCGCATCACCGGTCGACTTCGTGCCGCCAAGCGTTTGCCGGGCAAGCGCTACACATGGCGCGATTGGAGGCCTGACCCATTCGATGAGAGTACCTTTCCACCGTTCCGACTGTCTCGCTTTGTTCGTCCTTTCCAGCACGTTGGCGACGGCGGTATGCATGGCCTCGCAAGGCTTTTCCCTCGCGGTCGCAGTCGTCAGCATCGCCATATCCGCCAATGCACTCATGATTGGTCGTGCGACGCTTTCCGTCCTGCCAGAACAGTCGCTGCGAATTCGACAGCCCGCAGAAATTGTGATCGGCGTCGCGGGCTTAAGTGTCGTCATGTGGCTCGGCTGCACTGCTATCGGCATCTCGGCAGGGAAAGCGTTCCTTGCATGCTGCGGGCTTGGACTGGCCGCACTTGCATACAACTCGCGAGCGCAGACTGCCGTGCAGCGTTGGGCCCGTACGGATCTCGTGATCCTGATTGCTATCTGCGTCGTCAGCCTCGTGTGGTGCTGGCAGGCAATTCAAGCCATGCCAACCCTTCTCGCTACGGGCCGCTTTCCGGTATGGGGCGATTACAACCTACAGGCCATCTATATCGCTGACTTCGCGCGGCTCGCTGTACCACCAATGGCGTTGCCCTTCTACCACTCTGCAAGCCTCATGCTCCCGGCGGCTCTCAATGCACTTGCTCACGTGCCGGCTCTGATCTGCGCGACTGCGCTCTGGACACCGCTTGGCTTCATCATCATGGGCATGGGAGGCTATGTGCTGGGAACTGCTGTCACTGCTGGCCGGACCGGCGGCATTGCTGCAGCCGCCGCCCTTCTCCTCGTCCCGGATACGGCCCATTATCTTCGTAATGGCATGTTCGACTTCCATTGGCTTGAGGAAATTTCAACCGGCGCCACCTATGCCACCGGCCTTTCCTTGGCTGCGCTGGCACTTGGAGTGGTTGCCCAACGTGATCATTGCGGGCGCGCTCTTTGGCTCGCCCTCGGCACATCCCTTGGAGTCATCGGCTTGCGATCCCAAATCTTCTTGCCGCTAGCTGTCACGGAAGCTCTACTGCTGATATTTTTATGGCGACCGACGAGCCGGCTGGCGCACATCGTGGGCCTGATTACGATCGCACTTTTAATGACATCGGGCGCTCTCATTGCGGAATTCCTCCCGCGGGGGCCCCATGTGTTCACCGACTGGCCGCCCGATCCGATGCGGTTTGTAAAATTTGCGCTTGGGTTCGGTCCTGGCATTCAGGCGAATGCGTTTGAATCGTTGTTCGCACCCCTCCCATTGCAGATTCCGGTCGCGATAGGTCTCGTCTACCTGCTACTGATCAGCGGTGGAGGGATGCTTGCCGCGGTTCTCGTCGGTTTTGTTTGGTGCGGTCGGCGACGACTGCTGCTTAACGAGCGATGGTTTCCGATGGCGGCCATCGCCGCATTCATCCTCATCGTAATGATCGTTCCACCGAGCATCACCATCGAAAGTCCCCTCGAGACGCAACACAGCCAATTTCTCTTCCTCTATGCCGTATTGGCTGCCTGGTCTGGAAGCCTTGCCGGAACATGGGCAACGGCGCGCTTAGGCTGGCGCGCAACCTGCGCCGTCTCCGCGGCGGCAAGTTTGCTGCTACCTGTTCCATTCCTGCTGTCCGCGACTGCACAGTCCCCGGCAGGCGCCTTCATGGGCTGGACGGCGGCCTATGTCGGACTCACGCTTCCACCAGGCATGATTGAGGCCGCTACCTTCCTGCGCGAACATTCGACGCCGCACGACCTCGTCATGGCGACCAGCAATTATCAATGCGGCCCTCTGGCAGCACTTCTAGAGCGGAGCACCTGGTTTCCGGAGCGTTGCGAGGCCCGCTCGGCTACGTCGGCGTCGACCACGCCCACAAGGCCAGCATCACCAGGATCCATTCAAGCACAAATGCTGGACGCCACGAATTATGAAAATTTCATCAGGCCGGCGCGCGAACGCGGCATCGATTGGATTTTCCTTTATCCCATCACTCCGCCGCCCGCCTGGATCATTGGAAATTCAGTCTGGAACGGCCAAAACTTTTTCGTCCTCCGGGTGGACAGTAGACTCCCGAAACGATGATGCGCCGTCGCCAAGGAAATCCTTCTGTATCACCCTAACATTACAGTTGTGATTTTTGTTTGAGATGAGATTTTTGTGCTGCGGCCTGATGAGCCCGCCGCCAGAGCGACCAGGCGATGACATCAGCGGGTTGAATGCGCTTTCGCGCCAGACGTTGAACTATGCGGCGGATTTCCTGGATCGACCAACGGATGAGATCGGATGCTTTGGCGTTGCGCTCGACTTGATTTTTTTGGGCGCCGGCTTGTTGGCCTGATTTTGGATGGCGGCCATCATGGCGAAGGCGAGCATGACGAGCGAGACGTGACGATGCCAGCCGTGCCAGGATCTGGATTCGTTGTGGTCGAGCCCGAACTCGTTTTTGGCTGTCTCGAAGCTATCCTCGATCGCCCAGCGATGGCC
>PLJS01000012.1:3095-3436 GCA_003140315.1 Hyphomicrobiales bacterium
TCGAGATCGGCCAATTCGAGGTAGCGCCAGTCATGCAATCGTGGCCCTTTGGTTCCGGCACCGGCCGACAGACGCCGCCAGTCAGATCGTCGCTGCGTCTTTGCGATCTCCTCGGCGGTGCCGATAACCCGTTGCGGCTTGCCCCAGGATGCAAACCAATGATTGGAATTGACGCCGAGTACATAGCCCTTACCTGCTTGGCGTAGTCCCCGCTCGATATCGCCGACCCCATAGACGCTATCGGCCGCAACCCAGCGGAACGGCACTCCAGCTGCAAGGGCGCGCTCGATCATCTCGGCTGCAAGCTGAGGCTTGGTCGAAAAGCTGACGTCGCCCGGCAC
>PLJS01000048.1 GCA_003140315.1 Hyphomicrobiales bacterium
ATCGCGGCCACGATGCAGCAATAGGCAGCGATCGGGCGGCATCCGCAGCGCCGATACCGGATGATTTTTTTCAACAGCCGCCGCGGGAGACCGCGGCGGCTTTTTTCATATATCGTGCAGCAGCGTGTAAGGCGCCTACTCCCCGGTCAACTCGCGCCGCCGCAGCTCCAGCTCCTCGGAATAGCGGCGCAGCGCGTGGGATTCGGTCAAAAGGCCGATGACATTGCGCTTGTCGCGGGCCTCGACGACCGCGAGCGCCTCGGCTTCTGCGGTGTCGAAGGTCGTGACCGCGTCCTTCACGCTCATGCCCGGCAGCAGCACCGTGTCCTTGGAATGCAGGATGTCGCGGACCGGCGTCGTCTCCTCGTATTCCGGCGCGTGGGCCTCGGCGACCAGCACGATGCCCGCATAGCTCTTGTCCTCGTTGAGCGCGACCACCTGCGCGGTCGAACCGAGCGGAAACACCATGCGGAAGCGCGACAGCGTCGTGTGCCCCGGCACGGTGCGCACATCGGCGCGCATCATGCGCCGCACGTTGAGCTCGCGGATCCAGCCGACGTCGGCCGCGCTGCGGATGGTCTCGCCGCGCAGGTGGAAACGCCAGGTCGCGAACGAATAGCCGAAGGTCTCGCGCGTCACCTGCGCCGAGATGATCACGGCGACCAGCACGGCCGTGGTGAGCCAGAGGTCGCCGGTCGATTCGAGCGCGATGAACGCCATGGTGAGCGGTCCGCCGATCACCGAGACGGACAGCGCGCTCATGCCGATGATCGCGTAGATGTGCGGATCGAGCGCGAGCCCCGGGAGCAGAAAGTCCAGTCCTTCGGCAAGCATCCGGCCGGCGAGCGCGCCCATCAGCAGCGAGGCGAAGAACAGCCCGCCGCGAAAGCCGGTGCCGAGCGACACGATCGAGGCGACCGCCTTGAGCACGAACAGGAGCGCGATCGTGCGCAAGGGGCTCTGCAGCATTCCGGCGATATGGATCGCGCCGTGGCCGGACGAGAGCACTTGCGGGCTGACGATCGCCAGCAAGCCGACGATCGCGCCGCCGATCGGCGGGCGCCAGGCCGGCTTGATCCCCAGCCGGCCGAGCAGCGCCTCGCACAGGCCGACGCCGCGCATCAGCGCGATCCCGACCGCGGCCGCTGCCAGGCCGACGGCGGCGGCGACCGCGATGTCGTGCCCCTGCACCTGCATGACGAAGGGCATCTCGAAGCCGAGCCGCACCGGATCGAACAGGTTCGCCACCAGGTATCCGAACAGCGCCGCGGCGCCGACCGGCGCGAGGCTTGCGACCGAATAGCTCCCGATCACGAGCTCGAAGGCGTAGAACGCGCCCGCGAGCGGCGCGCCGAATGCGCCAGCGATCGCGCCGGCGGCGCCACAGCCGACCAGCACGCGCAGATCGCGCCGGCGGAGCCGAAACGCCCGCCCGATCCAGGAGGCAAGCCCGCTCGCAAGCTGCGTGTAGCCGGCCTCCAGCCCGACGGAGGCGCCGACGCCGCTCGACCAGACCGTCTGCGCCGCCACGATCAGGCTGCCGCGCAGCGACATGCGTCCGCCGTGCAGCGCGTTCGCCTCGATTGGGTCGACTTCGCGCACCGGGCGCCAGCGCGCGAGTGCGATGAGGCCGAGCCCGAACACGATGCCGCCCCCAAGCGGCACCAGGACCGCGTACCAGGGATTGAGCGAGGGGAGCGCGGAGAGCCGCTGGGTCGCCGGCACGGCGAACAGGACCGCGTGCATCAGCGTCACCAGGCCGCTCATGCCGGCGACGACCAGGCCCGCACATGCGCCGATCGCGGCGCCGAGCAACACGATGCTCGACTCGCGCGCGCGTACGATCGCGCGCAGCGAACTCGGGACTTCGACGTTCGGGATGCGCCAAATCGAGGCGGCTGGCTTGGGTGGACTGAGCATCAGGGGACCCGGAATCGCGCCCTTCATGAAGGGTTACGGCGCGGAACGGAAGCGAAAATCGGCCGCGGAAGGCCCGTGGCCGTTCAACTTTTCCGGCCGCCGTGCCGCCGGGGTCCAGGTGGTATTCGCGACATTCCCCACTTTTGGACCGGCCGCCACATGCGCTATCAATGCGCCCCGCCTTCGCGCCTTTAGAAAACTCAAGGAAACGCCAAATGGCCACCAACCGCGTCTATCGCGTCGCCGTCATTCCCGGCGACGGCATCGGCAAGGAGGTCGTGCCGGAGGGCGTGCGCGCGCTTGAGGCGGTAGCCAAGAAGTTCGGCTTCGAGATCCGCCAGGACCATTTCGACTTCGCCTCCTACGATTACTACGAGAAGCATCAGCGCATGATGCCGGAGGACTGGAAGGACAAGATCGGCCAGCACGACGCGATCTTCTTCGGCGCGGTCGGCTGGCCGGCGAAGATGCCCGACCACATTTCGCTGTGGGGCTCGCTGATCCTGTTCCGGCGCGAGTTCGACCAGTACGTCAACCTGCGCCCGGTGCGGCTGATGCCGGGCGTGCCGTCGCCGCTCGCGGGCCGCAAGCCGGGCGATATCGACTTCTGGGTCGTGCGCGAGAACACCGAGGGCGAGTATTCGGCGATCGGCGGGCGCGCCTTCCCCGGCACCGACCGCGAGATCGTCATGCAGGAGACGATCCTGACCCGTATCGGCGTCGACCGCGTTTTGAAGTTTGCCTTCGAGCTGGCACAGAAGACGCCGAAGAAGCATCTCACCTCCGCGACGAAATCGAACGGCATCGCGATCACGATGCCGTACTGGGACGAGCGCGTGGAGGCGATGGCGAAGAACTTCCCCGACATCAAGTGGAACAAGTTCCACATCGATATTCTCTCCGCGCTGTTCGTGCTCAAGCCCGACACGTTCAACGTGGTGGTGGCGTCGAACCTATTCGGCGACATCCTCTCGGACCTCGGCCCGGCCTGCACCGGCACCATCGGCATCGCGCCGTCCGGCAACATCAATCCGGAGCGGAAATTCCCGTCCGTGTTCGAGCCGGTGCACGGCTCGGCACCGGATATCGCCGGGCAGGGGATCGCGAACCCGATCGGCCAGATCTGGTCGGCCGCCATGATGCTCGAGCATCTCGGCGAGCCCGAGGCTGCGGCCGCGATCATGAAGGCGATCGAGCAGGTGCTGAGCGATCCAAGGACACGCACGCGCGATCTCGGCGGCTCGGCCAACACGGAAGCCGCCGGCAAGGCGGTCGCGGCGCTGCTGGGGTAACTTAGGCCGTCATCCCGGCCGAGCGTAGCGAGAGCCGGGAACCATAACCACAAGACTGTCCGTTATCGCGATCGTCGTGGTTATGGATCCCGGATAGCCGCTTCGTGGCTTCCGGGATGACAATCGAGAGAAAATGCCGCACACCTCCCCCATCCCTCTCACCAAATTCCGCGCACGCCGCATCTGGCTGCGCGCGCAGCGGCTCGACGAAGCCGCGCCGTTCGGCGGCGGCGCATTGGCGACGCCCGCCGCCGTGCAGCATCTCGGCTATGTGCAGATCGATACCATCAACGTGGTCGAGCGCTGCCACCACCAGATCCTCTACACGCGCATTCCGGACTATCGGCGCGATCACCTGCGGCAGGCGCAGTCGGTCGACAAGACCGTGTTCGAATACTGGACGCACGCGCTGTCGTATATTCCAACCGCCGACATGCGCTTCTTCGTCCGCGCGATGAAACGCGAGGCGGACGACCGCAGCAGCTTCTTCCACACGGTGAAGCGGGGCGATCTGCAAAAGGTGCTCGGCCGCATCCGCCGCAATGGCCCGCTCACGATCCGCGACATCGACGACGACGTGCTGGTCGAGAAAGACCACGAGTGGGCGAGCCGCAAGCCGAGCAAGCGCGCTCTGCAGCTCGCCTTCTATCGCGGCGTGCTCACCGTGAGCCAACGCGAGGGAATGCTGAAGACATACGAGCTGATGACCCGGCATTTCGGCCGGCACGCGCTGCCGAAGGCCGCGTCCGAAAGCGAGCGCACCGCCTATCTGCTCGATCGCGCGCTGAGATCTCAAGGAATCGTCAGTCTCGACTCGATCTGTCATCTCGATGCGCCGCGCAAGGTGGCGGTCAGTCGCGTGATCGATGCGCGCGTGCGCCGGAGTGAACTCGTTCCCGTCGCGGTCGAAGGTGCCAAGCATGAGCACTGGGCGACGTCCGAGATGCTCGACACGGGGCTCGATCCCGTCGCCGACATCGTCCACATCCTCAATCCGTTCGATCCGGTCGTCATCCAGCGCAAGCGCCTCGCGAGCCTCTTCGATTACGAGCATCGCTTCGAGGCCTATGTGCCGAAGGAGAAGCGGGTGTTTGGATATTTCGCGCAGCCGGTGCTCGTCGGTGACGCGGTCGTCGCGGTGCTCGACCTCAAGACGGACCGCGAGCGGGGCAAGCTCCTGATGCGGAAGTGGACATGGCTGAGCAAAGGCGATCGGCGGCGGCTGAAAGGCTTGATTGAAGGCGCGCTCGGCCGCTTCGAGCGCTTCCAGCTTGCGCGGTGACCCCGTGGAATCGTCCGATACGTCCCCAGACCGTCATGCCTTCGTCGAATACCACCGGCCGGCGCTCGAACGCGACGAAGCGCGCCACAACGTGCTGCTCTCGGTCCTCGGTCGTGTCGCGGCGGATGAGGGCGCGAAAGCACGCTGGTGGAGCTTCGATGAGCCCGGCGCCTGCGCGGCGCAGTCGCCTGACTTTCCGATCGTGCTCGGCGATCTGTCGCAGCCGCAGTGCCGCGCGCTCGCCGAGGCGACGCGCGCGCTCGACTATCCGGCGGTCGTCGGTCCGGATCGCACGGCCGTCTGGTTCGCGGAGCGCGCCACCGAGCTCGGCATCGCATTCGCGGCGCCGATCCCCGAGCAGATCCATGCGTTGCGCGACCCGCCACGCTATCCGGGCTCGCCCGGCGAAGCGCGGCTCGTCGGTCCCGACGATGCAGGTCTCCTGTTCGACTGGATGGTGGCGTTCATCGACGAGGCCGTGCCGCATCAGCGGCCGCCGAGCCGCGAGCAGGTCACGCGGTTCGCGGCGGACGCGCGCTTCATGCTGTGGGTCGTCGACGGCGAGCCGGTCTCGATGGCGGGCATCGCGCGGCGGCTCACCGATACGGCCGCTATCGCGCCGGTCTACACGCCCGTGCATCTGCGGCAACGCGGCTATGCGGGCTCGGTGACGGCGGCGATCGTCGACCTGATTTTCGCCGAAGGCCGGACGACCGCATGCCTTTATACGGACCTGCGCAATCCCTATTCGAACCGCTGCTATGCCAAGATCGGCTTCAAGCCGCTCTGCCTGTCCTGGCACTATGAGCGCGCCCGAACGGAACCCGCACCCCCTGTCCACGTTCGGTCGTGATTGGGGGCTAGGAACAAGGCGCTTCGCATTCCGAGGAGGCCGCATGAACACCGTTTCCGCTTTCCCATCGCGCAGAGCCTTATTGACTGCAAGCCTGGCGCTCTCGACCGCGGCGCTCGTGCGCGGCGCGTACGCGCAAGCGCCACAGCCGATGACACGGATCGCGCGGCCGATCCCGCATTCGGGCGAGCCATTGCCGGCCGTCGGCCTCGGCACCGCGCAGACGTTTCCCTCCGCAGGCGAGGCCGAGCGGCCCGCGCTCGCGAAGGTCATCGAGGCGCTGATCGCCGGCGGCGGCAGACTGATCGACACGGCGTCCACCTACGGAAATGCCGAGGCCGTCATCGGCGAGATCCTGCGTGCCGTGAACGCGCGCGACAAAATCTTTCTCGCCACCAAGATCGAGGTGCGCAGCGCCAAGGCGGGCGCGGACGAGTTCGATCAATCGCTCAAGCGGCTGCAGACCGGCAAGGTCGATCTGCTGCAGCTACACAACGTGTCGCGCGCGAACCAGAGCCTTTCGCAGTTGCGCGACTGGAAGGCGGCGGGCCGCTGCCGCTATGTCGGCGTCACGACCACGGACGACAGCGACTATGGCGCGATGGAAGCCATCATCCGCCGCGAGAAGCCGGACTTCGTGC
>PLJS01000323.1:0-9298 GCA_003140315.1 Hyphomicrobiales bacterium
CCCCACAAGGGGGAGGGTAAGAATACCGCCCGCGTGGAGAGATAAGCACCATCACCCGCCCCCCGTCTGCGCGTAGCCCTTCATCACCTCGTCCTTGAGCACCTGCCAGATCTCCCGATGCAGCTCGTGGAAGCCGCGCTCCAGCTTGACCTCCGCGATATCGCGCGGGCGCGCGAGCGGCACCGTCCAGTCGCCGATGATGCGCGCGGCCGGGCCCGCCGACATGATGACGACGCGATCCGAAAGCGCGATCGCCTCTTCCAGGTCATGCGTGACGAACAGCACCGCCTTGCGGTCCGCGCTCCAGAGGTCGAGCAGCAGATTGCCCATGATCTGGCGCGTCTGCGCGTCGAGCGGCCCGAACGGCTCGTCCATCAGCAGGATTTTTGGATCGCGGATCAGCACCTGCACCAGGCCGACGCGCTTCCGTTGCCCGCCCGACAGCATGTGCGGATAACGGTCGCCGAACGCGCCCAAGCCCACGCGCGTCAGCCAGTTCGCCGCGCGCGCGCGCGCATCGGCCTTCGGCGTGCCGGTGATTTCCAGCCCGATCGCGACGTTCTCGAGCGCGGTCTTCCAGGGAAACAGTGCGTCCGCCTGAAACAAATAGCCGGCCTGCCGATTCAGCGCGTTCAGCGGCACGTCGAAGACCGTCACCGCGCCGGCCGCGGGCGCCAGCAGCCCGGCGGCCGCGTTGAGCAGCGTCGACTTGCCGCAACCCGTCGGGCCGACGATCGCGACGAACTCGCCATCCGCGACGTTGAGCGAGGCGCCGGCGACCGCCGTGTAGCTCCCGCCGCCGCCGAGGCGGAACGCGATCGTGACGTCGGCGAGCGACACCGCCTGCCGCGTTGCGGCTGCGAGTGCCGCCGGCGCGGCGGATGAAACGGCCATGCGTCCCCTCTTATGCCGGCGGGTCTGCGGCCCGGCGGCGAGCGCAAACTAGTGCATGATCCCGAAAAGTGGAAACCGGTTTTCGGAAAAGATCATGCACAAGCAAGAATCGAGGTGGCAGGCAAGATGCAAGTGACGGCCGGGCGGAAAGCCTACAGCCCCTTGATCAACCCGGCGTCGATCAGCAGCCGGTTGAAGCGGCGCGCCTCGGCGCCGCCGTTGCAGCGGTAGAACAGGCCGTGACAGCGCTGGAAGATGCGCTTCTGCTCGGCAAAGCTCGGGTCAAGCGGCAGGCCGGCGGCCTCCAGCACGACCAGCGGCAGGTAGGGCGCGTCGAGCGTGTCGAGTGCCGACGACATGTCGGCCGGCTCATAGTTCACGGTATCGATCGCGTAGTAGGTCGTCAGGAACCGCGGGTCCTGCGCGGCGATCTGGCGCGCGAGGAAGCTGTCATCCAGCGCCGGATCGATCAGGTTGCGCGCAAAGCCGGTCTGGTGGTCGCCGAAGCGCACGATGAGAAAGCGCTCGCCCGGAAAGTCACGCTTCAGTCCCGCGACGAACGCCGCGTAATCGTGCGCGCTCATCATCTGGCGGCGGATGTATTCGTCGGTCTCCTGGTTGTTGCCGAGATCGCGCCAGCCCGGCGTCAGGTCGCCGCGGAAGCGGTAGTCCCAGGGGAAGTGGTTCGCCAGCGTGTAGACGAAGAGAAACAGCGGCGCGTTTGCGGCCTCGCGCGCGATCACGCGGGTGGCGGCATTGAAGAAGAAGCTGTCGGGCTCGACGCCCTTCGCACCGAGCGCCTTGGCGTCGTAGAAATTCTCGATCCCCACGGTTTGCTGGAAGCTGCGCGCGCTCAGGAAGGCGCCGAGGAAGGAATAGAAACTGAAGGTCTTGTAGCCGCAGCGCCGCAGCGTGAGCGGCAGCGCGCGCTCCACCCTCCCCGCCGCGATGCGCGTGACGAAATCCGCAAAGCGCCCGTAGGAGCGCACCGAGAGGCCGGTGAACACGTTGTATTCGGTGAACCAGCTCGGACCGCCGGCGCCCTCGACCACGAAGGCGCGGTTCTTGCCGTCGAACGAGGCGAAATGCTCGCGATAATTCGGCGGCACCTTGATGCCCGGCGCCACCGTGATGTCGAAGCTCGACTCGTCGAACACCATGACGATATGCGGCGGCTTGACGGCCGGCGCGCAGGTGCTCTCCAGCGGCAACCGCAGGTGCTCGGCGTGGCTCGCCTCGGAGTCGAGCACGCCGCGGGTCAGATAATCCGACACCGCGGTCACGCCCGAGCGCGCGAACTTCGAGAAGAATTCCCCGCCGACGAACTCGTCGTAAGGATCGCTCGGCACCGCGATCGACAGGCCGACCAGCGCGGCAAGGCACGCGACGCATCCGGCGAGCGCGATACGCCGCCGCATGCGCAGCGGATCGAGCCAGGCGAGCAGCGCCAGCAGCGGAACGCTGAGCGCGACCGCGAGCAGGACCTTGCGCCCGAGCCCGGGCACGACCGTCATCAGGAAGCCGAACGTGTCGGCGTCGACGATCATGAGGTCGACGAAGTTGACGGTCTGGAACAGCACCGCGTGCTTGAGCTGCGACACCAGGATCAGCACGACCACAAAGGCGAGCGAGAGCGCGCCCGCGACCGCGGGCCGGCGCAGCAGGATGAGCGTGCCGAAATTGAGCACGCCCCAGGCGAGAACGAAGATCACGCGCCCGAAGAACTCGGCCTCATACCAGAGCATGACGGCGAGCGCGGCAAGCTGGATTGCGACGACGACGCCAAAGCCCAGGCGCTCGCGCGCGGTCGCGCCGCTGGTCGTCGCCAGCCGGTTCGCCAGAAGGGACAATGTGGGAGGCATGCGTACGCGCCCATGCCCGGAAATGATCCTCAGCTCACGCCCCCGGCACACAGAGGACATTGTCATAAAACGGTATTATTTCCGTCATTTCAAGTTAACAAAGATGGCGTCGCGGATTCGCCTGCGGCCGGGAGTAATTGGATGCAGCGCATCAAAAATCGACGGGCGATGCGGCATGGTCTCGCGGTAGCCGCCGGCATGCTCGCTCTGTGCGCGCCCGCCATGGCGGCGGAACCCGAGAAGGGCGACGACGGCACCATCACCATCGTCCTCGTCGGCGACGTCGGGCTCAATGCGAGCAACATGGCGGTCGACTCGAAGGGCGTATCCCGTCACGGGTTCCAGGCCTGGCCCGACACGACCGCCGGCATCGCCGCCGACATCAACGGCGACATCAACTTCATGAACCTGGAGACTGTCGTCACCGACCGCAACGATCTGACCCCCGACCACAAGGAACAGGGAGGCCCGTTCAATTTCCGCATGCACCCGGAGGGCCTGCGGCATCTCGTGGCGCGCGGCTTCAACGTGCTCTCGCTCGCGAACAACCACTCGATGGATTACTACGTGGACGGCCTGAAGGAGACGCTACGCCATGTCGGCGCGCTGCGCGGAAAGGGCATCCTGGCGGCTTCGGGCGTCGGCATGAACTTCGAGGAAGCGAGCCGCCCGCAGTTGATGACCGTCAAGGGCAACACCATCGCCTTCACGGCGACCGGCATCATCACCAACAATCTGGAGCGCCATCACGCCGGCCCGGACAAGCCCGGCCAGACCAATTCGCGCTCGCCCGCCGACTTCGCAGAGGTGCTCAAGCGATTGCGCGAGACCAAGGCGGCGTTCCGCATCCTGTCGGTGCATCACGGCATCGAGGGCCACGTCCGCGCCGATTCCGATCAGATCGCACAGTGGCGCGTCGATGCGGCGCAGCGCGACGGCATCGATCTCGTCGTCGGGCATCATCCGCACGTGGTGCGCGGCGTGGAGATGACCGGCCGCTCGCTGATCTTCTACAGCCTCGGCAATTTCCTCCACCACGGCACCGCCGACATGACCGGAAAGGACATCTGCCGCAGCTACGGCCTGATGGCGCGCGTCTATCTGCGCAAGGGCGATGACGGCAAGCTTTTGATCCGCGCCGTCGAGGCGATCCCGGTGACGGACACGCATTATCGCACGCATCGCCTCACCGGCGAACAAGGCACCGCGCGCATCCATGCGCTCAACTATCTCGACGCCGCGCTCGACGGCCGCGACGGCAAGTCGCGCGGCATCCGCTTCACGCCGCAGGGCGACGGCAGCGGGCTCTACTGCCTGCCCGGCGCCGACAAGGACCCCGGCCGTATCGGCAGACTGTGCCAGAATTTCAAGGAGGCACCGCCGATCCCGCCGGCACTGCTCGGGCGCATCGCCGGCGCGTGCAGCCCCTAGTGCCCGCCTCGTCAAATCCTGCCTCGCCACCAGCCGAGCAGCCGGCCATCGCGTTCGATGCCGTCGCCAAGGCCTACGGCGGCGCGCCGCCCGTGCTCGACGCCGTCTCGCTGAGCGTGCCGGCGGGGCAATTCCTCGCGATCCTCGGCCCCTCCGGCTCCGGCAAGACCACGCTGCTGCGGCTCGTCAATCGATTGGCCGATCCCTCGACCGGGCACGTGCGGGTCGAAGGCGAGGACGTGCGTGACGTCGATCCGATCGCGCTGCGGCGGCGCATCGGCTACGTGTTCCAGGGCATCGGCCTGTTCCCGCACATGACGGTCGCCGAGAACATCGGCATCACGCCGCGCCTCATCGGCTGGGAGCGCGCGCGCATCGCCGCGCGGGTGACCGAGCTGCTCACGCTGGTGCGCCTCGACCCGGCGAAATATCGCGACCGCCTGCCGCACGAACTCTCCGGCGGCGAGCGTCAGCGGGTCGGCGTCGCGCGCGCGATCGCAGCCGGCCCGCGCATCGTGCTGATGGACGAGCCGTTCGGCGCGCTCGATCCCCTCACCCGCGACGCGCTCGGTCAGGATTACCGCGACCTGCATCGCGATCTCGGCCTCACCACCGTGATGATCACGCATGACGCATTGGAGGCCGTGCTGCTCGCCGACCGCATCGCCGTGCTGCGCACGGGCCGGCTGATCGCCGACGGCACGCCCCGCGCGCTGATGAACGACGCGCAAGATCCTTACGTGCAGGACATGATGGCGACGCCGCGCCGCCAGGCCGAGCGTCTCGCGGCCCTGATGCGGCGGGATGCGCCATGACGCCAGACCCGCGCATTACCGACGCGCTGACGCGCCTGCCCGACTATCTCGGCAGCCACGTGCTGGTCAGCGTCACGGCGCTGGCGCTTGGGCTAGCTGTCAGCCTGCCGCTCGCGCTTGCGGCACGCCGCCGCGCGACGCTACGCGGGGTCCTGCTCGCGGTCGCGAGCGTCGCGCAGACGATTCCCGGCCTTGCGCTGCTTGCCTTATTCTATCCGCTGCTGCTCGCGGCCGCGGCGCTGTCGCTGCGGCTGACGGGACACGGATTTTCCGCGCTCGGCTTCCTGCCCTCGGTGCTCGCACTCGCGCTCTATTCGATGCTGCCGGTGCTGCGCAACACGCTCACCGGCCTTGCCGGCATCGACGCGACGATTTCGGAGGCCGCGCTGGGCGTCGGCATGACGCGGCGCCAGGCGCTCATCATGGTCGAGCTCCCGCTCGCGCTGCCGGTGATCATGGCGGGCATCCGCACCGCCGCCGTGTGGGTAATCGGGACCGCGACGCTCTCGACCCCGATCGGCCAGACAAGTCTCGGCAACTACATCTTTACCGGGCTGCAGACGCAGAACTGGGTGTTCGTCTTGTTCGGCTGCGTCGCCGCGGCGATCCTCGCGCTCGCCGTCGACCAGTTGTTGGCGCTGATCGAGAACGGGCTGCGCCTGCGCCGTCGCGGCCGCGCGCTGGCGGGCGCCGCCGGCCTCTTGCTGATCGTGGCGGGCGGGCTGTGGCCCTCGCTCGCCCGCCCGCATGCGACCTACGTGATCGGCGCGAAGCCTTTCGCCGAGCAATACATCCTGGCGGCGCTGATCGAGCAACGGCTCAACGCCGCCGGCCTCTCGGCTTCCAGACGGGAAGGGCTTGGCTCGAGCGTCGCGTTCGCGGCGCTGAAGGCGGGCGAGATCGACGCTTATGTCGAATATACCGGGACGCTGTGGGCAAACGAGATGCACCGCGACGACATCAAGCCGCCCGACCAGATGCTGGCCGAGGTGAAAGATTGGCTGCAGCGCGAGCACAAGATCACGATGCTCGGCGGACTCGGCTTCGAGAACGCCTATGCGCTCGCGATGCCGAGGAAGCGCGCCGAGGCGCTCGGCATCCACACGATGGCGGACCTCGCGCGCAATGCGGCGCGCCTCTCGATCGCGGGCGACTACGAGTTCTTCGGCCGGCCGGAATGGAAAGCGCTGCGCGCCGCGTACGGCCTCGCGTTCCAAAAGGAGCGCACGATGCAGCCGGAATTCATGTATCCGGCCGCGCAAGCCGGCGATGTCGACGTGATCTCGGCCTACACCAGCGACGGGCGCATCGCGCAATACGACCTCGTTGTCATCGCCGACGAGAAGCACGCGATCCCGGCCTATGACGCGATCCTGCTGATCGCGGGAAAGCGCGCGGACGACGCGGCGCTGCGCGAGGCACTCCGCCCGCTGATCGGCGCCATCGATGTCGAGAGCATGCGCGCGGCGAACCTGCGCGCGAGCCGCAATGACGCCGACGCTGCGCCGGACGCGGTCGCGCGCTGGCTGTGGGAGAAGGTCAGGGCGAAGAAACCGTAAGAAAACTCCGCCGTCATCCAGAGGTGCGAGCGAAGCGAGCCTCGAAGGATGGCCGCACACCCCGCGCTTCGCCGCCGTCCTTCGAGGCCCGCGCTGCGCGCGGGCACCTCAGGGTGACGGCGATAGGGTGCTTCAATTCCTCGCCTTGTCCACCAGCGCGCCCTTCTTGATCCACGGCATCATGGCGCGCAGCTTCTCGCCGACCTCCTCGATCGGATGCGTCGCGAGCTTGGCGCGCATCGCCTTGAACGAGGTCTGGTTGACGCGGTTCTCCAGCATCCAGTCGCGCGTGAACTTGCCGGACTGGATGTCGTCGAGCACCCGCTTCATCTCGGCCTTCGTCGCCGCGTTGATGATGCGCGGACCGGAGACGTATTCGCCGTATTCGGCGGTGTTGGAGATCGAATAATTCATGGTGGCGATGCCGCCCTCGAAGATGAGATCGACGATCAGCTTCACCTCNNAACAGGTCGGTCTCGCATTCCTCCTTGAAGCTCGTCTCGATGATGCCGGCGCGCCCGCCGCCGATCGCCGAGCCATACGAAAGCCCGAGATCGTGCGCGTTGCCGGACGCGTCCTTGTGGATCGCCAGCAGGCACGGCACGCCGCCGCCGCGCTGGTATTCGGAGCGCACGGTGTGGCCCGGCCCTTTCGGCGCGATCATCAGCACGTCGATGTCGGGGCGCGGCTCGATCAGGTTGAAGTGCACGTTCAGCCCGTGCGCGAACATCAGCGCCGCGCCTTCCTTCATGTTGGCGGCCAGCGAATCACGATAGATGTCGGCCTGCAATTCATCCGGCGTGAGCATCATCAGCACGTCGGCCCACTTGGCGGCCTCGGCGACCTCCATCACCTTGAGATTTTCGGCTTCGGCCTTCTTCACGCCCGCGGAGGTCTTGCGCAGCGCGACCGCCACGTCCTTGACGCCGCTGTCGCGCAAATTCAGCGCATGGGCGTGGCCCTGGCTGCCGTAGCCGATGATGGCGACCTTCTTGCCCTTGATCAGGTTCAGGTCGGCGTCGCGGTCGTAGTAAACGCGCATGGTCTTCTCACCCCTGCTTGTATAGCCCTTGGGCCGCTTGCTTTTGTGATCGTGCTTCTAGGTTCATTAGGTCGCGGGGACAAGCCCGGGAGGCCCGCGGCAGCGCGTATGAAATCAGGCGGCTTTCGGGACGTAGCGCTTGACCTTGATGGTCTTCGCGCGCTTGCGAACCTGGGCGACCTCGTACGCCAACTGCATCCGCAGCAAATGATCAACGTCAGGACCGAACGCCTTCTGGATGCGCAGCGCCATCTCCGCGGTGAGCGCCGCCTTGCCATTGACGAGGTCGGATAGCGTCGCACGGCGCACAGCGAGGATGTCCGCCGCCTTGGTAATGGAGAGATCAAGCGGCTCAAGAATCTCGTACCAGATGACCTGGCCGATATGAGGGGGCGCTTTCATCGGCATGGCTTACTTCCTGTGATAGTCCTCAAGATCGATATCGCTCACGTTCTCGCCGTCGACGCGGAAGGTGAGACGAAAATTGCCGGATACCCAAACACTCCACTCTCCGCGTCGGTTGCCTTTCAGTGGGTGCAGCTTCCATCTCGGAAGTTTCGCAACCTGTTCGACGTGGCGGGCCTGCTCGATCGCATGGAGCATAACCGCAACCTTACCCACAAGGTCGGCACGAATCCCACGAGCGCTTCCGGTCTCATAGAACCGTCTTAGGCCCTTATGCCGGAAGCCAACAATCCTCATGAGCTATTGTACGGCATAACCGTACACGTGTCAAAAATCCATCCACTCACATCCCCTCCGGCCCGCGCGAGATCGCCACGACCCCGGTGCGCGAGACCTCGACCAGCCCGAGCGGCAGCATGAGGTTGATGAAGCTCTCGATCTTGTCGCTCGCGCCGGTGATCTCGAAGATGAAGCTCTCGGTGCCGGCGTCGATCACGCGCGCCCGGAAGGCATCGGCAAGACGCAGCGCCTCGACCCGGTTCTCGCCGGTGCCGCGCACCTTCACCATCGCGAGCTCGCGCTCGATCGAGGGCCCCTCGACGGTCAGGTCATGCACGCGATGCACCGGCACGAGGCGCTCGAGCTGGTTCTTGATCTGCTCGATCACCATCGGCGTGCCGGTGGTGACGATGGTGATGCGCGAGAGATGTTTGGCGTGTTCGGTCTCCGAGACGGTGAGACTGTCGATGTTGTAGCCGCGCCCCGAAAATAGCCCGATGACGCGCGCGAGCACGCCCGGCTCGTTGTCGACCAGCACCGAGAGCGTGTGATGCTCGGCGCGCTCGTGGATGGTCGCTGCCGGATAGTGGCTGGCGCTCGCAGGCGTCGTGTTGCTCATCACACCAGCACCTTGCCTTTTGCGTCGATCGCCTTGCCAATGTCGCCGACCGCATCGCCGAGCAGCATCTCGTTATGCGCCTTGCCCGACGGGATCATCGGGAAGCAGTTCTCCGCCGGGTCGACCATGCAGTCGAAGATCACCGGTCTGTCGATGTTGATCATCTCGGTGATCGCCGCATCGAGGTCGGCCGGCTTCTCGCAGCGGATGCCGACGCCGTGATAGGCCTCGGCGAGCTTGACGAAGTCAGGCAGCGCCGCGCTGTAACTCTCCGAATAGCGCCCGCCATGGAGGAGTTCCTGCCACTGGCGCACCATGCCCATGTACTGGTTGTTGAGGATAAAGATCTTGATCGGCAGCCGATACTGCGCCGCCGTCGACATCTCCTGCAT
>PLJS01000323.1:9332-9622 GCA_003140315.1 Hyphomicrobiales bacterium
TGCGCCGCCCACATCTGGTGCTGGCCGACTTCGGTCGTGATGTAGACGTCGCGGCCCCGCGTGAGCGCATAGAGGCGCTCGATCGCGTATTGCGGCTTGATCACGTCCTTGGACGCCCGGTATGAGAGCGATTTGCGCGCGCGCCAGGTGTCGATCTGCTTCCACCACCCCGTCATCGCGGCCTTGTCGGGCTTCTTTCCAGCCTCACGCCAGAGGGCGAGCATGTCTTCCAGCACATGCGCGCAGTCGCCGATGATCGGCACGTCGACCTTGACGTTCTTGTTGATCGA
>PLJS01000209.1:0-251 GCA_003140315.1 Hyphomicrobiales bacterium
GTCAGCTCCCATTAGTACTTGAACAGGTTGTCGAAGAAGTGGTTGCTCCATTGCGTCGGTGTCTGCGACCAGGTCACTTCCGGGCCGCCGGTGATGGCGTCGGCGCCGACACCCGTTCCGTACTTGCTCTTCCAGCCGAGGCCCTGATCCTCAAGCGCTCCCGCTTCCGGCTCCGGTCCGACCAGCGATGGATCGCCCGCGCCATGGGTCTTGCCGAAGGAGTGACCGCCGGCGATCAGCGCGACGGTCTC
>PLJS01000209.1:271-4405 GCA_003140315.1 Hyphomicrobiales bacterium
GCCCATCTGCACCGCGCCGAGCGATTCATGGAGTTGGCGTTCGCCGCTGTAGCGTTCGTCGCCGAGCCAGGTGCCTTCGGGACCCCAGTAGAGTTCTTCAGGCTCCCACACGTCCGCACGACCGCCGGCGAAACCGAACGTCTTNNAAGCCCATCGACTCGAGGGCGACATTGCCGACAAGGACCATCAGGTCGGCCCACGAGATTTTCCTGCCGTACTTCTGTTTGATGGGCCACAGCAACCGGCGCGCCTTGTCGAGGTTCGCGTTGTCCGGCCACGAGTTCAGCGGCGCGAAGCGCTGCTGGCCCGCGCCAGCGCCGCCGCGGCCGTCGGTGATGCGGTAGGTGCCCGCCGCGTGCCACGCCAAGCGAATGAACAATCCGCCGTAGTGGCCGAAGTCGGCCGGCCACCAAGGCTGCGAGTCCGTCATCAACGCCGTGAGGTCCTTGATCACGGCGTTGAGGTCGAGCGTCTTGAACTCCTTGGCGTAGTCGAACGCCTTGCCCATCGGATCGGACAGGCTGGAGTTGCGATGGAGAACCTCGATATTCAGATGGTCCGGCCACCAGTCGCGGTTCACGTGTCCGCCTCTGCCGCCTGTGAACGGGCATTCACCGGCGCTCTTGTCGTCAGTCTTTGCGTCCATGGTTCTCTCCGATCGTGTCCGGTAATTTTCGTCGAGTTGTTTGGGGGTGTGGGCATCACCATAGCGCCTGTTTCGATCAGGTCTAATCGTATTGCCTGACCATCCCGATCAGAATATCTTATCAACCTGATGACATTGAAACAGCTGAGATATCTCTCGGCGCTGGCCGCGCATCGGCATTTCGGCAAGGCCGCCGAGGCCTGCGCGGTCACGCAGCCGGCGCTGTCCATGCAGATCCGCGAGCTCGAGAAGGACCTCGGCGTCGAGTTGATCGAGCGGCGGCCCGGCGAGGTGATGCTCAGCGAGACCGGCCTGGAGATTGCGCGCCGGGCCGAGCGGGTGCTCGCGGCCGCGCGCGACCTGACCGATTTCGCCCGCCACAGCGGACGATTGCTGACCGGCCGCCTCCGGCTCGGCGTCATCCCGACGCTCGCGCCCTATGTGTTGCCGCGCGCGCTGCCTGTGCTCCAGCAGCGCTGTCCGCATCTGCGGCTGGAATTGCGCGAAACCCAGACAAGGGGGCTAATGGAAGAGCTTGGGCGCGGCGCGCTCGACGCGGTGTTGCTGGCGCTTCCTGTCGGCGAGCGCGACGTGGAGTCGCTTCGCCTGTTCGACGACCCGTTTTTCCTGGCCGTACCCGCCGCCGATGCGCCGCGCAAGGCCGCCCGCGTGAGCGCCTCCGACGTCGACCAGCAGCGGCTGATCCTGCTGGAGGAGGGCCACTGCCTGCGCGATCAGGCGCTCGCGTTCTGCGGCACGGCACGGCACGAAGCGCCGGCGAGTCTCGGTGCCACGTCGCTTGCGACCGTGATGCAGATGGTGGCGAACGGCTATGGGGTGACGCTCGTGCCGCAGATCGCGCTCGACGTGGAGCTGCGCGACGAGCGCGTGAAGGTGCTGCGTTTCCGCGATCCCGAGCCGGCGCGCTCGATCGGGCTTGTCTGGCGCCGAACCTCGCCGCGCAAGACCGACTTCGCGGCGCTCGGTGCGATCATCATGGAGGTCGTCGGCGTCAAGTCAAAGGAACCGAGCCGCGCTCACATCGCGGCTTCGCGCTTGAGCGCGGAGGGGTCCTCCAGGCAATAGTAGCCGGCAAGGCGGCTCACCAGCGAGCGGCGCATCCAATCCTGCAGGATGCGGCTCACGTTCTCGCGCGCGATTCCGGTCATGGCGGCGAGCTCGCTCTGGCTGACCTTCTGGCGGATGAGGATGCGGCCGGAGCCGACGTCCTTGCCGAAGGCCTCGGCGAGATTGAGGAGCGCCCGCGCCACCCGTCCCTTGAGCGACAGAAAGCTCGTCGCCGCGAGCGCATTGTCGATATCGCGCAGGCGGCCTGCGAGCAGCTTGGTGATATGGCGATAGACTTCCGGGTGTGCGCCGGCGAAGACGTCGAATTCCGCGCGGCTCACGAACACGAGCTTTGAGTCGCGCAGCGCGGTGACCGAGGCCGAGCGCGGGGCGCCATCGATCATCGACAATTCGCCGACGATGGTCCCCGGTCCGAGGATCGCGAGGATGCGCTCGGCGCCCCCCGGCGAAATGAAGCTGACCTTGAGCAGGCCCTCGTCGACCCGATAGCACCCGTCGCCGGGGTCGCCCGCGAGGAACAGCGTCTCTTCCGCCGCGAGCTGGACCGTCCGGGACTGCCGGAACAGGCCGGCCGAGAGGTCACCGGGCAGGACCGACAGCAAGGTGTCGTGCGTCGCGGAAGCCATTGTCCGCGATACGATGGCGCGGCATCGCGCGCAAGGCCGCCGGCGCCGGGGCGCGGGCGTAAAGGCTATTCCCCAGCCGCCGCCATCGTCATAGCCTCGCAGCGTCGGCGCGTGTCGCACGTACGGGGGAACCGAGCGGCAAAAATCATGATGCGACTCCGCGACCTTGTCCGCCGCGAGCCGAAACGCGGCTTGCAGCTTCCGCGCTGGCTCGAGCGTCTCGCCTCGGTCGGGATCGTTGCGACCGATCGGCAGGTCGTCCGGCGCCAGCGCTGCGCCAACGTCGCGGCCTATGTGAGCGTCATCAGCGGCGCGTCTTACATCGCCATCACGTCGTTTTACGACCTGCGCGGCCTCCTGCTGCTCAACGCCTACAATCTGTTGCTGGTCGTTTGCGGGCTCGTGCTGCCCTTCTGGCATCGGTTCGGGGAAAACTTTGTAGCGCTCGCGCTCATCGCCGTGATCAGCGTCGGGCAACTTTACGTCGTGTGGATGCTCGGTCTCAACAGCAGCCTGCACATTTTCTTCCTGCTTGCCGGCGCGACCTTGTTTTTCTTCGGCATGCAGAACTGGAAGCTGTTCCTCGGCATCTTTGTCTACCTCGTGGCGCTGTTGCTCTTTTCACTCGATTTTGCGCCGGAGGAAGGGCTTCTTCTCCCGAACGATGCTCACCTGCGCGAGCTCATGTCGAGCCAGACGCTGATCAGCGTCGCGGTGATCAACGCGGCACTCATCTTCTATGCGCTCACGCTGGTGCAGCGCGCTGAAGACGAGCTGGAGCTGCAGTACGAGCGCTCCGAGGCTCTCATCGCGACGGTGATGCCGGCCGCGATCGCGATGCGCCTCAAGGCGAGCGACGAGCGGATCGCGGACCGCATCGAAAATCTAAGCGTGCTGTTCTCGGATCTCGTTGGCTTCACGGCGGCGGCGCACGACCTTGCACCCGAGGCGGTCGTCGGCTTTCTCGACGAGCTTGTGCGCCTGTTCGACGCGCTCGCCGAGCAGCACGGCGTCGACAAGATCAAGACGGTCGGCGACAGCTACATGGCGGTCGCCGGCTTCGATGGACGCGCCGCGGATGGCGCGGTCGCGATCAGCCGGTTTGCGCTCGCGATAATGGAGGCGAATGCGCATCGGCCGCCGCTCGGGACCTGCAAGCTCGACCTGCGGATCGGCATTCATTGCGGTCCCGCGACCGCCGGCGTGATCGGCGATACCCGCTTTTCCTACGACGTCTGGGGCGACGCCGTGAACATCGCCTCGCGCATGGAATCCCACGGTGTGCCGGGGCGCATCCACGTCAGCGAGCAATTCCGCGACCTGACGGGCGACGCGTTCGTTTTCGAGGAACGCGGCGCGACCGAGATCAAGGGGATCGGCCAGACGCGGACTTACATCTTGACTGCGGCCCGCGCTCAATAAACGAAAAGGGCGGCCGCAAGGGCCGCCCTTTCAACCAATTCCTCATCCTGAGGAGCGACCCGAAGGGCCGCGTCTCGAAGGATGGCGAGAGCTACTCGCCGGCCGCAGCCTCGCGCGGCTGTTCGCCTTCGGCCTTCTGCTTGGCCTCGAGGTCCTCGCCGCTCTCCTGATCGACCACCTTCATGGACAAACGCACCTTGCCGCGATCGTCGAAGCCGAGCAGCTTGACCTTCACTTTGTCGCCTTCCTTGACGACGTCCTTGACGTTCTGCACGCGGTTCTTCGCGAGTTGCGAGATGTGCACGAGACCGTCCTTGGCGCCGAAGAAGTTCACGAAGGCGCCGAAGTCCA
>PLJS01000015.1 GCA_003140315.1 Hyphomicrobiales bacterium
AGGTGAAGGAAACGGGCCGGAGCTTGAGGAGGTCGGTGAGGCCATAGTTCACGTCTGCAACGTTCGACTTCAACCGTGCGTCAGAGGTCTGGATCGTTCCATTAGCGGAGTAGACAGCGGACCAGCGGTAGGTTGAATTGCCGAGCGATGACGTGTTGTCGGCATTGGGTGTGATGACGCCGTTGACCTGGAGGGCCGTTGTCGGCGAGGTCGTGCCGATGCCGACGTTGCCACCATTGCTGATCCGCATTTTTTCGGTGAGTGTGCTGCCATTGTTCGTCAGGAACGCGAGCCCTGTTTGAGCTCCTGTTGTATTAAATTCGGAAACGAGTGCAACACTTCCTCGCGTCGCACCGGTAAGGGAGCTCAACTGATCGTCAGTCCGGAATTCCAAATCAGCGAGAGTGGTCCCGATGGCTGGAGAAAAGTTGCGTGTATCATTGATGATCAGAGACGGAGCGGCACTGCTGATGGCGAAGATGCTTGATGGGGTAGTGGTCCCAATACCTACATTTCCTTGTACGATGAGGCCATTAGATGGCGCTGCCATTCCATAGTTGGCGCCGACGGAGATACCACCCGGGACAGAAAGTGCCGAACCTGGCGTCGTTTTCCCAATTCCAAGGTTTCCTGCAAAGTAACTGTTTGCTGTCGAGCCGTTATAAAACGAATAATTGTTCGCGGCGCCGCCGTTGGCACCTGATCCACCATTGCCAACTATATAAAGACCATAGTTATTTGTCGTACCTCCATTCGGAGAACCCGATGGAAGCGTAAAACTCCTGAGTAGTTGTCGATGATTCCGCCCGCGGACTGCAGCGCGTCGAGTTGCTGCTGCACGTCCGGCGCGGTCGATGTGTTCTGAACTCGGAGAAGAGAGACGGCACCGGCGAGCGCGTTGACCGCAGCAGCGAACTGATTTTCGAGGGCTTCAATTTGCGAGTTTGGAGAGACTGATGCTGTTGACTTGACAAACGGCGAAAGTGTTGTCTGGTCAGATGTTGCTTTGGGTAGAACAGATGATGCCGGAGTGTGGGCCGGCGGAATGGAGGCGGGCTGGTTTGAGGTGGCGAGCGCAACCGCAGCAACGACCGCGTGATTGGGAACGTAAGGCGGGTGGTATGAGGTCGGCTGATTTAGCCCAAACAGAGAAAAGAAGCTGGCCAATATTGCGGTCAGAATTGACGACTTCACATTGGAAGTATCGCATGCGCGGTGTCGGGCCGTCGGACGGCTATGGGGATAGAGGAGGAGCCCCGCGCGCGGCGCGGGGCTCCTATGTTTTGATCGCGCTGGGTGGGAGCGCAGAAGCTCGGACTTCTGCGTGGAGCGTTGCGATAGCGCTGACAGACCAATCGGCTCAAGACGATGACGCCGCAACTCCAAGCTGCCTCACGCTGAGCAATGTACCACTCGTTCCGAACCTAACGCGTTTGTAATGCGCGAGGGCATTGCGTCGACCGAACTAGGACTCAATTGGTGCGTTGCACACTGATCGACATGGAGTCGGGAAGGCAATGCAACATACCGCCAACAAAGTGGCCCAAGTCACGCTTGCGTTTTGGGTGATGAAAATTTGCGCTACGACGCTCGGTGAAACCGGCGGCGACCTTCTCTCAATGACGCTGAATCTGGGATATGCAGTCAGCACAGCAATCTTCTTTGGAATATTTTTAATCACACTCATCGCCCAGGTCGGGTCGAAGGCTTATCACCCGTTGCTTTATTGGGCAGTGATCCTCTCTACCACGACGGCCGGCACAACGATGTCGGACTATCTCGATCGATCGGCGGGTCTGGGCTACATCAAAGGGTCCGCACTGCTGGTCTCGATCCTTGTGTGCATATTGGCACTTTGGCGCCTTACGCTAGGTTCGGTCTCGGTAAGCAAAATCAGCGATCCGAAAGCGGAGTCTTTCTACTGGGTCACTATTCTGTTCTCCAACACTCTCGGAACCGCCTTAGGTGACTTCTTGGCGGATGATACAGGTATGGGCCTTGGATATGAGGGCGGCGCGTTAGTCATCGGAGGATTGCTAGCCGTCATCGCCGCCATGTATTTTTTCACAAAGACGTCCCGGACGCTTCTGTTCTGGTTGGCGTTCATTCTGACACGACCGCTCGGTGCGACGCTTGGAGATATCCTCACCAAAACTCACCAACAAGGCGGCCTTGACCTGGGGACCATCGGGTCGTCTGCGGTGCTTGCGGTGTTTCTCGTCGCGGCCATTTTGTGGGCCAACAGAAATCGATCGCAAGAAACCCCAGTGGTGGGATGATTCGCGGTCAACCGCTTCCTCGTCTCAAGTGGACGCCGGCCCAATGCAAACTTGACAAATAGGGAAGTCGTTGTGGGGTGTTGCGGAATGAAATGAGCCGCCGGGGATGCCCGGCGGCTCTTGAGTCTGCCCTCGCGGTGAGGGCGGCTACCGGCGTCGAGAGTCGGGTTTGTTGTTGCGTTTTCTCACTGCCGCGGGCGCTGACCTGGGTTAGTCATGTCCGGTGTTGGGAATAGCGGACGAGAGAGCGGACATGGCAATATCGACGCAACTGACCCAGACCCGTCATGCACTGAGCACCTCGTAGCGCGAGCACTCGCAATTTCGTTCTTTCCATGTCACGCTCGGCGGCCTGCTAGTTGAACCGAGAGATTGACACTGGAGACTAACCAGCCATGGGCGCGCGAGTGCTGACGCTGCCGTGAGGGAGAGAGTCATGGCTGGATTGTACGACGGGCTCGAAGAGACTGCGTTCAAGCGGGTCGCTGGGGGTTACGTATTCCAGACGTACAACCCATGGGTCGTTGGACCGAAGCGTCGCTATTTCGTGAACGAAGCCCAGAAGGGCAGGATCGCCGAGTGCATGCGGCAGATCATGGGGGAGCTAAAGCCGTTTATAATCGTCTCGGCGGTCGTGTTGCCTCTGCTGACCCTAGCCGCAACCTTTTGGTTTATCATTGGCTTACGCGCGCCATTGGGCACTGTCTATCTCTATATGGGTCTCCTGTTGCTCGGGATATTCTTGCCTTACTTCGCAATCATTCACGCCTACCGCATTGGGAGGCTGCATCCGCTGATCGCCGGCCTACCGCGATCCGATGAGCGGATCACATGGCGGGAGGGAACCGAGACCTTTGCTGCAAACGTGTCATCCAAGTTCCTCCTTATACTATTTGTCGCCCCCGTGATTATATTTGGTAACGCTGCGATGAACTTGGCCGTCGCGATCGTTGAGGATCGTCCGATCCCGCTGATGGATGTGCTAATGATGGCGTTCGGTGTTCTGATGGCCGCCTATGTTACATATCTCCTAATCCTTAGGGAGAAGGGGAAGCGAAGAGCCAGCTGACTCGGGGAACGCTGCGGGTTGGGAAGCCGCGGACTGGCCAGCAAGAAATGATGTGGGGACAGCCGTTGCCGAGAATCTGCTACGCGCGACCCTCGATCTTTTGGCACGGCCTGCCGAACCGCTGCCGGCTTTGCTCGCGGATGAGTTCGGCCGTGCCGAGCGGCTCGTACAGCTTATCCTCCGCAAAGATACGATCGCGTCCAATGCCCCGACGCAGCCACGCGGTATATGGCTCCTGATCGGCAAGCGCTCCGCCTTCCATAGGTCGGAACTCGGGCGCGAGGAGTTCGGCGTCGCGGCTGCCAACGCGGAA
>PLJS01000144.1 GCA_003140315.1 Hyphomicrobiales bacterium
CAGGCAACAAAGACATCCGATGAAGTCGAAGAGGAGCGGCGGTTGCTCTATGTCGCAATGACTCGGGCGAAGGACGAGTTGGATCTAGTCGTTCCCCAACGTCATTTTACTCATCAACGGTCCGCGTCGAGCGACGTCCATTATTTCACCAAGTGCAGCCGGTTCATTCCGAGTTCGATTCACAAGTACTTTGAAACTCGACGCCGAGTCGGCTTTAGCGTCAAACACTAATTTCAAAGTGAGCCAGGCTGCACCAGATGTGAAATAGCTCGGAAAANNGAAGGCCAAGTGCAGGAGGGCCCAGTGCGCGCTGACAAATTGCGGTCGAAGATTGCTGACATGAGAAAGTTGGAGAAGCGGACCTGCACCTCCAGGAATCGGTTTGCCTTTTACCGCTACCTCGCATCGGTGTACGACCTATATCGTCGATTGAGGCGGGGAAACAAAGCTAGGAGAACCGCCGAACAACTCCGTAACCTCACGGGCATTCCTTACGAGCGTCAACAACATCCGATTAGGACGATCATTGACCTGACGTCCCTGGCGGATGACAAGACCAAGAGCCGGTGGTGCCTCGCCCTCCGTTACGCGTGGCGCGAGCGCAAGAGGTGGGGCGATCTGGAGGACTTTCTTCGAGCCAATGGCGGACCAGCGGGTTGCTCGGACAAATGGGCGGACCAACGTGCGGAAATGCGCACGCCGCCCGGTTACGTGCGGGTGGGCGGCGAGCACCGCGTACCGCTCATCCCGCTTTTTTTAGGAGTGGAGATGCTTACTCCGCTGGGACAGCCCAACGGAACTTCGTAAGCCGGATTCGTAGACGGTATCCGGATGGCCTAGTCATCCTGATTGTAGACGACGAACGCCGAGAAGTGCTTCCCATTCCATCCGGCCTCTCCGCTGATATCGGCATCAACGGGAAGCCGCGCGATCAGCGAAGTCGTTCCCGGCACGGCGGACGCCATCTACCTAAACCGGGCGGAGCTTGAACGAGATTTCGTACTCGATGAGTCGAACATCTGGAATGCGGGAGCAGGCGAGTTTGAGGTCGCCCGTAATTTCGTTCGCGACGATGATGCCTCGCACCGGCTTAGTTGTCTCCATGTTCTGTTCGACCCAGCCCATATACCGCAATAGTTGACCCACGACGCGATCATAACCGCGCGAGAGCTTCAACTCGACGACGACGTAGCGACCGTCCTTGTCCACGGCGAGGATGTCTATATACCGTCCGCCGACTGGAAACTGGACGCCGGTGATCTCTTCTTCCTCGTAGAGATGCAGGCCTGGCTCTATGACCCCGAGGTTTTTGACGAGATAATTCTGCAGGTCTTGCTCGAATGCGAACGCTCGCGCGGCTTCAACGGTGGTTTCGCCCTCAGGGTCAGCCTCTGGTGACACGTCGTCCTCGTCGCCTATCCCCGGCTTCTCTAGGTCGTTTTTGTAGCGTGGTGCCGGATCAACATTGGGGATCCAAAGGCGATACTGATCAGGACCTAGCTTATAGAAAAGGTCGTAGCCGCTGCCGGGTTTGATGCTGGGATGATGCTTTCGGATCGGGTTGTTGACCGACATTCCCTCGACGTGCATTCCAACCGTGTTGCGCTTGATCTTTGGGTAATGGTCCGCGAACCACTGAGTCGGAGCTGCTTTCTTGAAGGTCTGTCCCGGCACGAGATGTTCCTTCGCCCAATCCGCCATAAGGGACTTTGTGGGTCGCTCGTAGATTGGCATTGTCGTACCTCCCCACTGGTCGAGACGCCCGTCCCCATTTGGTTCATGTGTGCCGGTTCGGTGGGCGCGGCGAGTGGAATTTGGTCCGGTAAAGTCGCGCGCGCGCGGCCTTCCCCGAGCCGAAACGTTGAATATACTGAATGTGCCGCGCAACGTGGTGCGATAGGACCGGTTGCCTTTCTTTCTGAGCGGCTTCCCCGAGGAAGACTGGGCTTCATGTTGGTGTAAATCAATGCCCACCTTCGCTCGATATATTGGCATCGACTATTCGGGCGCGCAGACGCCGACCGCAAGCCTGAAGGGCCTTCGCGTCTACCTAGCCGGAGGCGACGAGCCGCCGGTTGAGGTGCCGCCACCCCCAACCCCACGAAAATACTGGACGCGGCGCGGCGTCGCCGAATGGCTGGTTGAGCGGCTGGCCGAGGACCCACCCACGCTAGTCGGCATTGACCATGGCTTTTCGTTTCCGCTGCGCTATTTCGAGGTGCATCGCCTCAAGCCAGACTGGCCTGCCTTTCTCGAAGGTTTTCAGCATCATTGGCCGACTGATGATGACCACACCTATGTGGATTTCATTCGTGTGGGCGCCCTCGGCAACGGCGCGGCGCGCATGGGCAACGCTCGCTGGCGGCGCCTGACCGAGGAGCGCGCAGCCGGCGCAAAATCGGTATTTCATTTCGGCGTGCCGGGATCGGTGGCGAAATCCACCCACGCCGGGATTCCATGGCTGCGTATCATCCGCCAGCGGCTGGGCGACCGCCTACATTTCTGGCCATTCGACGGGTGGGACATTTCGGCTGGGCGGTCGGTCATCGCCGAGGTCTATCCCGCGCTGTGGAACCGTAGCTTCGCTCGCCAGAACCGCAACCCCGACCAGCACGACGCCTACAGCATCGCCGCCTGGCTTTCGCGCGCAGACCATAACGGCAGCCTCGCGGCGTTCCTCAAGCCCGACCTGACGCCGCCCGAGCGCGCCGTCGCGCAGGTGGAGGGCTGGATATTGGGCGTTCCCGGCTTGATCCGCGAGCGCGGGTTACGCAACTCTTGGGCCAGCACATGGTGATATGGAGGTCAGATGATCAAGTTCGTGATAATGGGGCTCATGTTAGTAGCCACCACCGCTGGGTTTGCTGCAAATGCAGAGCGTATCGTTTCCAAAGGGGTTTCGGTCTATCTCGTTCCGTCGAATAGCCCAGTTAAATTGCAGAAACAAAAAGACGAAGAAGAGGGATCGACAACGGTGATATTCGACGGGCAATTTGTTGCTCATGGAACCTACAAAATTCGTTATCTGGGAAAGGATTGCGAACGAGGAGCATGTCGTTTTACACGATGCAACATATGCGATCCAGCTTGGGAAACTAGTTTCGAACCTGATCGTGGATTACGATTTCGTTTGCCTCATTACGAAAGAGATCCAATGCAACATATTTTTTTCCAAAATGCCTTTGAGTTTGTCAGGGCCGTATTAACAGAAAAAACCATACGCCAATTGGTAGACAAGAAGATCAATGTGGCATCAGGAACTGCTGCCGTGAATGTTGATAATTTCACCGGTAGCGTCGACTGTGATCAGGCAAGTTATTCTGTAAGATTTATTAGCATTTCTGTCTCCGGAAAAGTGCGGCTTGCACATAACGAAGCCCTCGGGGACGAGGGATGCTAGATTTCGCAGGCGTCTTCAAATGGTATATCTCGATTGTTCAAGAGTTAGGTTTAGTGTGGCCTATGCCCGCAAGCGTCGTAACAAACGTCTTGAGTCCCGTCAGTTCTGAAATCCATGTGCGTATTGGCGGGGGTCGACGTGCGTCCGGACCATAGACTATAAGTAATAAAGCGGCGAGCTTTCGTGCCCCATCGCCCGCCAGGTCACGCCTTATCCCAGGATTTTGATGGCACCCTCCACCCGCACGTCCGGCTACATGACGGGAATGCGCGGGCTATACCTCACCGCCGCGGAGTTGGCGCGGCTCGGCTTCGTGGTATCCGTCACTTCGAGGAGCGCGCGGGGAGCTGACCTGCTCGTCACTGACCAGAATTGCCAGCGCACATGGTCGGTGCAGGTAAAGACCAACGGGTCAACAGCGAAATGGTGGCAGGTCGGTCCTCACGCGAGAAACGTTCGCTCACCGAGCCACGTGTACGTCTTTGTGAACATCCCCAAGAAGAAATCAACCACTATTCTATATCGTTCCCATCCGTGTCGTTGCTGAGCTGTTTCGAACGTTCAAGCGGCCCAACAGCACCTGGCTGCGTATGAGCGGCAGGACAAATACCGCAACAATTGGAAGCTTTTCGGCGATCCGTGGCGGAGCATCTCACGCTGACCTCTTCACGTCGTTCAAGCTATCGGCGGACCAGTTGGATTTCCAGAAACGCTGTATTTGCAGGAGTTGAATATATCGTGGCAAGATCAATGGCGAGTGTGAAATGATTATTGCTCCGGCGCTCTCATGCGCTATCCATGGTCAGAGTTGTTCGGTTGGACCTCTATCCAATGGCGAAAGAATTCGGTCAGCTAATTATAACTGGCGCGAACCAAAGAAAGGAGAAAGCAGAAATGGAAAAGATAAGTGATCAAATGAGCGAGGACATTGGCAAGGCAGTTGTTGCTCTCATCGAAGCTAGAGGAGTGTGCACCATCCACGGAGCGTTAGGAATTCTATTGACGACCGTCATTGTCTTGATGAGACGAGTGCCCGACTCGAAGGCTAAAGAGGATATGAGAAAAGCAATGTTGTCGGCGCTGGCGCAGTGCTAAACAGTGCCCTCGGGATATTGACCTACTCGTCTTATTGACCCAGTGCGTAGATCGCTATCGCGGAATAAAGTGGCATCTCGGCTGGAGGTAACCTGACCGCTAGAACTGTCAAATCAGGCGCGTCTGTATCGCCAGAAAGAAAGGCAATCCCGCTTACGGGTAACCCTGATTGCGGCATGTTCAGAGTACCTAGGCCTTCAGTATTGGGTTCAGTCCTAAAGGCGAGGGCAGACGGGGAGAGATAGTGCAGTGTATCGCTTGGCCACGGGTCTTTAGGTTCGCTAACCGATTCCCCCTCTTCACGGCGCTCCGCCTCGACTCGATCAACAAAATCGTTCACGAGAGCGAAGACGCGTGCGCTAACTCTGGCGACGTCAAACCTTCCAGACGTCCCGCCATATAGAGTTTGACGGACAACTATCGGGCCTCTGTAGGTGTCAAGTGACTGAAAAGTTGTCCCCGGCGGGGCGATATAGAACGTACTGTTGCTGGATCCACCAGACTCAATGCATGTCCAGCCTTTTGGTCCGAGTAGACCGTTTCCCCACGGCGACTGGTAATAGGCTATTGTGCGACCAAGTCCGGGTGGTAGGCTGAGTCGAATACTAATAGGTAGCCGAGGCGGAGCCTCACGACCAGCTTGACCACCAGCGGGGCAAGGGACTGCCGGAATCTCGGTTCGGACTAAATGACCGACTGCTATTCCGGGAACAGTCCGCACGAATCGCTCTATAAGTTCGTTTTTAGCCCGATGAATCGGCGCAGCCAAAGATACCGTCAACGCTGCTCCGAGGCACAGGACGGCAGTTGTCAATCTCGTCAACATTCCGGTCATTTCAAAAAAGCTCCGACGCGTGAACGGCATGCAACCTCCCGCCAAGCGCAGCGTGCAAGTTTCGGGTGGCGCACCCCCCGATCATTCGATAGGCGTCAGGCGGCTACATGGCAAGTATGGTGGATAAGCTGGCGCGAGTGCGAAAGGTGGGCGATCTGGTGGACTCTCTTAGCTTCAACGGCGGACCAACGGGCCGTGCCGAGGGAGGGACCGCACTCCATCCTCGGACGCCACCTGGGTCCGCTCGGTTCGGCATCGAGCGCCGCGTACCGCTCCTACCGTTCTTTGTAGGAGTTGAGATGCTTATTACGGCGCCGCGGTAGCCCAAATGAAGCTTCGTAAGTCCAGGTTGTAAACCGTTCCTAACTTGCGCACCTCCACGTATCGTCAAGGTCTCCGCAAATTCGTTTGGTAATGATGAAGCATGCCGGTGAGCTCCCTGGTCATTTCGCATTGGCTATTGTTTCGAGATCATGAAACCATTTATTTGAGCGCACCGCTCAATCTGCGTAGGCACATTTGGTGTTACGATTAGGGTGCAACCGTCGATGTCCGCTACGATATATAGAAGATTATACAGAACGCTTGATTTACATGTTATCTCCATGCCCACATCACAGTCTGCGCTCTGCCCTACCGCTTGACTGAGAGGCGTCCCTACGCGGTTGCCGAGTGCGTCCGTCGAGGTCTTGTCCGCGGATATAATTGCAACAACGACGATTCCGGTATCATCATAGTAGACCGAGAACGATCCATCGGCGCCGTTTACAATCACACAAATCGAGCGGTCTTCGCCAGCCGTCGACTTAACATTATATCCGGTAAACCGTCGCGTGAGATCCATTATAGGTAATCGTTCGCCCAAGCGGACGACAAGGCGCGCTTGTCGAGAATGGGTAATTTGATCGCTGGAGTATACAAAATAACCGCGGTCGGCCGCGCAGCCGTATCCCGCGAACAGGACGAATAGAAATGACAGGGCAAGTATCAAGCGTTTCATGTTCGACCGTTCATCTCTTGTACCCCATCGTGCCCCTATGCTATCACCCACCCGGCACCAGGAGGTGCCGGTCAGCGAAGCTATTGCTGATGGGGAGAGGGGCTCATGAAAGCCGCCAGTTTGACTGTAGCAATTCTTGCGTTCGTTGCTACTAACTGTTTCGCGGAGTCAACCGC
>PLJS01000125.1:0-613 GCA_003140315.1 Hyphomicrobiales bacterium
GTGGCGCACTTCCACTACGTGCTCTCGCTCGGTGCGGTCTTCACGATCTTCGCGGGCTGGTACTACTGGTTCCCGAAGATCACCGGCTACATGTACAACGAGACGATCGGCAAGGCGCACTTCTGGGTGACGTTCATCGGCGTGAACCTGGTGTTCTTCCCGCAGCACTTCCTCGGGCTTGCCGGGATGCCGCGCCGCTACGTCGACTACCCGGACGCATTCGCCGGATGGAATCACGTCTCGTCGATCGGCTCGTACATTTCCGGCTTCGGCGTCCTGATCTTCCTCTACGGGCTGTTCGACGCGTTCTATCTGCGCAAGGAACGCGCTGCCGACAATCCGTGGGGTCCGGGTGCGACGACGCTCGAATGGACGCTGTCCTCGCCGCCGCCGTTCCACCAGTTCAACACGCTGCCGCGCATCAAGTGATGCAACGCGCTTCGTAAAGTCAGCAATCGATGGCCTTGGCGAGCGATGGTTTAGAACTGGCGGGGCCGATCCGGCCCGCCCTCGCGCGCGTCGAGCCTCGCGCTGAACCGAGTCTCGCGGGCGTCGATGATTACATCGCGCTGATGAAGCCGCGCGTGATGTCGCTCGTGGTGTTCACCGCGCT
>PLJS01000125.1:621-2552 GCA_003140315.1 Hyphomicrobiales bacterium
GACATCGACGCGATCATGACGCGTACGCTGCGCCGCCCGATCCCGGCCGGCCGCGTGATGCCGGGGGAGGCGCTAGCCTTCGGGCTGATGCTGGCGGTCTTCTCGGTGGTCGTGCTCGGGCTGCTGGTCAACGCCGTTGCGGCGGCGCTCCTCGCCGCGACGATCGCGTTCTACGTGCTCGTCTACACGATGTGGCTCAAGCGCTCGACGCCGCAGAATATCGTGATCGGCGGAGCGGCCGGCGCCTTGCCGCCCGTCGTCGGCTATGCCGTCGCCACCGGCTCCGTGACGCTGGACAGCCTTGTGCTGTTCGCCATCATCTTCCTGTGGACGCCGCCGCATTTCTGGGCGCTGGCGCTGCTGAAGTCCGATGACTACGCGCGCGCCGGCATCCCGATGCTGCCGGTGGTCGCGGGTCCCGACGAGACGCGCCGGCAGATCCTGCTCTATACGCTGGTGCTCGCCCCGGTCGGGCTCACGCCGACGCTGTTCGGTTTTGCCGGATTACTCTACGGCGCAGTCGCACTGGTCTGCGGCGCGATGATGCTGATGCTGGCGTGGCGCGTCTATCGCGATCGCACCGGGCCCGCGGCGACCGCCGCGGCCGGCAAGCTGTTCGGGTTCTCGCTTCTCTACGTGTTCGTCCTGTTCGCCGCGCTGCTCGCCGACAACATGCTTACAAGGTTCTGGCTCTCCTCATGAGCGAGCCCATCGAAGACGGCATCGTGCTGACCGAGGAGCAGAAGCGCCGCCGCCGCGCGCGCTCGATCGCGATCGCGCTGTCGCTCGGCGTGCTCGTTGTGCTGTTCTACGTCGTGACGCTGATCAAGGGACCGGCTGTGCTGGTCCGGCCGATGTGAAAGATATGACCGAGACGACGAACCAGCCGAGGAGTACGCGCCGCGACATCATCGTTGCGGCAGCCTGCGGCGTCTTCGTCGCCAGTATGGTCGGCTTGGCCTACGCGTCGGTTCCCTTCTACGACTGGTTTTGCCGCACCACCGGCTTTGGCGGCCGCGCGCAGATCGCAACCGCCGCGCCCGTGGGGGCGCTCGGCCGCCAGATCACGGTGCGCTTCGACGCCAACGTGACCGGCGGGCTGCCCTGGAAGTTCGAGCCGGAGCAGAATTCGATCGATGTGCGGCTCGGCGAGGTCGTGACCGTGAACTATGTCGCGACCAATCTCTCGGCGCGCACGACCGTCGGCCAGGCGGCCTACAATGTCACGCCGCCGACCATTGGCAGCTACTTCAACAAGATCAACTGCTTCTGCTTCACCGAGCAGCGGCTCGGTCCGGGTGAACGCCGCGAGATGACGGTCGTGTTCTACGTCGATCCGGCGCTCGCCAAGGATTGGGAGCAGGACGATCTCAACACGATCACGCTGTCCTACTCGTTCTATTCGGTGCGCGAGCCTTCGCGGCCGGTGGCGGAAGGCAGCACCCCGACATCCGGGCGGCTCTAGAAGATAACGGAGACGGACGACGATGGCCGACGCGCACGCCAAACCGCACCACGACTATCACCTCGTCGATCCGAGCCCGTGGCCGATCATCGGCTCGATCTCGGCGCTGATGCTCGCGGTCGGGCTGATCACCTGGATGCACAAGGTTTTCGCGGCGGCGCCGCTTGTCTTTGCCGCCGGCGCGCTTGGCGTTGCCTACACGATGATCGGCTGGTGGCGCGACGTGATCCGCGAGGCCGAATTCGACGGTTACCACACGCGCGTGGTGCAGATTTCCCATCGTTACGGCATGATCCTGTTCATTGCNNCCTCCGAGGTGATGTTCTTCGTCGCCTGGTTCTGGGCCTATTTCTCGACGGCGCTGTTCCCGGCCGACCTCCATCACTTCCTGCGCACCGATTTGTTGGGCGGCGTGTGGCCCCCGAAGGGCATCGAGACCTTCGATCCCTGGCATCTGCCGCTGCTC
>PLJS01000125.1:2578-2783 GCA_003140315.1 Hyphomicrobiales bacterium
TGATCCTGCTCACCTCGGGCACGACGGTGACCTGGGCGCATCACGCACTTCTGGAGGACGACCGCGAAGGCCTGAAATGGGGCCTGATCTGCACCATCGCGCTCGGTCTGCTGTTTACCTGCGTGCAGGCCTACGAATACAGCCACGCCGCCTTCCACTACTCAGGCCACATCTATGGCGCGACCTTCTTCATGGCGACCGGCTT
>PLJS01000231.1 GCA_003140315.1 Hyphomicrobiales bacterium
TCGGGATAGAGCGGCGTCAGATTGTCGAAGTTGACCTTGTGGCGCGCCTTGTCGGGGTCTTCGAAATTGATCGTGTTGACCTTGAGCAGCGCGAAATAGCGCTCGCCCTCTTTCGGGCTTCTGATTTCACCCTCGATCGTATCGCCGGTGCGCAACCCGAAGCGGCGGATCTGGCTGGGCGAGACATAGATGTCGTCGGGGCCGGGAAGATAATTCGCTTCCGGCGCGCGGAGGAAGCCGAAGCCATCCTGCAGCACTTCGACGACGCCCTCGCCGATGATATCGATTTCCTTCGCCGCAAGCTGCTTGAGGATCGCGAACATCAACTCTTGCTTGCGCATCGTGGAGGCGTTTTCGACCTGATGCTCCTCGGCAAAAGCGACGAGTTCGGTCGGAGATTTGGACTTGAGGTCCTGGAGTTTCATTTCCCGCATACGGGGGTCCTGTAAGGTTTTTTGACCGGCGGGCGTCTGAGGCCGAAGGGCGCCGGCTAGGAAGGACGGAGGAATCGCAGGTCTCGGGCGGGGCCAGAGTGCTGGGGCCCGATGCAGCGTCCGGTCCGCGGGGACCGAAACTCGGATGCATCTGCCTGCGTTTCAGGAGAGTGACGGCAAAATATGAAAAGACTGCGACCAAAGCAAGGGGTCAGCGATTTTTACCCCACTATCCGGCGATTTCAGCCAGCCACGCGACCTTTCCGCCTCAGAACGGCTTCACGATCACGAGAATCACCGCCCCAATCATCAGAATTGTCGGTACCTCATTGATGATACGATAGAATTTCTGCGAGCACGTATTGCGATCGGCGGCGAAATCCTTCACCCAGCGGGCGAAAAGCCCATGAACTGCCGAAAGAATCACCACCAGTAAAATCTTGCCGTGCAGCCAGCCGGCCTTGAACCACGCACCCTCAAACGCTAGCCAAAGGCCGAACACCCAGGTCGCGACCATCGCCGGATTGATGATCGTCTTCAGGAGTCGCCGCTCCATGATCTTGAAGGTTTCGGACTGCGGCGAACCGGGTTCCGCGGCGCAGTGATAGACGAACAGCCTTGGCAGGTAGAGCATGCCAGCCATCCAGGCGATCACCGCGATCACGTGGGCGGCTTTGAGCCAAAGATAGAGCGTGCCTGACATCGGTCGTCCTTCTGCCTGATGGAGCGAAGCTGGTTGTCCGCAGGCTTGCCTCGTCTAACAGCCCCTTCCTCTTAAAGCTTAGATTAGATTCTTGTATTGAGACTCCTTGACCGTTGATTGGACTCACGCCTGCGAGTCGACAGGTTATCGGTCGGTTGTCCTTGCTTCAAAAGATAGCCACGGAATTCAGGGGTCTCGCGACGCAGTCCCGATCCGATTGATTTCATTGATTGTTCGTGGCGCTATTCCACAGCTTGTCCACCATCATGATGGCTTCTCACGCCGCCTCGGCGCATTATGACTACGATCCTCTCGGAGCCTCATCGGTGGGGACGGTTTTGCAGCCGGCACGCTCGTCAAGCCCGGCGCGGCTTGCGCTGGGGCCTCGGCCATGGCCTTCTCCACAGAGGTCCACAGCCTATCCCGCGGTTTGATGTCCCATCCCAGCGGCAATTTCTTTCATCTCCACCTCGTCTCGGACGCAACCGGCGAGACGCTGATCACGGTCGCGCGCGCGGCCGCGGCGCAATATTCCAAGGTTGCGCCGATCGAGCACATCTACCCGCTGGTGCGCAACGAGAAGCAGCTCGAGCGCGTGATCAACGAGATCGAGGCTGCGCCCGGCGTCGTGCTTTACACGCTGCTCGATCGCGTGCTGACCGACCGGCTGGAGGCGAAGTGCCGCGAGTTCGGAATCCCTTATCTTTCGATTCTCGGGCCCGTGCTGACGCTGTTCCAATCCTATCTCGGCGCGGAATCGACCCGCCGGGTCGGCGCTCAGCACACCCTCAATGCTGAATATTTCAAGCGCATCGATGCGCTCAATTACACGATGCTGCATGACGACGGCCAGCACACCGAGGATCTCAACCACGCCGACGTGGTGCTGGTCGGCGTTTCGCGCACCTCCAAGACACCGACCTCGATCTACCTCGCCAACCGCGGCGTGAAGACCGCGAACGTACCGCTCGTGCCCAATATGCCAGTGCCGCCGGGGCTCGAGCGGCTAACCGTGCCGCTCGTCGTCGGCTTGCACGCGAGCCCGGAACGGATCGTGCAGATCCGCCAGAACCGCCTGCTCGGCCTCAACGTACAGAACGACGATGATCTCTATGTCGACCGCCAGGCCGTCACCGAGGAGATCGCGTTCTCGCGCCGGCTGTGCGCCAAGCACAACTGGCCGATCATCGACGTGACGCGCCGCTCGATCGAGGAAACCGCCGCCGCCGTGATGACACTGCTCGCCGACCGGCGCCGCAAGGCCGCATCGTAATATGCCGCTCTGGCTGGCCGCGGCCCCGCTCGTACTCGCCTCGCAGAGCAAGGTGCGCCGCATGGTGCTGGAGGCCGCCGGCATTCCGGTCGAGGCGCGCCCCGCGCATCTCGACGAGCGTGCGATCGAGCGCCAGGTCGCGTCCGGCAAGCCCGGCGATGTGGCGTTGATGCTTGCGCGCGAAAAAGCGCGCACCGTCGCGGCCATGTCGGAAGCGCATCTCGTGGTCGGCTGCGACCAGACCCTGGCGCTCGGCGAGCAGCGCTTCTCCAAGCCGGCCGACCGGGCGGCCGCGCGTGCGCAATTGCTGGCGCTGCGCGGCGCGACCCATGAGCTTCATTCGGCCGTTGCGGTCGTGCGCGGCGGGGCCCTGGCGTTCGGCCATGTGTCGGTCGCGCGGCTCACGATGCGGGACTTTTCCGAAACGTTTCTCGATACTTACCTCGATGCTACGGGCAAGGCCGTGACCGCCAGCGTGGGCGGTTATCAGTTGGAACGAATCGGAATTCATCTCTTTGAAAAGGTCGACGGCGAACATTTCACGATCCTCGGGCTGCCGCTGTTGCCGTTGCTCGACTATCTGCGCCAGGAAGGAGCACTGGCCGGATGAGTTTGCGCCGCGCCTGCATCATGGGCCATCCGGTAGGGCATTCGCGCTCGCCGATGCTGCATGGCTACTGGTTGCGTACGCTCGGGATCGACGGCGCCTACGAGTTCGCCGACGTCGCGCCGGAGAAGTTCGAGGTGTTCTTCCGCGGTCTCGCCGGTAACGGCTTCGTCGGCGGCAACATCACGATCCCGCACAAGGAGGCAGCCTTCCGCCTGGTCGACCGGCGCGAGCGCGCCGCCGAGACCATCGGCGCCGTCAACACCGTCTGGTACGAGGACGGCGCCTTGGTCGGCGGCAACACCGACTGGCTCGGGATTGTGGGAAGCCTCGACGAGATTCATCCCGGCTGGGACGCTGACCCCGGCAACGTCGTGGTGCTCGGCGCCGGCGGCTCGGCGCGCGCCTCGGTGTTCGCGTTCCTGGAGCGCGGATATTCGGTCGCGCTGGTCAATCGGACGCTGGCGCGCGCGCAAAAGCTCGCCGCTGAATTCGGCCCGCGCGTCTCTGCGCATGAATACGCTGCGCTGCCGGCGCTGCTCGGCCAAGCCGACGTGCTGATCAACAACACCTCGCTCGGTCAGGCCAAATTTCCGCCGCTCGATATCGATCTTTCTCCGCTGAAGCGTTCCGCGATCGTCTATGACGCGGTCTATGTGCCGTTTGAGACCGAACTGCTCGGGGCCGCAAAACGTGCCGGACACCGCACCGTCGGGGGCTTGAGTATGCTGCTCTACCAAGCGGTGCCGGGCTTTGCGCATTGGTTCGGCGTGACGCCGAAGGTCACCGCCGAGCAGCGCGCGCTGCTCGAAGCGGACATTCGGGCGAAGACGGGGACGTGAATGTTCATCCTCGGCCTCACCGGTTCGATCGGCATGGGCAAGTCGACCACGGCGGGCTTCTTCGCCGAGACCGGCGTGCCGGTGCTCGACTCCGATGCCGTCGTGCACCGGCTCTACGAGGGCGAGGCGGTGGCGCCGGTTGAGGCGGCGTTTCCCGGTACGGCGGTGGACGGCCGGATCGATCGGGCAAAGCTCGCCGAACGGCTCATAGGCCAGCCCGAGGCCATCAAGCGGCTTGAGGCGATCGTGCATCCGCTGGTACGCGCGGCCTCGCAGCGCTTTCTCGACGCGCAGGCGGTGCGCGGTGCGCGCGTGGTCGTGCTCGATATTCCGCTTCTGTCCGAGACCGGCGGCGAGCAGCGCGTCGATGCCGTCGTGGTCGTGTCCGCGCCCACTGATGTGCAGCGCGCCCGCGTGCTGGCGCGGCCCGGCATGAGCACCGAGCGGTTCGATACGTTGCTCGCGCGGCAGATGTCCGACGCCGAGAAGCGCGCGCGCGCGCATTTCGTGGTGGATAGTTCGCGCGGCTTCGATTCCGCCCGCGCCCAGGTCCATGCCATCCTGCGCGCCGTCGCGGCATTGCCGGGCCGGCGAATCGGGTAAGAATCTTTCTTACCCTCTCCCCTTGAGGGAGAGGGTGGCGAGCGAAGCGAGCCGGGTGAGGGGTTTCTTCGCCGAATTCAAGATACCCCTCACCCGGTCGATCCTCACTTCGTTCGGATCGCCCACCCTCTCCCTCAAGGGGAGAGGGTAACAACGGAGCTTGTATGCGCGAGATCGTGCTCGACACCGAAACCACCGGCCTCGACGCCTATCAGGGCGACCGGCTGGTCGAGATCGGTTGCGTGGAACTACTCAACGGCTTTCCGACCGGGCAGAACTTCCACCGCTATCTCAATCCCGAGCGCGACATGCCGGAGGGCGCGTTCAAGGTGCACGGCCTTTCGGCCGAGTTCCTCAAGGACAAGCCCCTGTTCGCCGACGTCTGCGAGGAGATGCTCGCCTTCATCGCGGATGCGCCACTGGTCGCGCACAATGCGATGTTTGATCTCGGCTTCATCAATGCCGAGCTCGATCGCTGCAAGCGTGCTTTGATCGCGCGCGAGCGCGTGATCGACACGCTGATGCTGGCGCGGCGCAGGCATCCCGCCGGACCGAACAAGCTTGACGATCTCTGCGAGCGCTATGGCATCGACAAATCGCGCCGCACCAAGCATGGCGCGCTGCTCGACGCCGAGATCCTGGCCGAGGTCTATCTCGAGTTCACCGGCATGCGTCAGGCCAAGCTCAGCCTGGTGGAGGACAGATCGGGCGCGACCCAGTTCGTGGCCGGCATTGCGGTGGTGCGGGTCCGGCCGGCGCCGCTGACGCCACGCGTCACCGACGACGAGCGCGCCGCGCACGGCGCGTTCGTGGCGACGCTCGGCGAGAAGGCGATCTGGAAGGACTATCTCGGCGAGGCGCAGGCCGCCGAGTAGCTCTAGCTCAGCGGCGGCGCGGGCTGCGCCTGCGACTGCAGTTCGCCCATCTTCTGGCGATAGAGCGCGACGAAGTCGATCGGATCGATCAGCAGCGGCGGGTAGCCGCCGTCGCGCGTCGCTGTGGCGATGATCTCGCGTGCGAACGGGAATAGCAGCCGCGGGCACTCGATCATGACCAGCGCGCTCATGCTCTCCTGCGGGACGTTCTGGATGCGGAACACGCCCGCATAGATCAGCTCGAAGCCGAACAGGACGCTGCCCGTCACCTCCGCGCGGCCTTCCAGCTTCAGCTCGACCTCGACGTCGGTTCCGGCCGGCTTGGCGGTGACGTTGATCTGGATGTTGATCGCCGGAGCCTGCGACTGTTGCTGCAGCGAACGCGGCGCGTTCGGGTTCTCGAACGAGAAATCCTTGATGTATTGCGCCAGGACGTTGAGCTGCGGCGCCGCGCCGTCGGGCACGTTTTGCGCCGGGCCGCCATTCGTGGTTGCCATCACATTAACCTCCGACTGCGGTGCAAACCCGCACCGTTGCGACCGGCGGTGTGGCTAACACAGGCGCCCGGGGGCCACAAGAATGCCGGGTCAGGGCGTTTTCCCGGGACCGCGGCCGATCTGCTGCTCCGGAACGCGGCGCCATTGGTCGGGCTCGAGGTCGACGACGCCGGTCCGCTCCGTTCGGACCCCGGCCGGCGCGACGGCGCGGCGCAACGCCGCATGAAGCAGGCGCCGGGTGGGGCTGAGCAGCAGTGCCGCACCGATCACGTCGGTGATGAAACCCGGGATCAGCAGCAGAAAGCCCGCCACCACGGTCAGGAACCCCGGCCCGTCGAGCTCGACCCGGGTCACGGTCGCGTCGCCGAACGCCGAGCGCGCGCGGGCGACCTCGCCGCTCCCGGCATTGCGGATCACGGCGGCGCCGGCGAGCGACGTGATGATCGTCAGCGCCACGGCGGGGAGGAAGCCGATCGACAACGCAACCACGACGAACACGACAAGTTCGGCCAGCGGCAGCGCCAGCAGCCCGAAAATTGCCCATTTCAGCAACGACATCGGTTATCACCTGTCGTAGGCGAGGTTGTTGGCGCGCCGCGGATCGTCTAACATGTCTGGCGAAACGCGGCGCCGATGCGGCAAGCGAGCATTCGCCCGCCAAAGCCCTGGAACCGGCCCCGTCGGGTGCCTAGTTAGATAACAACGGTGACGTCGGTCTCCAATGCCGACGTCGCGGCCGGAGCCTCAAGCTCAAGTCCGTCCGCCGACACTCGAAAGCATGCGCGACTTGTTCGACATCTACACCATCATCTTCCTGGCGCTCGCAGTGTTCATCTTCCTGCGATTGCGCAGCGTGCTCGGTCAGCGGACCGGCCGCGAGCGGCCGCCTTACGATCCCTATTCGGCGCGTGACGCCGTGCGCACCCCGACCAGCGACAAGGTCGTGGCGCTGCCGTCGCGCACCGTCGATCCCAGTCCCAAGCCGGCGGCGGAGGTAACGCCTGTGACGGATCGCTGGAAGGATATCGCGGAGCCGGGCTCGGCGGCCGCGGCCGGTCTCGATGCTATCGTGGCGCAGGACGCGAGCTTCGACGCCAAGCACTTCCTCACCGGCGGGCGCGCCGCCTACGAGATGATCGTCACGGCTTACGCGCAGGGCGACCGGCGCAATCTGAAGACGCTCCTCTCCAAGGAGGTCTATGACGGGTTCGACGCCGCGATCCGCGAGCGCGAAGGCCGCGGCGAAACCGCCGAGACGCGGTTCGTGTCGATCGACAAGGCCGAGATCACGGCCTCGGACGTGAAGGCCAAGACCGCGCAGGTCACGGTCCGCTTCGTGTCGCAACTCGTCTCGGTCACGCGCGACCGCGCCGGCAACGTGATCGACGGCAATCCCGACAAGGTCGCCGACGTGACCGATGTGTGGACCTTCGCGCGCGACCTGTCGTCGCGCGATCCCAACTGGAAACTGGTCGCGACCGAAGCCGGGCAATGACCGGAACGGCCGGCGCCGCGTTGGGCCGACGACGCGCAGGCGCCGTGGCGTTTGCGCTCGGCGCGCTGCTGGCGCTGGGCGCCGCCTACGCCGAGCCGAACCTTGCCGCAGCGCCCAGGCCGACAAGCGAAGCCGATGAGGTCGAAGGGCTTCCGCCGCCCGCCGGTCCGCTGCGCTTTCCCGATACAAGGCTCGAACCGATTGCCTGGAGCGATCTCGACGGCTGGCGAGCCGACGATCACGCTGCCGCCTTCGCGGCGTTCCTCGCGAGCTGCCGCAACCTGATCGCGGGCCGGAAGACTGCGCGCGACCCGCGCCCGCTCTATGCGGCGCTCGTCTCGGTGTGCGGGCGCGCGCTCGCCGCCGTCCCGCTCGAAGGCGACGGCGCGCGTCAATTCTTCGAGGATAATTTCCGCCCTACCCGTATCGCGAAAGTCGAGGAGGAGACCGGCCTGCTCACCGGCTATTACGAGCCGGTGGTCGAGGGCTCGCGCTTTCCGACGCGCGACTTCCCGGTGCCGCTCTATCGCCGGCCGCCTGACCTCGCTCACTTCGCCCGCCGGAACAAGGGCGAGAGCTTTCCCAACAAGGGCCGCGTGGCGCGCCGCATCATGCGCGGCAGATACGTGCCCTATTACGATCGCGCGCAGATCGAGGACGGCGCGCTCGACGGCCGCCATCTCGAAATCTGCTACCTGAAGAGCTGGACCGACGTGCTGTTCATGCAGATTCAGGGCTCCGCGCGCGTCCGGCTCGAGGACGGCATGGTGGTGCGCGTCAATTACGACGCGCATAACGGCCAGCCGCAGACCTCGATCGGCCGCCAGTTGATCGACCGCAACACGATCTCGCGCGATGTGATGTCGATGGACCGCATCCGCGAATGGATGGCCGCCAATCCGGATGAAGCGCGCGAACTGCGGCGCATGAACAAGGCCTTCGTGTTCTTCCGCATCACCGGCCTGTCGGAGTTCGACGAGGCGGCCGGTGCGCAAGGCGTGCCGCTCACCCCGGTGCGCTCGATCGCGGTCGATCGCGCGATTCACGTCTACGGCACGCCGTTCTTCATCCAGGCCGAGCTGCCGATCGCGTCCGACGCGCCGGTAACGCCGTTCCGCCGCCTGATGATCGCGCAGGACACGGGCTCGGCGATCGTCGGGCCCGCGCGCGCCGACATTTTCTTCGGTGCCGGCGACGAGGCCGGCAAGGTCGCCGGACGCATCAAGCAGCAGGGCCGCTTCGTCATGCTGCTTCCGCGTGAGCTCGATCTCGTCGAGGCCGGCAAGGCGATGCCGCTGCCGGCGGAGCGCCCGCCCGAAGAGGCGATGGAGACGCTGCCCGCGAGCCAGCCGCTTGCGGGGCCTGTTCCGGTGCCGCGGCCGAAGCCGAAATCATGAAACGCTCGCGGCCGCTCGGTGACGAGGAGCGCGCGCTGTGGGACAGCGTGAGGCGCTCGGTCGCACCGCTCAAGCGAAAGCGGTCGGCTGCGTCCGCGGCGCCAGCCGAGGCTCCGCCAAGGGAGGACACGCCGCGTCGCAAGAACGTGAAAACCGCCGTGCCTTCGCCGGTCGTGCCGCCGCCCGCGCCAAAATCCGGCCCGCCGCCGCTCGCGCCGCTCGGCCGGCGCATGAAGCAGAAGCTCGCGCGCGGCTCCGAGCCGATCGATGCCCGCATCGACCTGCACGGCATGACGCAGAGCGAGGCGCATTACGCGCTGGCGCGTTTCCTGCGGTCCGCGCAACGCGACGGCGCCCGCATGGCGCTGGTCATCACTGGCAAGGGCGCGCGGCCCGGTGCCGACCCCTTCGCCGAGCGCGGCGTGCTCAAGCGCCAGGTGCCGCTGTGGCTCGAAAGCGCGGAACTGCGGTCGATCGTGATCGGCTTCGAGGCCGCGAGCCACGGCCATGGCGGGCAGGGCGCGCTCTACGTGCGGCTGCGTCGAGAACGCCAGATCAAGGACGGATAATCCGGGACTCGGCGACGCCTAGCGACCAGTGCCTCTCAGAGCCCGATAGCTTTTCAGGCCCTTCCTGGGTCTGGACAGACCGCCGCTTCTGCCTCCGCGATGAGCTTGTCTGCCGCGCTCTGAGCAGGGCCATGAGCCGGTGGACCTCAAGCTCAAGGGAAAGCATCCGGCGCAGGTACTCGAGGGGTACCCCCTGGAGGTCCGTGCCGCTACCTCGCATACCCTTCATGGCGCTCTCCCAACTGACGAAAACCGCAAGCTTATCGTTGGAAGCGGAGTTGACACGGATAGGATTATCTTGACAAAGTCAATTCGACTTTCACGTTCGGCTATGAAAAGTCAGGGCAAATTATACACCGCGTGAGAAAGTTTTACGCTAACCATGGACTCGCGGCCGCAAACCGTAAGTTGCGGTAATCAAAGAATAAATCTGCTCAAATCCGCGTTCTTGGCGAGATCGCCGATGTGCTCGCGCACGTAAGTGGCGTCGATCTTCACGGTTTCGCCCGACCGGTCGGGCGCGGCGAATGAAATCTCATCGAGCACGCGCTCCATCACGGTCTGCAAGCGCCGTGCGCCGATATTCTCGACGTTGGAATTCACCTCAACGGCGATGTCGGCGATCGCGTCGATCGCATCGTCGGTGAAGACAAGCGTCACGCCTTCGGTGCCGAGCAGCGCCACGGTCTGCTTGACCAGCGAGACCTCGGTCTCGGTCAGGATGCGCCGGAGATCGTCGCGCGTCAGCGGCTTGAGCTCGACGCGGATCGGCAGCCGCCCTTGCAGCTCGGGCAGCAGGTCCGAGGGCTTGGAGACGTGGAACGCGCCCGACGCGATGAACAGGATGTGGTCGGTCTTCACCGAGCCGTGCTTGGTCGAGACGGTGGTGCCTTCGATCAGCGGCAGAAGATCGCGCTGCACGCCCTCGCGGGACACATCGCCGCCGACCCTGCCATCCCGCGCCGTGATCTTGTCGATCTCGTCGAGGAACACGATGCCGTTCTGCTCGACCGCGTGCAGCGCTTCCTGCACGAGCTGATCCTGATCGAGCAGCTTGTCGGATTCCTCGTTGATCAGCGGCTCGTAGGCCTCCTTCACGGTCAGCCGGCGCGTCTTGGTGCGTCCGCCGCCCATCTTGCCGAAGATGTCGCCGATCGAGATCGCGCCCAATTGCGCGCCCGGCATGCCGGGGATCTCGAACATCGGAAGGCCGCCCGCCGCCTGCTGCACCTCGATCTCGATTTCCTTCTCGTTTAATTCGCCCGCGCGCAGCTTCTTGCGGAACGTGTCCTTGGTGGCGGCGCTCGCGCTCTCGCCGACCAGCGCGTTGACGACGCGCTCCTCGGCCGCCTGTTGCGCGCGCGCCTCGACGTCCTTGCGCCGCCGCTCGCGCGTCTGCGCGATCGCGATCTCGACCAGGTCGCGCACGATCTG
>PLJS01000051.1 GCA_003140315.1 Hyphomicrobiales bacterium
TGACACGCTGCTCGATGTGCTGCAATGTATCCACGACCTTGGCGATACGCTGCCCGGTGATGTCCTGGAACGAGCAGGCCTCGAACACGAGCAGCATCTGCTCCTCGACCAGCGTCTTGTAGGCGGCCGGATGGCTCGCGTCGGCGGCCATCACGGCTTCGGCGCATTCCATGATGGTGTTAGTCGCGACCTCGGTCGCCTTCACGATGGCGCCGAGCTCCTGCCCGGCCGCCGGGATACGGCTCTCCTTCAGCTCGTTGGCCTGCAAGGCGCCGATCTCCGCCTTCATGTCGTTGATATAGGCGGCGATGTCGCGCAGCTCGCGATAGAACGTCGTGTCGAGCGTCGCGAAGAAAGTCTGCAGCGATTGCGCGGTGACCTCGGCCAGCGCGATCACGTCGGTAAGCGCGACGTCCTGCTCGCGTGTTTCCTTGAGATAGCTGACGAGGCGATCGAGATGCTGCGTGTTGGCCATTTGCGCCCGTCCCGTAAGCCGTTCGGCGTTGCTATTCGGCGAACACGGCCTCGATCTTGGTCTTGAGCGTCTGCGCGTTGAACGGCTTGACGATGTAGTTGTTGACACCCGCCTTCTTGGCGGCGATCACGTTCTCGGTCTTCGACTCGGCGGTGACCATGATGAACGGCGTCTTGTTGAGCCCGGGGTCGCCGCGCACTTCCTTGAGCAGTTCGTAGCCGGTCATCGGCTCCATGTTCCAGTCGGAGATCACGAGGCCGTAATGCTTGCCGCGCATCTTGGCGAGTGCGGCCGAGCCGTCGGACGCGTCGTCGACATCGTCGAAGCCGAGCTGCCGCAACAGATTGCGGATGATGCGGATCATCGTGTTGTAGTCGTCGACCACGAGAATCGGCATCGACAAGTCGATGGCCATGCTTCTGCTCCGTCTACGCGTTTTCGGGCGCGATTCTGCGCTCGATGCCCCGAACAATCGATTGATCGATGAGATCTCGGCCCTGCCCCTACTCGCACACCGTAACAACGGCGATTGAATATCCGGTTAATCATGGGCTATTGCGGTCGATCCGGCGCGCCGCGCCGGAAACCGATCGCGCCTCGGCGCGGAACGAGGGCCGTTCGGTCACGTTAACGCCTGGTAAACAGCGCACCGCTCATGACGTCGCCCCGCAGGTCGTGCTGAACGGCGGCGGTCGTGCCGGTGCCGCGGGCGCGCGCTTGACTTCGAGGCGTCCGCGACGGCACCGTCCGCCGCGCCGTGACTGACCATTGCGCTCATTCCAGCACATGACCGATCATTTTCATCCGGCGGAATCCTTCGTCGTCGTGCGCGACGATGCGCCAGGCGTCGCGGCGATCAAAGGTGCGGTCGCGGCAATCGGCAATTTCGACGGCGTCCACCGCGGGCATCGCGCGGTGATCGATGCCGCGCTTGTGCGCGCGAAAGCGATCGCCGCCCCGGCGATCGCCGTAACCTTCGAGCCGCATCCCCGCGCATTGCTGCGGCCGGACGAACCGATGTTCCGGCTCACCGACGAGACGGCGAAGCTGCGGCTCCTTGCCGCGACCGGGCTCAGCGGAGCGCTGGTGCTGACGTTCGACCGGGCATTCGCCGCGTTGTCGGCGGAGGAATTCATTACCCGCATCCTTGTCGGCCAGCTCGGCATAAGCGGCGCGACGATCGGATTCGACTTCCATTTCGGCCATCAGCGCGGCGGCTCGCCGGCATTTCTCGCAGCCGAGGGCGCGCGCCTGGGCTTTCCGGTCGAGACGGCTCCGCCGCTCGAGGACGAAGGACGTCCGGTGTCGTCGTCCTCGATCCGCGCGGCGCTGACCGAAGGCCGCGTGGTCGAGGCCGCAGAATTGCTCGGTCATCCGTGGTTCGTCAGCGGCACGGTGATCCGCGGCGACCAGCGCGGCCGCGATCTCGGATTTCCGACCGCCAATCTGGCGCTCGATCCGGCGTGCGGGCTCAAGCACGGGATCTACGCGGTGCGAGCGCAAATTGGCGGTTCGGTCCATGACGGGGTCGCGAGCTTCGGCACGCGGCCGACCTTCGACGACGGCGCGGCGCTGCTGGAGGTCAATCTTTTCGATTTCGCGGGCGACCTCTATGGCGCGGTGATCGACGTCGCCTTCATCGGCTGGATCAGGGCCGAGCTGAAATTCGATGCGATCGACGCGCTGGTCCGCCGCATGCACGAGGATGCGCGGCTTGCGCGCGCCGCGCTCGCCCGCGCGCCCGGCGCGTTTCCGCTGCTCGGCAAGCCGTCATAGCGGCCGGCGAACCAGCATGAAGCACGCCAGCGACACCGCGCCGAACACCGCAACAGTCGCGAGCGCCCAGCGGTCCGATGCGCGCTCCGCGATGAAGGCGACCACGACCGGCGCGATCGAGGTCACGATGAGCGCAGGCCCGGCGATGCGGCCGATGATCCGGCCATAGCCGACGGCGCCGAACAGCGCGAGCGGCACGGCGCCACGCGCGATCGTGAGCAGCCCATTCGCAATACCGAACATCACCGCGAATGCAAACGCGACGGGAGTCGACAGGCCGACCAGCCACAGCATGACGAATGCGGCGACGAGCATCCCGACGGCAAACCGCGCGATCCACAGCGGGTGCACATTGCGCGCGAAAATGAATTCGCACAGGCGGGCCGCGACCTGCGACGGACCAAACAGGCTGCCGATGATGACGGCCGTCCCGGCATCGATGCCGAGCCGCTTGAAGATCGCCAGGAGATGCGTGGAGAGCCCTGAGGGCACGAACGCATAGGACGCAAACGCCGCCGCGACGAGGACGAAGACGGCACCTTTCGCCGGTAGCGGAGCGGGCCGCGACGCGACGCTGCCCGGGACGGGAATATCCGGCTCGGCACGCATACGCGGCAGCGCGAAGGCATGCAGCGGCGCCGCAATGCAGGCGAGCAGGGCGGCGTAGATAAGGTACGTGTTCTCCCAGCCGACGCGCTGGATCAGCGCGTAAGTCGCGGGCCAGCTCACCGTCGAGGCAAAACCGCCCGCAAGCGTCAAGGCCGTGATCGGCTGGCGCGCCCGCGCTCCGAAGATGCGCCCGAGCGTCGCGAAGGCCGGGTCGTACAACGACGCCGCCATCGCAACACCGAGCAGGACCCATACGGCAAGGTAGGCGATCGGGTGACGGGCATAGACCAGCGCGACAAGCCCGACCGCGCCGGCGAGCGAGCCGAACGGCATCACGCGGTGGCCGCCATGATGGTCGATCAGCATGCCGATGGTCGGCGAGATGAACCCCGCCGCCAGAAGGCCCGCCGAGAACCCCCCCATCGCGAAGGTGAAAGAGAAGCCGCGATCGGCCGCGATCAGCGGCATCATCAAAACGGGCGGATAGAAGATCGCGCCCCAGGCGATGATCTGCGTGACGCCGAGCACCGTAACGGCGCGCCAGGGGCCGAAAACGAAATCGCGGATAGCCGGCATCAGCCTATTTGGCAGACGCTGGCGGCGGCGCGCTAGCCTTTCTTCTCGGCTGCGGGTGGTGGGGCCGCTGGGGCTTTCTTCTTGGCCACCGGCCGCTTCTTGGGAGTATCCGGCGTCGCGCCGCAGCGCACATAGACCATGGTGCCGTAGCGGCCCGCGACCTCCTGGTCGACCCAACGCAGGACCACGACGTTGCCGTCGAACGAGGTGATTTCACGATCAAGCTGCGCGCCGCCCGGCTGAGCGGGCGGCCCGACGAAATTCTGCCCGTTGGGCCCGCCCTTGAGGATCAGCTCAGTCGGCTGGGACTGGTCGGCGAGATGCATGATCACACCGCCGGTCGGGCCGCGCGTGATGGTGTAGGGCTGCTTGCACTGGCCGCGGGCCGCGGCCTCGGTGCGGGCGCGGTCTTCCGGCTTATGGTAGGCGGCGAGGCCCCATCGGCCGACCAAGTTCTCCGCCGGAATGCTGGAGGGCAGCGGCGGTCCGCTCGGAGCCGCGGCCTCGGGCGCCGGAGCGGTCGACATCTGCGACGCGCAGCCGGCCAGAAGCAGCACCGCAACAACAGCCACCGTCGCCGAAGGCAACGGACGCAGGCGAAAACCGACCATTACAGGCCTCCTCGTCCTCCAAGATACGACTCTGCGCATCATCGAGGTTCAGCGCAAGGCGGACCCCGGGCTAACGGACCCACCCCTTCAATGTTGCAAATAGCACCAACGGGTTAACCATCCGCTCTCGGCGGCCGCCTTGACAGGACGGGGGCGGACGCCCTATTTGCCGGCAGCCATTGGCACTCACTCTAATGGAGTGCTAAGGGCGTTTCCCATCGACCGTTTTCGGTCCTGACGTCACCGTTTATCCGCGCGCCGGGCGCGCCGACGAGGAAGACATGGCCAAGCTCAAGTTCCGTCCCCTGCACGATCGCATTGTCGTCCGCCGCATCACGGCCGAGGAGAAGACCAAGGGCGGCATCATCATCCCCGACACCGTCAAGGAGAAGCCGTCGGAAGGCGAGATCATCGCCGTCGGCCCCGGCGGGCGTGACGAGGCCGGCAAGCTGATCCCGATCGACCTGAAGGCCGGCGACCGCGTGCTGTTCGGCAAGTGGGGCGGGACCGAGGTGAAGATCGACGGCGAGGAGCTCCTGATCATGAAGGAGTCCGATGTCATGGGCGTGATTGCCTGATGTCGTCGTCCTGAGGTGGCCGCGCAGCGGCCCTCGAAGGACGGCCCGAACCTCCGCCCGCATCCTTCGAGGCTCGCTTCGC
>PLJS01000084.1 GCA_003140315.1 Hyphomicrobiales bacterium
CGGCGGCTCGTCGCCTCCGGCTAGGTAGACGCGAAGGCCCTTCAGGCTTGCGGTCGGCGTCTGCGCGCCCGAATAGTCGATGCCTATATAGCGAGTCCCGTCTTCCGCTTTCTCGGTATCATCAAGGACAAGGACCAGGTCGTTACTATCGCTGGCGATCTCAGCGAGGCCCCGAGAGGTAAAATCCATTGTATCCGCGCGCTCGGGAGACGTTACGAGGCTCATACCACTTAAATTCACCGATGACTTGCCGCTACTACTGCGTCCTGACAAATTGAAAGTTGCAGTTTCGGTGAGGTGACTGGATTGCTCATCCGCGTCATCTAGACTGAGCTTGACGTAGGTTGGCAGTGGCGAGGCCAGCGCGACACCGATTCCGAATGCGAGATAGGTAGACCGCACGTGCCTGATAAACTCACACCCGAGCGCCGTTCTGAGAACATGCGCCGCATCTAAGGGCGTTATCTCTGGTTAGGTCGCCGCGGCGATGCTTACAATCAGATTCGACGTGTTCTGGGCGTTCTTAAATAAATAAGGTACAACCGCATTCTCTACCTGGGTCGAGTATACAGACGAAGCGGACTTCCCGCGCCACGCCTTGCGCGATCGCCCTGGTCGCCGCTGTTGACCCTTACCGCTCCACCAGATTGGTTACCGCGCCACCCGTCGAGGTGCGTCCACCGTCGACGATAAATTGTCCGCCCGTGGTGTTGGAGGCGAGGTCGGAGCAGAGGAAGAGCACCATGTTGGCGATCTCTTCCGCGGTCGTATAGCGCCCGCTCGGTATCGCTGCCTGATAGCGCTCGCCAACTGCGGCTGCGTTGCCGGGCGAGATTTGTTCCTCAAGCGCATGGATCATGCGCGTGTCGACCGGCCCCGGGCACACGGCGTTCACCCGGATGCCTTGGCGCGCGACTTCACCCGCCGCCGTCTTGGTGAGCCCGATGACCGCGTGTTTCGATGCCACATAGGCCGGCATGCCCGGCGTCGCCACCAGTCCCGCGACGGAAGCGGTGTTGACCACTGCGCCACTACGCTGACGTATCATCTCCGGCAGCACGTGGCGCAGGCCGAGGAAAACGCCCTTCACGTTCACGCCGATCACGGCGTCGAACACCGCCTCGTCGTACTCCGCGGTCGCGGCGAGCTTGCCTTCGATGCCCGCGTTGTTGAAGAAGCAGTCGATCCGGCCGTATTTGTCGATCGCCGCCCTCACATAAGCCTTCACGTCCTCCGACTTTGTGACATCGGCCGTCACCGCAATAGCGTCCCCGCCGCTCTGGCGGATGATGCCGGCGGTCGCTTCAGCCCCCGCCGCGTCGCGGTCCACCACCACCACCTTCGCACCGTGGCGTGCGAATGCCGCGGATGTCGCGCGGCCGATTCCGTTGCCGCCACCCGTAACCAGCGCAACCTTGCCGGTAAAATCCATCTTGACTGTCCTCCGCCCGATGACCGGCGTAGTTTAGCACTGGCACGCGCGCGTGTGGCCGCTAGCCTAACAATTGTGGGATCGGCGGTGACCGCCCGCTCTTTCTACCGGCTCTTGAGGGAGAAGCCCCGGTAGTCATTCGCCGCAACCTCGTCACAGATCTTCCGGTACTTATCCAACCCGGCGACGTACGGCATGAACACGCGCGGCTTTCCCGGTATGTTCGCGCCGACATACCAGGAGTTGGCCTGCGGATAGAGCGTCGCGTCGGCAACGTCGTTCACATGCGCGACCCAACTGTTCTCGGCGCTTTCATCGGCTTCGATATACCTGATCTTTTTGTCCCTCAGATACTGCAGGCAATCGGCGATCCAGTCGACGTGCTGCTCGATGGACGCGACCATATTGGTCTTCACCGACGGGCTTCCCGGCCCGGTGATCATAAATAGATTCGGGATACCTGCCGTCATCAACCCGAGATATGTGCGAGGGCCGTGAGCCCATTTGTCGGCCAGACGCGGACCGCCTTGGACGGACATGTCAATGTCGAGCAGCGCTCCTGTCATGGCGTCGAAGCCGGTCGCGAACGCGATATCGTCGAGTCCGAATTCGCGCGTCTCGGTCCGCAGCCCTGACGGCGTAATCTCGACGATTGGGTCCGATCTTACATCGACAAGAGTGACGTTCGCGCTGTTGAACGTCTCGAAGTACCCGTCATCAAGGCAAAGCCTCTTGGTCCCGATCGGATGATCGCTGGGCAACAGCAGCTCGGCGACTTTCGGGTCGCGCACAATGCTGCGAATCTTGTTGCGAACAAACTCCGACGCAGTCTCGTTCGAATCCTTGTTCACGAGCAGATCATTGTAGGCATAGAGGAAACTGATATTGCCTCCCGTACCCCATTTCTGTTCGTAGACGCGCTCGCGTTCTTCCGGCGCGACTTCGAGGGCCGACCTCGTGGGGGGCGGGTGCCCGGCAATCCCGAAAGGCGTGCGCTTGGCCTCGTCGCGCCAGTGGCGGTATTTCTCCTTGTGGCTCCGGTCCACCTCCGGCGTTATCGGGCGGTTCACAGCGGGCACGCTGAAATTCGCAGTCCGCTGAAATACGAAGAGACGCTTGGCTTGCTCGGCGATGACCGGGATCATTTGAATCCCTGAGGAGCCGGTGCCGATCACGCCGATGCGCCGCCCCGAGAAGTCGACGCCTTCTTCCGGCCAGAGCCCGCTATGGTACCAGCGGCCTTTGAAACTCTCCAATCCCGGGAAGTTCGGCACCCGAGGCAGCGAGAGATTGCCCGTCGCCATGATGCAGAACGGGGCCTGGAAGACCTCGCCGTTGGCGGTCGTCACCGTCCAGCGATGCGTGGCCTTATCGAAGGCGGCCGACACGACGCGCGTTCCCGTACGGATGAATGGCCTCAGCTCCAGGCGATCCGCAACATGGTTGATGTAGCGCAGGATGTCGGCTTGAGCGGCAAAGCGCTCCGGCCAATTCCATTCCTGCTGCAACTCCTCGGAAAAGGAGTAGGAGTATTCTAGGCTCTCGACGTCGCAGCGCGCGCCGGGGTAGCGGTTCCAGAACCAGGTGCCGCCGATATCCTTGCCGGCTTCGAGAACCTGCGCCCGCAGTCCCTTCGTCCGCAACTTGTAGAGAGCATACAGACCGGCGAAGCCCGCCCCCACCACAATGGCGTCCAGTTTGTCTGCCTCGCCGTCGATCTTCCGGTCGGGCATTCTGCTTCCTCATAAAACGCGTGTTCGGCGAACGCGGACTTCGCAGCACGCCACGCGGGTTCGGCCGCGCATTCGCCGCCTACGCTAGCGCATCAACATGCGTTGGTGAAACGCTCGTGATACGGCGCCGGCGCCACTCGAAGTCAGCATGGCGCGTACAAGCGGACCCATTGCAGACCTAACGCAGTCATGGCTTCTCCCCTCGTTAGCTGTTGCGGCGTGATTTTGTTTGGTCGCTTCAATTGAATTGACTGGGCGTCGCCGGGCATGGTTGTTGCGTACCGGGCAAAGATGGTTCGGACGGTCTCGGCCTCTTGCTTATGTATAATGAGTGTCCGCTCCTTGGCCCGGTAGCCGAGCGGCACGAAACCCCCCATCCAGAGACCCTTCTTCTTGGAGGCCGCGATCTTGTCGCGGATCCGCTCTCCGGTGACCTCCCGCTCGAATTGAGCAATGGAAAGAAGGACGTTCAGCGTCAACCGCCCCATCGAGGTGGTGGTATTGAATGCCTGCGTCACCGAGACGAAGCTGACGCCGCTCGCGTCGAACACCTCCACGATCTTGGCAAAGTCCGCGAGCGACCGGGTCAGCCGGTCGACCTTGTAGACTACCACCGTGTCGATGTGTTTGGCGTGGATGTCGGCAAGGAGCCGCTGCAGGGCCGGGCGCTCCATCGAGCCGCCCGAATAGCCACCGTCATCATAATGGACAGAGGGGGGCTTCCCAGCCCTCGGTGTTTCTGGCTCTTGATATAGGCCTCGCACGCCTCCCTCTGGGCGTGCAGGGAGTTGAAGTCCTGCTCCAGCCCCTCCTCGCTCGACTTGCGGGTATAGATGGCGCAGCGAAGTTCGCTCGGCTTTTGAGGTTCACGCATCGGCAGCCTCGGATCGAGCCGAGGCAAGAAGCCGTGTTGTCCCATCAATCGCGAGAGGCTTTGGGCCAGCATCATGGTGATGGCCGAGTTTAGTAGCTTGCCGGGCGGGGCGCGCCCGACCGGCGTTGAGCGACGAGGATCGCGCAGTTTTACGACGCTCATCGACGATAAGAATGATTGCGCGCCGACCTCGATTTGTTTACCGAGGTCCTGGCTCCTGCTGCTCGTGCGGAGTGCCACGAGTCATGATGATGGCCGCAATAGCGTCGCCGGCTCCCAGCTCATCGTCTGCCTGCCTCGTTTGAAAGCCGCGATCGGGTGGCGGATTTCTGCAACGGCTCTGTCGGGAGACGCCGCATCGATGACGACAAGATCGGCAGAATGGCCGACCGCCACGCCATAGCCGGTGAGGTTCAGAATGCGCGCCGATCGCGTCGTTATCATGTGGAAGCAGTCGCAGAGGTCATGCGGTAGGCTGACCTGGAGAATGTTGGCGTGAAGATTTGCGAGTCTGATGAGCGAGCAATCTCCATAGGGTGTTGATGGATTCATGACGTTGTTGGTCGACAGGGAACAGTTCACGCCGTGTCCGAGCAGAAAATTGGCGTCGGCCACCCCGCGCGGCACGGCATGATCGTGATTGCGGCCCATCAGGAAGAGATCGGTTGCGGGAAGGACCGTTACGCTGACGCCTACATCGCCTAGACGCCGCGCGAGCTGCGCAAGCTCGTCGGGCGGCAGCAGCGAAAGCTTGGCCATATGGCCGACGGTCACCCGGCCGCCGAGGTGATATTGTTCGGTGAGTTCGATGACAAGGCGGACGTCGAGATGCTCGGCGCTGGGGCCGACGTCCAAATGCATGTCGATGTCGGTATCGAATTCGCGCGCCAACTTGAAAATGCGCCGGATTTGCTCTGATCCGTCAGTGTCGTAGCGGGGCGCTGCGCCGATGACCCTTGCACCCCGGCGCAAGCCTTCGACGAGGAGTTCCTGCGTCCCGCGCAGATTGGTCAGCCCGTCCTGGGGAAAGACGCAAACTTGCAGATCGACGGCCCACCTGTATTCAGCGGCAAGCCGTTCGATCGCGTCAAACCCCCGCATTCCAATCAGGGGATCGACCTCCACCTGCGTTCGTATATGCGTCGTGCCGCGAAGGATGCATTCCTGCAGCGCCCGCTCGGCGCGCGCATAAACGTCCGCCGTTGAAATCTCGGCTTTGATTGCGGACGTGTAAGGCACCGGATTGATGTTGCGGCCGGCTAGTGCCGGACGCCGATCGAGAAGGTGCGCCTTGTCGAGGTGAATGTGAGTTTCGACGAGGCCGCCGCAAATAAGGCGACCGGCGGCGTCATATGTCGCGCCCTCCGCCGCGAGGTTGGGTTCGATCGCGACAATGCGGCCACCGTCTATTCCGATGTCCAGGTGCTGGTCCGACGGTCCGTCGGCGAGTCGTGCTCGTCTTACGATCAGGTCCATGGCAATGCGTGTCTGGTGGGCGCACGAACAGTGTGATCATGTGTTCGCGCGAGCTGGCTTCCATACGCGGTCGAACACCCGCATGATATCGCGCCGCCCATACCCTCTTCGCCCAACTGGAATATGAAGTTGACAACGCGATTGAACTCTCGGGTCTCAGCGAGATAGCGCGCCGTAGCGAGTAGCATCGTGGCGTGACCGTCATGGCCACACGCATGCATGCGTCCGGCGTTACGGCTGCGATATGGAACCGCATTGGCTTCGTCAATCGGCAGTGCGTCCATGTCCGCGCGCAAGCCGACTGCCTGGTGATCGTTTCCCGAACGCAGAACACGGACTATACCAGTGCCGCCAACAGCGCGGTGTACCTCGATACCCCACCCCTGAAGCATTTGCGCGATGAGTTCAGCGGTCCCATGAGCGTGAATGTCGCGTCGGATATCGGTGAGCTCCGCATGATATTTGCGGATCATATCCCAAACTTCTTTATGGGTGGCTTCGCCAACAGGCATCGGGTTACTTCGCCTATATTTGTTCAAGGACGCCTCGGCAATTCGACCGCAAGCCAAAGCAAGTAACCCGTCTGATGGGCGGAAGTCTCGAGGTGTACATTAACGCTTCCCCTACGGTAGAGATAGCTTGCTCCGTATTGATAGCGTTTCACCGGCTCACCCCCAAGTGGCTCGCACCAGGGGAACATTGCGCTCTCGTGTTTCATGCATTTGCGTCACGCGGGTTATCCTCCTGTACCATTGGCGAGGCGACCGACCAACCGGTTGGTGCACAGCTTCCGCGATCGCGCGGCCGATACCGTGGCGAGCCGCCGTGACCGCCGCCGACAGACGGCTCTCAGGCGTCGAGCGCCGCCACGTTACCCGAATTCATGATGCCAGCTCTTGGCTGAGAAGCTGTTGGGCCTCGCGTGGTCCGTTGAGCAGCCGAAGAATTCGACGTTCGATCAGCCTTCTTCCGTTCTGACGAATGAGCTCCCATCGGTTTGCCGTTACGCGGGTGGTGTGGAATTCGTTCTGTCCGTGTTCGACGAGCTGGCTGTAATTGGTAGCGATAGCCCTGTCCCCATGGATCATCACGTGAGGTGCGGTCGTGAGAGGCGCGAGCCCACTATTACGAGCTGCCTGTATTGCAGACCCGTTCAATTCTTCGACTATCGTCTCAACACCATAACTGCCCTGGTACCCGCCGCTGTGCTCGGCCGGGTCACCGCTCCCCCGGTCAAAGAGCCCGGTCTCGCCCATACCGAGTGGCAGTCCTTCTCGGCGCCGCTGTCGAGCGCGAGCGGATAGCTCATGATGAGCTGGAGAATGTCGAGCCTGTCTTCCAGCGCTTCGACTCGCTTCGCCAAATCGCGATCACTGGTCATTATTGCTACTGCTTCAATGATCTCAGGACACCCTTGCTCGATCCAGCAAACCCGGGGGATCGTTACCTCTTCGCATGCAACTCATCCCGCGCATGTTTCGAATTCTCGCGATAAGCCGGGAGCGGGCAGTCGCCAAAATGCTGACAACCGTGCCGCTTTCTGACTCTTGTAGTTTATCCGCAGTGCTTGGCGTCGGCGGAACCGATAGAGCCTTGCGAGACCGCGATCGGGGCTGGCAATGTGCGTCGTCCTCGATGCTGATGTCGTCTTGCTTGGCTCTACTTCAACGGCGAGAACGCGGTCTCCTTCACTCTCGTCAGGATCAGCAACGTGATGATTGAGGCCGCGATGACGTAGAACGAGGGAGACAGATTGTTTCCTGTCTCTCGGATCAAGTAGGTGGCGATGAACGGTGCAAAGCCCCCAAAGATCGCGACGGCGGTATTGTAACCGATCGACAGCGCCGTGTAGCGAATGCGGGTTGGGAACAGCTCGGAATAGGCGGCCGGACACGCGCCTGCGTAGGGAGAAAGCATCACGACCATGGCGAGCTGCGCGATGAAAGCTTTCGTGACATCTCCCGAAGAAGCCAGGACGAACAGAGGATAGCTCAGGATCGCATATCCAATACAGGAGGCGACCAGCAGAGGCTTGCGCCCGATCCGATCGGATAGCGCACCCATGAACGGAATCAGAATGACGAACACCGCAAGACACGTTGTGCCGATCCACAGCGCCGTTCGTTGCGGAAGCTTGGCAACAGACACCATGTAGCCGGTCATGTAGATGAGCGCGATGTAGTACGCCACGGTGTTGTGCAGCGTGAGGCCAAACGCCGTCAAAGTCTCGCGCGGGTAACGTGTGACCGCTTCGACCAGCGGAGAGCTTGCAATTTCGCCGCGTTGCTCGATTTCCGTGAACTTGGGGGTGTCGTCGAGGCCCCAGCGCAAATACGCGCCGAGGAGCCCAACCGCCAAGCCGAGAATGAACGGCACGCGCCAGCCCCAGTTGACGAGTGCTTCGGGCGCCAGCATCGCATTGAGCAACGCGGCCGTCAGCGACCCGAGCAGGAAGCCGCCACCGACACTGACCTGTTGCCAGGACCCGATAAACCCGCGCTTCCCCTCCTTGGCAAACTCAACCAGATAAGCTGTCGACCCGCCCCATTCGCCACCTGCAGACAGTCCCTGGAATAGCCTGGTGATCACTAAGAGCAATGGTGCGAGCACCCCGACTTGCGAATAGGTAGGCAGCAATCCGATCGCGAGCGTCGAAAGGGCCATCAGAAATATGACGGCGCTCAAAGCCTTGCGACGGCCGTAGCGGTCGCCATAGATGCCAAACAGTATAGAGCCGACCGGGCGCATGACGAACCCGACACCGAATACTGCGAACGTCAAAAGAATCGAGACGATTGGATCGCCCGACGGAAAGAATAGCTGGGCGATGGTCGAGACAAAGTATCCGTAGACCGCGAAATCATACCATTCGAGCACATTGCCGATCACGCCGGCGACGATCGCAGCGCGCCGACGGCCTTCGTCGACCGGCGCTTTAGAAATTGCGGAAGTCATATGCCCCCCTGAGGTTCGCATTCCAAGTCTATTGTCCGGAGAAAGTTATAGAAAACAAGAGTCGGCTGACGGAAACTTGTGCTACCATGATGAGACAACGCCTTGGCATCATCGCCGCCGCGATCCTCACCTATTCCGCAGCTTGAGTCTCTGTTTGCCGGTAGGCCGCGGCCCATTGGGCGCGTTTGCGCAATCCCCATTCATATTGTGGAGGCCAGATGTCGTAGCCGTTCTCACCTTCGAGCTCTAGAACGGCGTGAAGCGGCCATTGCGGGTTGAACAGCAGCTCGCGTCCAAGACAAATGAGATCGGCACGCTTTTCCTGCAGGATCGATTCCGCATGCTTAGGATTGACGATGAGGCCGACGGCGGCCGTCATCATGCTGAGTTGTTGGCGAACCTCCTCGGCGAATGGCACCTGAAAGCCGGGGCGGCGCGTCAGCGACGTGGCAACGGAGCGCGATCGCTCGGTGTCGATACCGCCAGACGAGCAATCGATCACGTCATACCCGACATCGCGAAGCTTCTGCGAGAATATCAGTGTATCTGCCATCGTCCAGCTGTCAGGCAAACCGTCGATCGCCGAAACCCGAAAGAACGCCGCTCTGTCGTCTGGCCATTCACGCCGCACGGCTTGCGCGATTTCCAGGGGATAGCGCATTCGATTCTCGAGGCTTCCGCCATAGGCGTCGACGCGGCGGTTGCTCACCCCAGAGAGAAAAGAGTGGACCAGATAGCCGTGAGCGCCGTGAATTTCCATGACGTCGAAGCCGCAGGCGCGCGCCCGGCGTGTCGCCTCGCCCCACGCGTGAACGATCCGGTGCATTTCGTCTTCTTCTAAGGCGTCCGGTACCGCACGCTTCGGGTTTGCGGCAATCGCAGAGGGCGCAACCATCCGCCATGGTCCTTCATCGCGCGCGACCTCTTCGTCGCCTAGCGCTTCACCGCCTTCCCACGGCCTCTGACTGCTTGCCTTGCGCCCGGCGTGGGCGAGTTGAATTCCGGGAATTGCGCCTTCGCTTCGGATGAATGACGCGATGCGGCGTAGCGGCTCGATCTGGTTGTCACACCACAGACCGGTGCAACCGTGCGTAATTCGTCCTTCGGGCTCCACCGCCGTCGCTTCCACCATCACGAGCCCGGCACCGCCCGAGGCAAGCTTGCCGTAGTGCACAAAGTGCCAATCGTTCGCGAAGCCGTTGATTGCCGAATAGAGGCACATCGGTGATACGACAATGCGATTGGGAAGCCTGACGTTGCGGATGTTCAATGGCGAAAACAGATGCGATCGAAACTGCGCCATCGTCAGTTGCCTCCTGATCGAGAGTTCAGGCGGTCGAGGAGCCTCCACCGCAACGAACCCATCGAACATTTCATCATTCGAGCGTGCCGTCGTAGCTCCA